>CAYNWK010000018.1:0-42126 GCA_964400875.1 uncultured Anaerolineaceae bacterium | reverse complement strand
GCCGTGTTCAGGGAAATTCCCGGATTATTGTATCCAGGGGTGCGGAATGTGGGTAATTGGATAGAAAAATGTCTATTGACCATCTGGCAAATCAAGATTATGAACGTGCAATCTGGAAGTCGCTCTGGCGGATGATGATTACCTGGTTGACCGGTGATACCAACGAACTGCTGCCCTTCGATGAAGTCAAGGGGCGCCTGCCGGCGCGCGGCCAGCATTACGTTGGTCTCCGGCAGGTGCAGATTGACCGCATTGTTGGCAGTATGGGCCGATACCGCGACTTCGATCGGGCCTTCTTACCCAAGCAGCAACGAACCCGAGATCGGTGGGTGAGCATCGATAAGGCGCATCTGACCGAAGTACCTTTACCGCCTGTAGAGCTCTATCAAATGGGTGAGATCTACTTCGTCAAGGATGGCAACCACCGTGTATCCGTGGCGCGTGAGCGGGGACAAGAGTTCATCGATGCATCCATTACTGAGATCGATATCTCTGTACCGCTCACTGTGGATGTGCAGATGGGAGATCTCGAACTCAAAGGCGAGTACGCCCAGTTCCTTGAGCGAACCAATCTAAACAAACTCCATCCTGAAGCAACAATCGAATTGACCTTGCCAGGCGAATACGAACGCTTGCTCGAACACATCAATGTCCATCGCTGGTATCTTGGAGAGCAACGCCGCTCAGAAGTCCCTTATGAAGAGGCCGTGGCCTCCTGGTACGATAATGTCTTCCGGCCCTTAGAGACGGTGATCGAAGAACAAGGGCTGCCCGGTCAGTTTCCAGGACGAACTTCGGGTGATTTGTATTTGTGGATCATCGAGTACCAGTGGTATCGCCGGGAGGCGTATAAAGAAGAAGATGATTTTGAGCAGGTGGCCCGCCAGTACATCACCGACTACCAAGAATGGCCGCTCGCGAAATTGGTCAACATGTTGAAAAAAGCTGCCTGGGTGGACCATTTGATCCTCGACCAGGAGGAGAAAGATTTTTTGGAGCGCACCCGTATCAAAGCTCTCCGGCCGAGTTCACAAATTCATTTGACCATACCGGGAATGTACGAACGCTTGCTCGAGCATATCAGCGTGCATCGTTGGTACCTGGGGGAGCAACGTCAAAATGCCGTGGAGGAAGATGAAGCCGTGATCTCCTGGTACGATAACGTTTACCTGCCGATGGTGCGCATCGTTCGGGAACAGCAGATCCTTGAGGAATTTCCAGGGAGAACCGAGAGCGATTTATATGTGTGGATCATCGAAAACCTGGAGGATTTGCGTCACGCTTTTGGCAGCGATCTGCCCTTCGAAAAGGCTGCAACGATCTTTGTAGAGGATCATTCGAGCACTCCTGGGAGAAAGAGCAACAGACCGCGTAAGAAGAAATCCGATTAGCAAGGTACTGGAAGGTTTTGGCGGACTATAGTCGCCCCGATAACCTGAGCTATTGAGAACGGGCTGAAGAGCCGGGTGGAAATACGATCACTTGCGGTATACTCTCAGCGAAAGCCCGGATATTGGGCGCATTCCAAAGACCCAAAGTGCCCGTACAGATGAGAGGGAAAGGATTGGAGCGATAGGATGGGCAAACCACGTCTGACGTTCTTCTGCGAACTGAAGAGTGATGAAGTGGATGAGGTATTCACTCAAACGCGGGTACTTGATGCGCTCAAGAAAATGAACGCCCGCGTCAGTCTGGGGATACCGGATTTTAGCGCCCGACGCAGCGCGGTTGTTAAGGAGTTGAACGCTGCTGAAATCCCAGTAATCGCCTGGTTACTGCTGCCCCAAGAGCAGGGCTACTGGTTCAATGCACACAACATACCCCAATGCTTCGCTTATTATGCTGCTTTCAAGGAGTGGACCGCATCAGAATCTTTGGAATGGTGCGGTATTGGCTTAGACTTCGAGCCAGACATTCGGGAAATGCGCCAGTTAGCGGCTGATCCATGGCCCCAAGTTCCGTTTTTAGTGGGTCGGGCGTTTGGAAGGGGTAACCTGGGGCAGGCGGCGTCTGATTTCAACACGCTTATCGCTCGGATGCGTCTTGATGGATATCCGGTGGATGGCTACAAACTCCCCCTAGTCGTGGACGAAAGGCAAACCAACGCCAATTTATTGGCGAAACTGGCCCACCTCCCTGACATTGCAACCGACCGAGAAGTGTTAATGTTGTATACCTCGTACACTAACCCCCAGATTGGTCCGGGATTCTTGTGGAACTATGCCCCGCACGCCCAGGCGATTGGGCTGGGCAGCACCGGCGGCGGTGTATCGATCGGGTTGGGAGACGGCCAGCGGTTAAGCTGGGGCGAACTGGCTCGAGATCTCCGCCTGGCCTGGTATTGGACGGACGAGATCTATATTTTCAGCCTGGAAGGATGTGTTAGACAAGACTTCCTCGACCGCCTGGCCAGCTTTGTCTGGGACAAACCGATATTATTCCCGGTTGCCTCGACGTTTCGGGTCAAACGCTGGCGCAGCGCCTTGCAGGTGCTCCTGTGGATCAGCGCACACCTAACCTTAATCATGGCTGGAATCCTGGGGAGTTACGGTTTTTACCGCTTTGTACGGGAATTGATCCTAAGACAGCGCAATAGACGATAATAACACCAGGGAGCTCGAATAGATTGAACGAATACTACCAGCTCGGTGTGGAGGAAGTCCTTCAGAAATTAGGCTCTTCAGAGGAAGGGCTGAGCAGGGATCAGGCCGCCCAACGGTTGGAAGAATACGGCCCCAACAAGTTGGAGGAGGGCGGTCTGAAGAGCCCCTGGCAGATTTTGTGGGAACAAATGACCGACACGATGGTGGTCATTTTAATCGTCGCCGCGGTAATCTCGTTCTTCATTGGGGACTGGAAAGACGCGGTAGCCATCCTGGCTATCGTGATCCTCAATGCGCTGCTCGGTTTTCGCCAGGAATACCGCGCAGAACAGGCCATGGCTGCGCTCAAGAAAATGTCCGTACCCACCGTCAAGGTACGCCGCGAGGGTCATATCAGCGAGATCTCGGCCGAGCAACTGGTTCCGGGGGACGTGGTGATCCTGGATGCCGGGGATCGTGTACCGGCGGATGCTCGCCTGGTGGAATCGGTCAACTTGCGCATAGAGGAGGCCGCGCTGACCGGTGAATCGGAGCCGGTGGAGAAGAATGCCCAGTTCGTCGCCAGCGAGGAGCTCCCTTTGGGCGACCGCCGCAACATGGCTTACATGGGAACGGTCGCCACCTATGGACGGGGTCAAGCGGCGATCGTGCAAACCGGGATGTCCACCGAGTTAGGCAACATTGCTAACCTGATCCAGACGGCCGGGATGGAACAAACTCCTCTGCAGCGCCGGCTCGACCAGTTAGGCAAGTCTCTGGCGGTGGCTGCCCTGGTTTTGGTGCTGATCGTTTTCGGCCTCGGCGTGCTGCGTGGGGAAGATCTGAGGTTTATGTTTCTTACCGGGATCAGCATGGCGGTCGCGGCTGTCCCGGAGGGACTTCCAGCAGTCGTGACGATCGCCCTGGCATTGGGCGCCCAGCGAATGCTGCGCCGGGAGGCGTTGATCCGCAAATTACCGGCAGTAGAAGGCTTAGGGTCAGTCACCGTGATCTGTTCCGATAAGACCGGCACCTTGACAGAGAACCAGATGACGGTCACGGTTCTGGACGTCGCCGGGCATACCGTGGAATACAGCGAATATGTGGGTGATGAGCAGCCTGGCGAGCTTGAAAAAGCGCCGGCTCCCAGCCCCAGACAAACCGAGATGCTGAAGAACCACCCTGCGTTAAGCCTGCTGCTCACCGGCGGCGCGTTGTGCAATGATGCAGTATTGGAATGGGAGGGGGAAGAAGCGCAGATCGTCGGCGACCCGACCGAAGGCGCCATTGTCATGGCTGGCGCGCGCATGGGCTTGCCTAAACGAGAATTGGAAAAAACATTCCCTCGGGCGGCGGAAGTCCCCTTTGATTCGGACAGAAAGCGGATGACCACCGTTCACCGGTTCCCCCAGACAGCCGAGTCGATCCCGGATAAATTTAAAGGGGTTTGGAAGTGGGAGGGGTGGATCGGTCGCTTCCCTTACGTAGTTTTTACAAAGGGAGCGGTCGACTCCTTGCTGGAGATCACCAACCAGATCTGGTGCGATGATCACGCCGAAGATATGAATGGTGAGTGGTTAGAACGCATCCAAGAAGCTAATGAAAAGCTGGCCAAGCAGGGAGTGCGGGTTTTGGGCGTGGCTTGCCAGAGTTTGGAGCAACTACCGGAAGAAATCGAGGAATCCCAGTTAGAAAAAGAGCTAATCTTTGTCGGTTTAATGGGCATGATCGATCCGGCCCGCCCTGAGGTCAAAGATGCGGTGGCAACCTGCAAACGAGCCGGGATCCGCCCAATTATGATCACCGGCGACCACCCGCTCACGGCGCGCTATATCGCTGAAGAGTTGGGCATCGATAAGGATGGCGGCATCCTTACCGGTCAGGACCTGAGCACCCTTTCTCCCGAAGAGCTGGAAAGGCAGGTGGCGAAGGTCAGTGTTTTTGCGCGCGTTTCCCCAGAACACAAGCTTCGCATCGTGGAAGCGCTCCAGAATAAGGGCGAGATCGTCGCAATGACTGGGGATGGGGTAAACGATGCGCCGGCGTTAAAACGGGCGGATATTGGTGTAGCAATGGGTATTACCGGAACCGATGTATCGAAAGAAGCCTCGGATATGGTGCTGTTGGACGACAACTTTGCCACGATCGTTTCCGCAGTCGAAGAGGGGCGAACGATTTTCGACAATATCCGCAAATTCATCAAATACACTATGACCAGCAACACCGGCGAGATATGGGTTATGCTGGCGGCGCCGTTCTTTGGTATGCCGCTTCCGCTGCAACCGCTGCAGATCCTGTGGATCAACCTGGTTACCGATGGTTTGCCAGGTTTAGCGCTGGGCGTCGAACCCTCCGAACCGGACGTAATGGACCGCAAGCCTTATAATCCACAAGAACATATTTTCGGTGGAGGTATGGGTTGGTCGATAATTTGGGTTGGTGTTTTGATGGGGCTGGTTTCCTTAGGTTTAGGCTTCTGGCTGTGGTCCGTACACCATCCCCAATGGCAAACCATGGTGTTTACCACTTTGACGCTTTCCCAAATGGGGAATGCGTTAGCGATTCGTTCCCGAAGCCAGTCGTTATTGACCATCGGGCTGTTATCCAACCGGGCTATGTTAGGGGCGGTGCTGCTTACGCTTGCCGGGCAGCTGGCGGTGATCTACCTCCCGTTTTTGCAAACCTTCTTCCGCACCGGCCCGCTCTCCCTGCCGGATCTGGCGCTTTGCCTGGCGTTAAGCAGCGTTGTTTTTTGGGCGATAGAGATCGAGAAATGGTTGCGCCGCCGGCGCGCTCAAGTCTCGAAGGGATAAATGGTTCGATTCACCTAGTGACCTGCGTGCCGAATAATCACTAAGGAGTGTGTGAGATGCGTAGAGGGCGATTGTTCTGGGGCGGGGTATTGATCCTCTTTGGACTGCTGTTGCTGCTGGACAACCTGGGCTATCTGCAGCCGCTTGGGATCAGCGTGTGGAATTTACTGGGGCCTGCATTCTTGATTTTGATCGGCCTTTCGATCCTGTGGGGTACGGTCTTCCGGAGGGGATCTGAAGGGGCCGAAACGGCCTCTGTACCGCTGGAAGGCGCGGAAGAGGCTGCCATCACCTTTCGCCACGGCGCCGGACGTCTCCATGTCAAAGGTGGCGCTGAATCTGGCGAACTTCTAAGCGGCTCTTTTGTCGGGGGCGTCGGCGTAGATTCCCGGAAAAGAGATGGGGTTTTAGAAGTGGACTTGAAGGTCCCCTCGGAAGGGATGTGGATCTTTCCATGGACCTGGTTCAACTCCCAGGGATTCAACTGGCAGGTTGATCTGACAACGGCAACGCCCCTGGCATTGACGGTTAAGAGTGGAGCAAGCGACACGTATCTCGATCTCTCCGATTTGATGGTCAAGGATCTGAAAATAGAAACCGGAGCGAGCTCAACGGAAGTTCTGCTGCCCCGGGCTGCGGGCTATACTCGCGCGGATATCGACAGCGGCGCAGCGTCTGTAACCTTGCACGTCCCGGAAAACGTGGCAGCCAACATCAAAGTCGATGGTGGTCTCTCGGGGATTACAGTGAATCGAGGTCGCTTTCCCCAGAACGGAAACCGTTACCGGTCTCCAGATTTCGATTCGGCCGCCAACAAAATTGAAATTGATGTAGATATGGGGGTGGGATCCGTAGATATTCGTTGAAAGGTTTTACGATGTCATTAGAAGGGAGGATTCGGGAGGGCCAAACACACCCAAATCCTCCCTTTTTCTCCCTGAACGGAACCGAGCAGGTAATGAGAATCAGGTAGGAAAAGATGAAGGAAAAAGAATCACGTCAGGCTGAGGGGATTTTGTTTACCGACCAGTATCAGCTGACCATGGCGCAGTTATATTTCCGCATGGGGTTACACGAAAAAACTGTCCAGTTCGACCACTATTTTCGCCGTTATCCTGATTACGGACTGCATAAAGCCGGGTACTGCATCAGCGCCGGCTTGGAATGGTTGTTGGACTGGATGCAATCCGTCCGATTCACGGAGGATGACCTGGAATATCTACGCAGCCTGAAGGGCGAGGACGGCCGGCAGTTATTTGCCGAAGATTTCCTCCAATGGCTGCGCAAACACGGAGATTTCTCAGGCATCAGCCTGAAAGCCATCCCCGAAGGCCGGGTAGTTCATCCTAACGTTCCTTTGACCGTCGTCCAAGGCCCAATCGCCATGGCCCAGATCCTGGAAACTTCGCTCTTAAACCATATCAACTACCAGACTCTGATCGCCACGAAAGCTGCCCGCATCCACGACAGCGGGCGCGGGCAGCTCATGCTGGAGTTTGGGCTCCGGAGGGGTCAGGATAAGGGCGCCAACGCGGGCGCGCGCGCTGCGTTGATCGGGGGCGCAGATTTCTCCTCCAACGTGGGTGTTTCACGCATCTTGGGTTTACCAGCTAAAGGCACTCACGCCCATAGTATGGTGCAGTTGTTCATGGCGCTGGGATACGGCGAGCTGGAAGCTTTTCGCGCTTACGCTGATGTATATCCGGATAACTGCCTGCTGTTGGTGGATACAATAGATACCCTGGAGAGCGGCGTCCCAAATGCGATCAGGGTATTCGAGGAGTTGCGCCAGAAGGGTTACCAACCAACCGGCATCCGGTTGGATTCGGGCGACCTGGCTTTCCTGAGCATTCAGTCTGCCAAGCTGCTGGATAAAGCCGGCTTTGAACAAACATCCATCGTCCTCTCGAACAACCTGGATGAGTTGACCATCTGGCAGATCCTCACTCAAATCCAGCAAGAAGCGCCGCGCTACGGGATGGACGCAGATAAATTGATCGAGCGTTTGGTATACGGTGTGGGCACACGCCTGATCGTATCCTGGGGCGAGCCTGCCCTGGGCGGCGTCTACAAGCTGGTCGCCGTTTGCGATCAGGGGAATTGGATCCCGGCTATCAAAGTTTCCGAATCGTCCGAAAAAACACCCAACCCCGGACATAAACTCGTCTGGCGGATTTACGATTCTCGTGGAAAAGCAACAGCTGATCTGCTCAGCCTGGATGATGAAGACCCACGGGAGATGGACTCCATCAACCTGCGCCACCCTTACGAGGTCGCTAAACAGCGCTTATTGCCTAAAGATCAGGTCTCGGAAGTCGAGCTGCTGCTCAATGATGTTTTGGATGAAGGACGGCTGGTCGTAGACCTTCCCGATATCGAAGCGATGCGTTCGCTGCGGAAAAAAGACGTAGAGCGGTTGGACCCAGGCGTTCGCCGCTTGATGAACCCGCATATTTATCACGTCTCCCTCACCGAGCGGTTGTGGGATCAGAAAAGAGCGCTGATTGAGTCTGCTTTGGAATCCGAAGCAGAGCTCGGCGCGTAATGCCCCATCATCTTTGAAACCTTTTTGGAGCTATTGCGTAAATAGTAGTAGTGGCGACTCAGCTCGTTCTCCGCTCCTGAGGAGCGAACTGGGTCGCCACTAAATCAGGCGTATGGTGTTTAATCCTATGAACGGAGGAAATTTGGCAAAATTGGATTGATCCGTTGAAAGCTGGCAGCCGCACGGCCCGGCGGTTTTTATGCTCAACACGATAACTGCTAAGGAGAATGCATTATGAAATGGCTGACCTCGCGCATTGTATGGGGGAGTTTATTAATTCTGGGTGGCGTCCTTTTCTTACTTGATAACCTGAATATCATCACCTTCGGAGATATTTTTTGGGGATTTGTATTGGGTATCGGCGGCGTCGGTTTTCTTTCCGTTTACGTTTCAGACCGCCGGCATTGGTGGGCGTTGATCCCAGGGATGACGCTGCTGGCGGTTGCCATCGTGGTATTACTGGATACGTTGCTGCCTTCTGTCGGGGATTTCATAAGCGGCGCAATTGTATTAGGCGGGATCGCGGCGAGCTTTATCCTGATTTATCTGATCAACCGGGAGCACTGGTGGGCCATCATTCCAGGGGGCGTCCTGGCGACCCTGGCAGCGATCACCCTGGTTGACAGCGTATTCAGCGGAATTGAAACCGGTGGGCTGCTCTTCCTTGGTTTGGGGCTCACCTTTGCCCTGGTAGCCATCGTACCCAACCCCCATGGGCAGATGCGCTGGGCGTTCATCCCGGCGGGAATCCTCTTTGTGATGGGTCTGCTGATCATGGCGGCTGCCTCCCAATTTATCAATTTCCTCTGGCCGATCGCTTTGATCCTGGTGGGTCTGTACTTCGTCTTCATTACGTTTCGTTCTCGTAGGTAGGAGGGTTTTCAATGGGAACCCAGCTCTATCGCAGCCGCTCGGATCGGATGATGGGCGGCGTCTGCGGCGGGTTAGGCAGCTACCTGCGGATCGACAGCAACCTGATCCGCTTGTTCTTCGTATTGCTGGCCCTCGCCGGCAACGGCATTGGTCTGCTCGTTTACCTGTTGTTGTGGATTTTCTTACCTGAAGAGGGCAGAGAACCTGCGACGTCGGGATTTGGCCAGGACGCGCAATCAAGCGGGAGGAATTTCTCCCAGCGCGCCCACGAGATGGGTGAAGAAATTCGCCAGGCAACCGCCAGGCCGAACCCGCAGGCTGGCATGATCATCGGTGGCGCGCTGGTGATATTAGGAGTGATCTATCT
Source organism: uncultured Anaerolineaceae bacterium (assembly GCA_964400875.1). Taxonomy (GTDB): domain Bacteria; phylum Chloroflexota; class Anaerolineae; order Anaerolineales; family UBA4823; genus CAYNWK01. The sequence goes on along the minus strand of CAYNWK010000018.1, from coordinate 32,946 downwards.
CTTACAAAACTTGAATTTTGCGTGGCTCAGCTGGTTGGACTTCGACATCCTGTGGCCGTTGCTGCTTGTGGTCATCGGAATCATGATTATCCTGCGACGTTTTCGCGGAGGCGAACATGAGTGAAAATAGAGATCGTCGGCCCGTCAGCGTGATTGGGCCGTTGATTTTGATCGTCATCGGTCTGGTTTTTTTGTTGAATAACCTCAACATCATCTCTGGCAATATTTGGGATACGGTGATCCGCCTGTGGCCCGTGATCTTCATCGCCTTTGGGTTGGACGGGATTCTACGTCGGGAGGGCCTGGTAGGCCCGATCTTTCTGATCGGCCTTGGCACGGTTTTCTTGCTGAGCAATTTCGGTATGCTCAACCTCAATGTATGGACGACGATCCTGCGTCTCTGGCCGGTCCTGTTGATCGCCATTGGCCTGGATATCGCAATTGGGCGACGTTCGACGGTGGGGGCAATCATCGGTTTGCTGATCTTGTTGGTCGTATTGTTTGGGTCCCTATGGCTGTACGGAGTACGATTTGAGCCTGGCCAGGCTTTGTCCAGCGAAACGATCAGCCAACCTCTGGAGGACATTAACCAGGCTCGGATCGTGATCGATCCTTCCGCAGGCGATCTGCATATCGAGAGCATACCCGAACCGGGCATGCTCGTGGAAGGCACGGTGCGCATGCGCAATAGCGAAAACGTCAGGCAGGATTACTCCGTAACCGGGAACCAGGCAGTTTACAGCCTTAAAACCAGCGGAGTCATCGTTTATCTACCGGGCGATGCGAATTCCACAGGTTGGGATCTAAATCTGACCGAAGAAATTCCCCTCGATCTGGAGGTAGATTTGGGTGTAGGCCAATTGGTGCTCGATCTGCAGGGCCTTGAGCTCAGCGATCTGGAAGTGAATTTCGGGGTCGGCGCCGCCCGCTTGACCCTACCGGAGAGCGGCGATTTTCAAGGCAACGTCGGAGGCGGGATCGGCCAAACGACGATCATATTGCCGCGCGGGCTGCCGGTCAGGTTTAATACCGATACGGGTCTGACCAGCGTTCAGGCGCCCTCGGATTTCGAGAGACAGAATGATATCTATACTTCCCCGGCGTATGCGAGTTCCGATCAACGCATCGATATCGGGGTCGACCTAGGTATTGGGAACCTGGTCATCCGATACGCCGGCGAGTAGACCCCCAGATACCAACATAACCGGGGTGTTTTGGCCAGCGCATCACGCCAAAACACCCCTATTGATTTAAATATTCAGCCATTGGGCGGCAGTATGAGGCAGCTGCTCCATCGGGCCGACCTTAATCGTGCAGGGGGGCAGGGATTCGGTGAAAGCGCGCCCATAGCTCTTGGTCAACAGGCGTTTGTCGAATACAGCCACCACACCGCGGTCAAACTGCGTGCGGATCAGGCGTCCGAAACCCTGGCGGAAGCGTAAGATCGCCTCCGGCAGGGCGTACTGGGAAAATGGATCTTCGAAGGTTTCCGAACGGGACGCGATCACCGGATCGGAGGGCACGTCGAATGGCAGCTTGACGATCACCAGCACGGACAGCGGATCGCCCGGGATATCCACTCCTTCCCAGAACGCCCGTGTCCCGAGCAGCACAGCCTTGTCAGAAGAACGGAAGGTTTCCAGTAAGGTATGCGGGGAGGCGCCTTCACCTTGTTCGTATACGATGATGTCGTTTTCAGCCAGCGCCGGTGAGATCGCCTGGGCGGTGCGGCGCAGCTGGGCGTAAGAGGTGAATAATACCAGCGTGCGACCATCCGTAGCCCGGCACAGGTTGATCAACCCGTATTCGACCGCCCGCTGGTAATTGCGCGCGTCGCCAGGTTCGGGGATGTTATCCGCTAAGTAGAGCAGGGCAGCGCTCTCATAATCAAACGGGGAGCCGAGGGCGAGTTCATAGGCGTCTTCGGCGTACAACCGGCCGCGCAGATAATCAAACTCTCCGGCGGTGGTCAGGGTTGCCGATGTCAGGATCACGGCGGCTTTTTCATGCCAGATAAACCGTTCCATGAGCGGCCCGATGTGCAAAGGCACAGCGTGCAGGGACAGCCTGCGCCCGTCTGATTGGAGCTCGGCCCAATAAATGCGCATCGCTTCGGGCTCAAAGACCAGAGCAATTAAATTTTCATGCAGCTCTTTCAAGCGGCGATAGTTGCTGGTCAGCTGAGTGTAGAGATCCTGTCCCTCCTCTGGCAGCGCCTCGAGCAGCTCGGATAGCCCCTGGCCGATTTGTTCGAGCGCTTCTAGCAAGGAACGGAGCCTTCTTTCGCCTTCGTCCCAGGCGATCTCCACCGCTTCCCAGGCCGGCAGTTTGCGTGTTGACGGCAAGATGCGTTCTTGATGCCCGTACGGTCCAACGGGTTTGCCTTCACGCAGATCGAAGAGAAACTGCTCGATAGTCTGGAAAAATTGCTTGGCGAGATTCTCGAAACTGAAGGCCTGATCGGTAGCGTGTTCGACCAGGCGGTTAATCGCCGCATAGTCCGTTGGGGTGAGGACATCCTCCAAGGCGACCAGGATCCATCCCAATACCCCGGATTTCGGGCCACCCAAGGTTCGCAGCAGGCGGTCGATCTCATACTGGTTGACGCGAAATCCCAGGGCATTGGTAGTGGCCTCTTCCAGGTGGTGGGCTTCGTCCACGATCAAATAGTCGAACTCCGGAAGCACCCGGTTGCCCGTGGCTACATCAGCCAACAGCAACGCGTGATTAACGATCAGCAGGTGGGCATTCTGTGCGGCCTGGCGGGCCTGGTAGAAAGGGCAGGCTCCACCGGTGCGCTGCACGCAGGTATCCGATGTGCAGCCTTCGTCTTCCGCCGAAAAGCGCGACCAGATTTCACGCTCGACAGGACCGTTCAGGTTGATCTCGGACCTGTCGCCCGAGTTAGTCTGGCGCAGCCAGACCATAACCTTGGCGATTACGCGCAACTCCTCGCCGTTTTCTGGCCCTTTGCGCCGCATCGCCTCCAGCCGGCGGGGGCAAAGGTAATTCGAGCGGCCTTTAAGCACTGCGGCCTGCAAGGGCAGCTCGAGGGCTTGCCGTACGCTGGGGATGTCTTTGTTGATCAGCTGATCCTGCAGGTTGATCGTGTTGGTTGAAATAACCACGCGGGTGTTGTTTTTAACCGCCCAAACCGCGGCGGGAATAACATAGGCGAACGATTTTCCAACCCCGGTGCTGGCTTCGACCAGCAGGTGGCGACCCTCGGACAGCGCTTCCGTCACCGCGCGCAGCATGTCCACTTGCTGGGGGCGGTATTCAAAATTTGGAAACTGCCGTGAGAAGACTCCGCCGTGTTCTAGGACGGCGGCAACTTCATCGGGGTCGATCGGGATCAGATCATCCGTGACCCGGACGGGTGCAGGTGGCCGCTCTGCACGGCGGTCGAACAGAGGCCCGGCGTAATCCTGGCTGACGATCTTGCCACGTACCGTTTCCCTCGAACGCAGGCGCAGCGCCCGGCGAAAAGCCCAATATCCGTCCCACTCGATCTGTTCTCCCCAGCGGACGATCTCGGCGAGCAAGTCGATGGGCAGATCCAGCGCCATCTGATGCAGGCGCAAGTACACGCCGTGGGTTACCATAGCATCGTCCAATGCCCGGTGGGTTGCAGGCAGCGGCACGGTCAGCGCCTGCGCTAAAGCGCCCAGGTTATATCGCCCCGCGTTAGGTATCAGGATGGCAGCCATCTCGTAGGTATCGAGGCGTTTATTTTCGGTGAAAGCCCCATGACGGCGGAAGAATGACAGGTCAAAGCTGATATTTTGCCCGAGGATAGGGGTATCTCCAATGAAATCGATCAGATCACGCAACACGGCTTGCAAGGGGGGCGCGTTGGCTACCATCTGGTTGCTGATACCGGTCAAGTTGGTGATGAACGGGGGAATTGCTCTGCCAGGGTTGATCAGCGTGGTCCACTTGTCCTCGATGCGCCGGTCGTTGAAAAGCACCGCGCCGATCTCGATGATCGCCTCCCGCTGCGGATCGAGGCCTGTGGTTTCGATGTCTAGGGATACGATCTGGGGCATGGGCGGATTATACCACCGGGGATTTTTTGAACCGTGCAGCCTCTGAAAGGGTACTTAGGATGTCCCTACAGCCCTGTTTCCCTCTGGTAAACTTACCAGTGATGATTTTTTGTGCTCATGCTTGAGTCTTCGGCCTATCCCGGGAGGTTTTTGTGATCGCAGACGTCGCCAGCAAACTGAGAGAAAACATCCAAAGAGTGATCGTCGGGAAAGACGAAGTGATCAATCTGACCCTGGCGGCGCTCTTATGTGAAGGACATTTGTTGCTGGAAGACGTACCCGGGATCGGGAAAACTACCCTGGCCCGCACCCTGGCGGCTACCCTGGGGTGCACTTTCCGGAGGATCCAGTTCACACCGGATCTGCTGCCCTCCGATGTCACCGGGTTGAACTGGTTCAACCAGAGGGAGCAAACCTTCGAGTTTCGGGCTGGTCCAATCATCAGCCAGGTGGTGCTGGCGGATGAGATCAACCGGGCGACCCCACGGACCCAGTCTGCGTTGTTGGAGGCCATGCAGGAACGGCAAGTTACTGTGGATGGCGTTACACGCCCGCTCCCAAGACCTTTTCTGGTGATGGCGACGCAGAATCCGGTCGAGCTTGAGGGGACTTTCCCGCTCCCCGAAGCCCAGGTGGATCGGTTTTTGTTACGGGTGGCCCTGGGTTATCCAACCCGGGAAGAGGAGAACGCCATCCTCGAGCGCTTCAAATCCACTGATCCGTTTCCGGGCTTGCAGCCGGTGACGACGCCCGAGGAAATTGTCCGCCTTCAAGAAGAGAGAAGCCAGGTCCGTATCGAAGAGTCGGTGCGCGACTATATCGTGCAGGTCTCACGAGCGACCAGAGACCATCCGGAGATCGAGCTCGGCGCCAGTCCGCGTGCAACCCTATCCTTGTATTGGTCTGCACAGGCCTGGGCGGCGATTCACGGACGGGATTACGTGTTGCCCGACGATGTCAAGTTTATGGCTCCCCACGTGCTGACGCATCGTCTGATGATCTCGCCCCAAGCCCAACTGCGCGGCAGACAGCCGCAAGAACTGGTCGCCGACATCGTTGATGCAGTTCCAGTACCCGTGGAAGGTTGAGGTGGAACCCAAACACTGGCTGCCGATTTTGGCGATCTTGTTCGTCTTTGGTGTGTTTATTAAAATTCCCCTGCTGACCGCGCTCACGGTGTTAGTGGCGGTCGTCATAGGACTGACCAGCTGGTGGCAGCGTCGATCTTTGGATGGGGTGAGCTACCAACGGAAACCGCACTACACGCGTTCGTTTCCCGGAGAACGGGTCTCCCTGAGGTTGGAGGTTGAGAACCACAAACTACTGCCAATCTCCTGGTTGCGTGTACAGGATCCCTGGCCGAAAGCGATCGGTCCGGAAGATGAAGATTTGCTAGCGCCTACGCACATCCTGGACCAAGGGCTATTGACCAACGTATTTAGCTTACGCTGGTTTGAGAAGGCCCGCCGGATGTATTCTCTGTTGTTCCGCAAGCGGGGCAGGTACGTGGTTGGGCCAGCCCGGCTGGAATCGGGCGACCTTTTCGGCTTGTACGAACATTCCAAAGAATACGGCAAGGGGGATGTCTTGACGGTCTTCCCCGAGCTGCTCCCATTCCAATCGCTGGGCTTGCCGCCCGAAGATCCCTACGGCGATCGCAAGTCCACCCGCCGATTGTATGAAGATCCAAACCAGCCGATAGGCGTGCGCGACTACCATCCGGAAGACAGTTTTCGCCGTGTCCATTGGCCTGCGACGGCGCATACCGGGGAATTGATGGTCAAGGTATACCAGCCAACGACGGCGAACGTCCTGGTGATTTGCTTAAACGCTTCCACCTTCTCCCGGCATTGGGAAGGCACCAATCCACAGCTTTTGGAACACATTATCAGCGTTTCGGCGACGTTGGCGCACCAGGGCATTCAAGATGGATACCGGGTGGGGTTGATCTCAAACGGGTGTTTGGCACACGCCGACCAGCCTTTCCGCATTCCACCCGGCCGATCTCCCAAACAGCTGGGCATTTTACTCGAGGCTTTGGCTGGGGTAACCTCAGTGGTAACCGGTCAGTTCGAAAAGTTTCTGATCAAGGAACTCCCGCGTGTCCCTTATGGCGCCAGCCTGGTGATCGTCACCGGGGTAACTACGCTGGAACTCTTAGAAACCTTAACCCAACTTCGTAAACACGGCAGGCGGATCACCTTGCTGACTTATGCTGAACACCCGCCGGGAGAAATTCCCGGTGTGCGCGTTTTCCATCTGCCCTTTCAGCCGGTGGTTGACTGAGCGCTATTTTATGATTTGACTGCGGTGCAGTAGGGATTTTTGAGCATTATGGCAAGAGAATGGAGCGAGTCCTCACAGGCAATCACTGAGATGCCGCGTTTGCGATGGCGACCGTGGCGGGAATTGGCGATCCTGGGATTGATGCTGATGGATATCAGCTGGATCGTCCCCTGGTATCGCTCGTTGACCCCGGCGACCTATGCGGTATCCAGCCTGCGCGCGTTCTTGATTCTGTTCGCGATCTTATTCAGCATCCATCTGGTCATGAGGGTGTTAAATTTCCTGCGCTTGCGTATGGACATCCGCCGGATCGTTATCGTGAGCGTATTTATCCTCAGCATAATTGTTGGCTTGAAAACGCTGCTCTATTCCTCTGAGCCGGTGACGATTAGTGATTTAGTCGGGCGCCCGTTGCGAGCTTTCAACGACCTGACCGGATTGATCCCGGATGAATTCGTCATCGTTTTGGTTGTGTTGGGAACCGGCTGGCGTGGGATAGCCCTTGCGCAAGGGCTGATTGAGCCAACGACGGCCAAGAGGAATTTCCAGTTTGGTTTCGTGATGTTCATCGGGTACGTCTTTCTCAACACGTTGGTTACCGGAGAGACGCCCGGGATAATGCCTTACATCTTCACTTTCGCCGGTTTAACCGCCCTGGCTGCCAGCCGGGTTTCCGTATTGAGCACGCTGCGAGGCGGTCAAGGAAATCCCTTCGACCGGCGCTGGCTCTTGGGGATGGCTCTGGCGACAACCAGCGTGGTTGGCCTGGCTGCATTCGCTTCTTACATGGCGGGTGAGGGTATGGGGAGCGTTGAGGTCATCCTCGATTTCTTCTTTGGTTTGATAGCCGTATTCCTCGTCTTGATCATCAGCCCAGTGATTTTCTTCACCCAGCAGTTTATGGATTCAAGCGGGCGCTTGGGGCAGGCAGCTCAGCAAATCTTCAACGTGCTGGACCAGACACGGGAAAACATGATGCGTATCGGCGCTCGTTTTTTTGCGGCGCTCGAACGAGTGGGCTTTTTCAATTTTACCCCTTACCTGAAACCTTTGCTCTTGTGGAGCATCGTGATCGGGGCTGCGATATTAATCGTGGTCAGCCTCTCGCGCTGGCTGATCAAAGAGCGAACAGTTAGCGCTCAAGAACGGCGTTCGATGTTAAGCGGCGTGGACCTGCTGGCTTTGCTTCGCGAAGGTCTTAAGCAGCGATTATCCGAACTCGGTGAGGGACTTTCCAATGCAATCCATTTCAGGCAGGGTCAGCGCCTGCTCGCCGCCGCGAAAATCCGCCGCATTTACGCTCAATTGATGAATTTAAGCAAGGAGATGGGCGTACCGAGGCCAGCAGCATACACGCCGCTGGAGTTCCTTCAAACATTGACGAACGTGCTTCCTGCTCAGAAAGGTGAACTGGAATTAATCACCAGAGCCTATCTCAAGGTCCGCTATGGAGAATTGCCGGAATCGCGCCAGGAGGTTAACGAGGTCGAATCAGCCTGGGAGTGGGTGGAAGCTCAGGGAAAAGAATTGATCAAGCAAAAGAAAAAGGGCGTCACTGCGGACGCCCCGATTTCGGATGTGTAAGTGGGGTAAGCTTCAACAGGAGCGGATGTCAATCACCTTTTCCACAAGTGGGGTTATGGTTTCTTGAAGCTGATCCTCCGTTATCCCCGTTGCTTTAAAAGTGACTAACCGGTTGGAAGGGTCTTCACCGGTAAACTGGCCGAAGGCGATGATATTACTGCTCAGGTTTGAAATGGCTTCGGTCAGTCGAGCCAGCTGGCCGGGTTTATCGAGCACCAGGACGGTCATGCGCACGCCTTTTTCACGCGCCCCCATCAATTCAAGGAAGATCTTAAACAAGTCTGTCTCGGTGATGATGCCTACCACGTGATCGTTCCGCATCACCGGCAGACCGCCAATCTTGTTATCGGCCATGATGCGCGCGGCCTCTTCGATCGGGGTATCTTCAGATACGGTTAGCACGTCTTTTGTCATCAGCTCTTTAATTTGGATCTTACTCAGCAAGTAATTCATTTCCCAGACGCTCAGCGACGAGGCCGGGGAAGGAGAGGCGTTCAACAAATCCTTATCGGAGACGATTCCAACCAACTTACCATCTCTAATGACCGGAGTACGCCGGATGCGCTCTCGTTTCATCAGATTCAACGCGTCGATGATGGTCATATCCGGGGGGATCGTGATTACCGGCTTCGACATACGCTCGCCAACCAACATGATGACCTCCTGCAAATGGATGTTGAAATACTATTAGGACTTACGCACTTGAGGGAAGAAGGGGGTGTTTGGGTGGGCTCTGCCCGCCCAAACACCCCCTCTTTCCCCGGGAACTACGTAACGCCTACCTATGTGAAGGATTGCACGAATTATAATCCCAGATAGGCAGCCCGTACGTGTTCGTCCTGCGCTAACTCGCGGCTGGGGCCTTCCAAATCGATCTTCCCCTGAGAGAGGACATAGCCATAATCGCTGATCGCCAGCGCGAGCTGCACGTTCTGTTCCACAAGCAGCAAGGTGATGCCGAGCTCCTTTAGCTGCTGGAGGGTTTCAAAAAGCTGCAGTACTAAAACCGGAGCCAGGCCCAATGAAAGCTCGTCGATCATCAAGACCTTTGGATCAGCCATAATGCCGCGCGCCACGGCCAGCATTTGCTGTTCGCCGCCGCTGAGGGTGCCTGATTTTTGATCCTTTCTTTCCTTCAAGCGTGGAAACATTTCATAAACGCGTTCAAGGTTTTCTTGGAACTTGGGGATGGCGCGCTGATTGGATGCACCCATCTCCAGGTTCTCGTAAACGCTCATGTCGGTGAACAATTGCCGTCCTTCAGGAACCAGGACCATCCCTAACCCGGCTTTGGTGTAGGCCGGTACCCGGCTGACATCTTGTCCATTGAAGGTGATCGTACCTTCCCAAGGGCGTATCAAGCCCATCACCGTGCGCAGCAAAGTCGTCTTTCCAACGCCATTACCCCCAACCAAACAGGTTAATTTCCCTTCTTCGATTTTCAGGTTGGGACCCCATAAGATTTGCACTTCTCCATAACCGGAGGAAACATTATTGATTTCTAAAATCGCCATGCCTAGTCCCTCTCCTGAAGTAGTCTCTCCGCCAGTTTTGGATCGCCCAAGTAGGCTTCGATGACTTTTTCATTGGAAGAAATCTCGTCCGGGGTGCCTTCAGCAATTTGGGTGCCGTAATCCAGTACGACGATGCGGTCTGAGACATTCATAACGGCTTTCATAACGTGCTCAATCATGATGATGGTGATGCCGCGATCGCGGATTTTCTTGACGGTTTCAACCATATCGCCAATCTCAGAGGGCGTGAGGCCGGCCAGCACCTCATCAAGCAGCAACAGATACGGACGGGCAGCTAAGGCCCGGGCCATTTCCAGCCGCTTCTTCTGGCCGACGTTCAAGCTGCCAGCCAATTGATCGATACGTGCGTCCAGATTGAGAAATTCCAATACTTCCTCTGCAATTTCGGACGCGCGTCCCAATTTATGGTTATCTCGGCCGAAACATGCTCCCACCATCACATTTTCACGCACCGTAAGATCGTTCAACGGCTGGACGATCTGGTGAGTACGGGCCATTCCCATGCGGGCATGATAGTAGGTTTTTTCGGTGGTCACATCCTTGTCGCGAAAGATAATGCGACCCTCTTCGGGCGGATAGATCCCATTGATAGCGTTGAACAGAGTGGTTTTCCCGGCCCCGTTTGGACCGATTAACCCAAGAATTTGGCCTTCTGGGAGATCGAAGGTCACATTTGTGAGGGCCTGCAAACCACCGAAGCGTTTGGTGACCCCTTGTACAGATAGCAAGACAGTCATGCCAATACACTCCTGAGACCTGGGAAACGTTGGCGCAGCCAGCCAATGGCGCCAGCCGGGATGAATAATACAATCACCAGCAATAGCACACCGGAGACAGAAAGCTGGATATCCTTGAAGAAACTGCTGGTTACGAGGTAGCCACGCATACCCTGGTACGCATAAGCACCCAGGATGGGTCCGAGAACAGTTCCCTGGCCGCCCAACATGACCATCACCAACAATTCGATGGAGCCGGTCAGCGGGAAAGCGGAGTGGGGTTCCACATTGCCGTTCTTGAAAAAGAACAGCACGCCAACCATGCCGGGGATAATCGCGGAGAGCACATAAGCCCAGGTCTTGGCATCAGGAGCGACAACACCCATAACTTCGGCAGCGTCTTCGTTCTCACGTATGGCCTGCAAGCTCAAACCGAACTTCGAAGTGCGGACCAGGTGACTGATAATTACGGCTGCTAAGGTCAGCACGGCCATGATGTAAAAAGACATACTCAAAGCCTGAGCTGCGCCGCCATAGGCATTGTAGACCGAGAAGTTCAGGGTCAAGCCAATCGGACCGCCGAACAGATCTAGATTATTGATCAAAGCTCGCATGGCTTCATTGATGCCTATCGTCGCCAGGGCGAAGTAAGCACCGCGCAAGCGCAGGATTGCTTTACCCAGTAAAAAAGCGAGCAACCCCGACGCAACTCCGCCGGCAAGCAATCCAAGCCAGATCGACCAGCCTTGTTCATTTACAAAGTACAAACCAACGTAGCCGCCAAAACCATAGAAGACGATATGACCGAAACTTACATAGCCTGTATAACCGAGCAAAATGTTCAGGCTGGTGGCCAGTGCAATCCCTTTTAAGATTGTGAAAACGATTTCGCGGGTGGAGACGTTATCCGTTACGACTGGCCACAGAACCAACCCTGCTACCGCCAGCATCGGCAGAAGTAGACCAAGGTGATTTCGCCAGTTTTTCATTTCTTTGCTCCAAAGAGGCCGTTCGGTCGAACCAGCAAAATGACGACAAACAAACCAAACTCGATGACTGGCACCCAGGAAGTCTCCAAAAAGGCGGGAACAATGCCTTCTAGCACGCCAAGGATCAGGCCGCCCAGCAAAGCTCCAATCGGGTTACCCAGGCCACCTAACACTCCGATAACGAAGCTCTTCAACTCATAGCCGCCGCCTGACAAGATGCTGAAGGGGAAAAAGGTGGCGATCAAAGCGCCGGATACTGCTGCCAGCATTGTCCCCAACCCAAAGCTGAGTGCCAATATTCGGGTTGAGGGCACACCCATTAATTCTGCCGCGGCGCGGTTGTTGGTCACTGCTCGAATGAATTTCCCTGGTCGGGTTCTATATAGAAACAAATATAACCCTGCTGTGAACAAAATCGCGAACAGGGCTGCGAGAAGACGCGTTCCAAGAATCGTGATCGAACCAATTCGAAAACTGCCAGCGCTGAAATCCACGTTATAAGGCGAGGTTGTCAGGGCTGCTGTTCCCAGACCGATGATGATCATGTTGACCGAGAACGTCGCCAGCAAAGAAGATAGGTGCGGAGCATCAATCACCCGATGAACTGCAACAAAATAGATCAGGACCCCCAATAGCATTCCGAGGATTGCAATTAAAAACAGGCCTAAATAGGGATTGATACCCAATTGGATGAAAACGAAGAATGTTCCAAACATTCCCAACGCGATGATCGGCCCATGCGCCAGGTTGATGACGTTCATCACACCCCAGATGAGGGTCAGACCCATAGCAGCCACGCCATATACGAACCCAAGCAAGATGCCATCAGGCAGGGAGGTAAGAAGCAAATTAAATTGTTGCATATCTTCCCCGTCGCAAAAGTTGAGAGATAGAATACATCCCCTCTCCTTGGAGAGGGGATGTATGTGATAGGGGCATTAAGGAGCTGGAATGGGGTAAAGTGGATCGGCCGTGGCGACATCCGCCGGCGCGACTATCACGCGCTGCAGTTCTCCAGCATCGTCCTTCTGCCATTGGGCCACGACCATCTTGTGCGCGATCTGCAGGCCGTGAGCTTCTGGAGAAGTGTCAAATTGGATGTTACCGTAGAAGGTAACCACATGCATGGCGTTCAAAGCGGCTTTGACGGCTTCCGTATCGACCGAATCGGCGTCGATGATGGCTTTCTGCAAAACCAGGCCGGCCGTGTAGCCTCCCGCAGCGTGGTAAGTCGGTGGATCGCCATAGGCAGCTTCGTAAGCAGAGGCGAAATCTTCACCTGTGGGTCCGAACCATTCGACTCCCATGTTGGAGGCTTCTGCTTCCGTGTGGGTTGCTGCCAGTTCCCATTGACTAGAGGTTGCAATGCCCAGTGCGGCGTCGCCCAATTCTGGGAACTTGGTGTCGGCCGGAGCGACCAGCAGATAGACGAATTTCAGGCCAATACTGCGCTCGTAGAGAGCGCGAGCGAGAGCAGTACCGTCATTGTAGTGACCGCCGCCGAGTAGCACGGTCGCGCCAGAGGAAGCGATCTTGTTGACGATTGGTCCAAAATCGGCGGTGTCTGAAGCATACCCTTCTTCGAGTACGATTTCGAAGCCATTGGCATCCAGATAGGGCTTAATGCCTTCTGCTACGCCCGTGGAGAACTTGTCGCTTTCATGCACGAGCGCGATCTTGGCTTCAGGATCCAGTTCCTTAAGCATATCCACCGTACTCGACATATAGAGACTGCCGGGGGTGTACAGCTGGAACAGACTGGTATTACCGGTCTTATAGGCGTCATCATCAGCGGCGCCAGTCGTGACCATCACTTTGCCGTTCTGTTCTGCCACGATCGAGGCTGCAGAGGTCAGGCCAGAAGAATAAGGACTGATCAAGAAGTCAGCCTGATCTTCTGAAACCAGTCGAGTGTACAGTTCTTGTACCCGTTCAGAATTGGATTCATCGTCGTAGGTCTTGAAATCGAACTTGACGACAGTGCCGTCACTGAGCGTGATACCGCCTGCATCGTTGATCTGGTTTAACCACAAAGTAAAGCCGTCCACCTGGCGTTTGGAAGAAACCTCTAGGCTTCCTGTAAGAGAAGAAGTAAAGCCAATCACGGCGGTGACTTCTTCTCCCATTGGCTCTTCGGAAACGGTCTCCTCTCCCGCCGACGTCGGCTCTGGGGCCTGCGTCGCAGCTGGTTGCTGGGCGCAGCTGGCCAGGACAAGGGCAAACGCCAGCAGTAGCCCAAACCAAAAGAGTCTCTTTTGCTTCATGATACGCTCTCCTTCTCTGTAAACGGATACGATATAGGGTTGAAGTTTGGCCTGCAGGACCAGAATACGGGTCTAAATTATTTTAACGAAGGAACACAAAAAAATGCTAAACGGACGACCTGAATATATAAACAATATATAAAATCCACTGATATCGCTGAACCTTGTCCCCGGACGCGGATCAGCGACAGTCTACAGCGGTTAAAACTATGCTGTTTCGAAGTAATAGCCCACGCCGCGCTCTGTGAACAGGTAACGGGGGTTTGCCGGATCTGCTTCAATTTTTTGCCGCAATCGGCCCATATAAACTCGCAAATATTCTGCCTCCCGACCGTACTCCGGCCCCCAAACGTTCTTTAGAATGGCCCTATGGGGAAGCACTTTGCCTTGATTTTCCATCAGGTAAACCAATAAATTGAACTCAGTTGGGGTTAGTTCGATTTCCTCGCCGCGCACGATGGCTTTGTGGCGTTCGAGATCGACGACGATCTCTCCGCGCACCAAACTGCCTTGCCTGGTGGAGGGTTCTGTCCAATGGGCTCTCCGCAGCACCGCCTGGACTCGGGCCAAAAGCTCGCCCACCCCAAAAGGTTTGGTGAGGTAGTCATCGGCGCCCAAGTTGAGCGCCTGGATTTTGTCAGATTCTTCACCAAGCGCTGATAGGATGACAACTGGGACGGTGGAGCTCTCCCGTATTCGCCGGATCGTCTCCATGCCGTCCATGCGCGGCATCATCAGGTCTAATATGACCAGATCGACCGAGTGAGTGTTAAAAGCCGCAAGCGCTTCCAGGCCATTGGCGGCGGTTAGCAAATTAAAACCGCGCACTTCCAGGTTGCGTCGGACGAAATCGCGCAGCGGTTTTTCGTCATCGACGACGAGCACGATGGGGTTAGAATTCATTTTTTACTGAGGTACGGTTGACGGCTGCGGCTGCGATTCGAGTGGGAGCGAAAATGCCACACAAGTACCCTTAGGTCGGGGTTCGATCCAGATCTCGCCACCATGGGCGCGAACAAAACCCTGGCAGATCGCCAGGCCAATACCGGCGCCAGGTGCTTCTCGTACCAGCCCGTTCTGGATTCGGAAGAAGCTGTCGAAGATCCTGTCGCTGTGTTCGATGGGTATGCCGGGTCCCTCGTCCTCCACCCTTACGAGCAGATCTGCGCCGCGTACCGCCACGAGCACCCGGACTGGAGATCCCTCCTCAGAGTATTTCGTAGCGTTTTCGATGAGGTTGCGCAAGACCACCTCGATACGCTGTGGATCGACGAAGATATTGGGTAAATCGGGGGGAAGAATGATATCAAGGCGGTCACCGGGTAAGGGGTGAGAGCGTTGGGCTGCCCTGGCGATCAGCTCGGGTAGATCGCTGGAGACCTTGGAGACGGTCAGGTTCCCGGCTTCGATCCTAGACATGTCGAGCAGGTCATCGACCAGGTCGCTCAAGCGATCGGTTTCGGAGGAGATGATCTCGAGGAATTCCCGCTGCGCGAGGGGATCCCACTCCACGTCCTCGGCCAGCAGGGTGCTGGCGTAGCCTTTGATCGCAGCCAGCGGGGTCCTCAATTCATGCGACACGGTGGAAATCAGGCTGGATTTCATGCGGTCCAGCTCCCGGCGAGCGGTGACGTCGCGTAGAAATTGGCCCCGGCCGATGCGCAAGCCTTGGGCGTCTGTCACGTCGAACACCTGTAAGCGCAAATAGCGCAATCGATTGCCTTCTTCGATGGCGACCTCTGCCTGTCGAGATCCGCTGCCGTCCAGGGCTGAGAGCACCGCCTGGCGGGTTTTCTCCCGTGGGTTGATATGGGTATTTTCTGCTTTAACTAGAATTCGTTCCCACAGTTTGTCGACCGTCGCGCCGCTGATCTCCTCCCAAGGTAATTCCACCAATTCGGTGATCCGCCGGTTGGCATACAGCACGCGACCCTTCAAATCCTCCAGAATTAAACCGTCCTGGAGGGATTGTATCAGGGCTTCCAGCCGACGAGACTGTTCTTGAAGGCGCATGTCGCTGCGGGCGTACAAGGCTGCGTTTTCGATCGCCATGGCTGCATGGTTGGCGAAATTGCTCAGCAGATTGATCTCCCGTTGCGTGAAATGATGGGGTTCCGGTTTGTAGACGATCAGGGCGGAGGGAGGCGCGTGTTGGGCGTTAAGCGGGACGGCGATCATCGAGCGGTAACCCTCGGCGCGTCCGCGCGGGCGCATTGCTGTGTACGTTGGGTCCTTCTCCGTATCGTCAATCTGGATCGGTTCACCCGTACGGATCGCCCGTAAAGTCACGGATTGGGGTTCTTCCGGATCGATGCTGATCTGCTCGGTATAACGCTTGGAAAGACCGCGGCTGGCCTGGGCGCGGAAACGACCGCTGTTTTCATCGAGAGCGACTACGGCGCATTTTTCCACGTCGAGGAGGTGTTCGACCTGTTCCAGGATGCGATCCAGCACCGCCTGGTGATCCAGGGTAGAGACCACCTCGGCGCTGGTCTTCAGCAGGGTGGAGAGCTCGTTGAGACGATCGCCAATTGACTGTTCCATCCAGGTAAGGCTGCGAACCAGATATCCCACCTGATCAGGGCGTTTAGCCAGCTCATCGAGCCTTTCCTGCTGTTCCGGAGCAAGTTCCTCACTGCCGCCAATGCTGCGGCTGAGGGCAGCCAGCATCTCGAGCGGACGGATAACCTGTCTTGACAAGGCGATCCAGAAGATCAACCCGATGCCTAAAAATACCCCAATCACGATCAAAACCCCGTTGTGAAAGGCGCGTAAGGTGGCGAAGGCAACATCCGTCGGGCGAGCGACGATCACGCCCCAGCCCGCTCCTTGAACCGGGACGAAACTATACAGCAATTCCCGACCGAATTCGTTCAAACCGGTCAGGCTGCCTGATCTGCCGGAGAGCACAGCCGTGATCACAGCGGGAGATTTTTCGTTCATCTCCGTGAGCAGCAGCGCAGGATCGGAGTGGGCAATCACTGAACCGACCGAATCGACGATCATGACCTGAAACTGGTCCTCAGCCCGGTATTCGGCTGCGATGCTGCTCAAAGTCGTACTGAGGGACGCCTGGCGAATATTGGTCGCAACCACGCCATCGAAGGTCCGATCTGCATTCCAAAGCGGCATGACAGCAGTCGCAACGGGTTCGTTGGTGGTAGGAGAAATCCGTCCAGCCGAGAAAAGCGGTTCTCGAGTTGTCAGGGCATTCAAATAATAATCGCGAAAGGAAAAGTCGACGCCAACTGTGGTGCCCGGGCCCAGGGGGTAATGAAAGAGCATGATCCCATCCGCATCCAGACGGTAGACCAAATTCACATCCGGGCGAGCGCTCATCAAGTTCTGGAATAGCCCTTCCATCCCGGCCGGATCGGCATCCCGGACGGCTTCGTAGCCAGCGAGTTCCCGCACGGATTGCAGAGCATTATCCATGGCAGTGTTGGTCTCCTGGGCGATGGCGCGCGCCAGGGCCAAGTCGCTGGCTTTGACGTCCGCTTCCAGACGCTGGCTGGTGATGCGGTCGAAGGCCAGCGAAGCCAACACCACCGGACCGACGAACAGGATGTACAAGGCCAGCAGTTTAAACCCTAAATCCGCTCGCGGAGAGAGCTTGCCGGATGAAAAATTCGGGGGCTGAGCCATCTTAACGTTTAAAGGATCAGGCGGATGCTCCGAATGCCTCCAGGATACGGGCTATGTGGCGGGCGCCTTTCAGATAAAGATCCAGGCGCAAATTTTCATTCGGAGCGTGAGCTTGCGTGCCGGGATAACCGACCCCTGCTGTAGCAACCGGAAGGTCGAGCAGATGAATGAAGGGGTAATTTGGACCAGAGCCGCCGATCATGGGCACTTTTTGCATCGCATACCCATAAACCGGTTCGGCTGTTTCGACAACCAGATCGACAAACGGATCATCCGGCTCGGTACGGGCGGGAGGTTCTCCGCCCAGGAACTTGATTTCGACGTCCGCGAAGCCCTGTTCATCCAGGTGTTTTCGCAAACTTTCCAGGACTTCTTGAGGATGTTGGTTGGGCACCAACCGAAAATCCACCTTGGCGCTGGCTCGCGCTGGCAGGACGGTTTTCGAACCTGCACCCTGATACCCTGAATTCAACCCACAGATGGTACAGGTAGGCTCGAAAACTTCCGCGACGCGCAGTTCAACACCGCCGGACAGGCCTTTGAGAAAGTGGTCGATGCCGTATAACTTGACATACTCATCTGCGACCTCGGGCAACTCATCCATCAGTTGGATATCTCGGTCGCTGGGGGGTAAGACTTTGTCGTAATGACCGGGCAGGCGGATGCGTTCGTCAGGTCCCTTGAGCGTGTTCAGCGCCCAGACCAGGCGCCAGGCGGCGTTCGGGAAGATCGAACCACCCAGGCCGGAGTGAGCATCGATATCGGCTGTCTTCACGGAGAGTTCTACATAGCAAATGCCGCGTAATCCCAAGTATTGGATTGGAACATCGCGGTGATCGACTCCGCCGAACTCCCAGATACAAGCATCTGCAGCCAGCCTTTCTTGGTTATTCTCGACGAAATCGTGCAGGTGGAGGCTGCTGACTTCCTCTTCACCTTCGATGATAAATTTAATATTGCAGGGTAAATCGCCTAATTCGGCGAGCAAAGCGTCGATGGCGAACAGGCGGCTGACGAGATGCCCCTTATCGTCGCTTACTCCCCGGGCGAACAATTTTCCCTCGCGTACTTCAGGCTCGAAAGGCGGTGATTTCCACAGCTCCAACGGCTCTGGCGGCTGGACGTCGTAATGATTGTAGAACAGCAAGGTTTTATCGCCTTGCCCTTTTCGTTCGCCATAAACGACCGGGGCGCCTCCACTAGGCATCACTTCTACGTCAAAGCCACGAGCGGAAAGCATGTCACCGACCAGCCCGGCGCAATCGACCAAACCCCAATTCTGCGCGGCGACGCTTGGTTGTGCGCAAAGCCGCGAAAGTTCAGCGATGCTTTCATCCAAATGCTGGTTCAGATAAGCGTCAATCTTTTCCATGTCGGTCATTCTATTTGTCTCCTGAGTCGATACGAGGTCGGGATCTGGGGATAAGTGAGAAGAGTTTGTTCGATGCGGTCCTTTTAAAACCAACGGGCCAGAGCTCCGCCGGTATACGCAAAAGCTATCATCTTGATGGTTTCCCCAACCCAGCACCAGAAGAGGAAGCGGGAAAAGCGCATACGCAGCGCTCCGGCGATTATGCCGGCCACATCAAAAAAGGGATTAGGCAAGGCTGCCAGGAGCAGCACAGTGAACGGCCCGTTGCGTTTCATCCAGGCGGTCAGTCGATCGTAGATTTCCACGCGTTCCACCACCGCTTGCCCGGAAAACCCGGCCAAATAGCCCGATAATTCCCCGAGCGCTGCTCCGGCGCCGGCGGCGATCCCAACGCCGAGGGGGTTAAACACAGCCCCCATGACCGAAACCACTGCCACCCCAGGGGCAGGCAATAATACCGTGGCATAGGCCAGGAACGAGATCAGGAAGATTCCCGGATATCCATAGACAGCCAGCTGATCTGCCCGATCTCGAATCAGGAAGATGAAAACGCTCAACCCAATCACGAATACGAATGCAAGTATCCGCAGCAGAGTCAGACGGCGATTAGGATGCATGGATGCAGTGTTTACGGGTAACCGAAGACCTTTCAATTTCATGAGCATTAATCGACAGGCACTCGCTCATTCCGGAGCTTATTGTGTAACGATCTCGACTTCTTGCAGTTTGACAGCAGGGGATTCAGGCCGCTGAGGATCGCGTGGTGGTATGGATGCGAGCACCTCATAACTGTCTTCATCGCTCACTTTTCCAAAGACGCTGTGTTTATCATCCAGCCAAGGAGTCGGACCGTAGGTGATAAAAAACTGTGAGCCGTTGGTATTCGGCCCGGCGTTCGCCATCGAGAGTACCCCTTTTTGGTTATGCCGTAATTCGGGGTTGAACTCATCGGCGAACTTGTATCCAGGGCCGCCGCGTCCTGTACCGGTCGGATCACCACCCTGGGCCATGAAATCTTTGATCACCCGGTGAAAGATGGTGCCGTCGTAGAAACCCTGATTGGCTAAGAAGACAAAATTATTCACCGTTTTGGGAGCTTTCTCAGCGAATAAATCGACTTTGATGTCTCCTTTATCGGTCTTCAAGATTGCGGAGTAGTTTTTTTGTGGATCGATCTCTATCTCGGGTGGATTATTCCATTGTTTGGGTTGTGTGGACATACTTATCCTTTCATTTCTAAAGTTTCATGCAACAATCGTTCGAGGCGGGCCACGACCATATCCAAAGCGACGGTGTTGAATCCGCCTTCTGGGATAATCACATCCGCGTAGCGCTTGGAGGGCTCAACGAACTCCATGTGCATGGGACGAACGGTGGTGAGGTATTGGTGAACCACGGATTGCGTGGTGCGCCCGCGTTCGTTGATATCGCGCTCCAAACGGCGGATAAACCGGATGTCCGGAGCGGTATCTACAAAGATCTTGACGTCGAAAGTTTCCCGCAAAGTCGCGTCCACGAAGATGAGGATGCCTTCAACGATTAATACCGGCTGGGGGACAACGATTATGACCTTCGAAGTACGCGAATGTGTTTTGAAATCATAGACGGGCAGCTCGACGGAGCGGTTCGCTTTGAGCTCCTCTATGTGTTGGGTGAGCAGCTCGGTGTCGAGGGAGTTGGGGTGGTCGAAATTAATTTGCTCGCGTTGATTTGGGGGAAGGTCGGCGAGGTCTTTATAATAGGCGTCGTGCGGCAAATAAGCGATGTGATTTGCGCCGACGCGCTCCAAAATCACATTGGCAACAGTAGTTTTACCAGAGCCCGTTCCGCCGGCAATGCCGATGACCAGAGGGCTTGTACGATTGGGCATAAAAGAATTATACTGGAAATGAAAAAAGCCACCGAAGGGAATCGAACCCTTGACCCGCCGCTTACGAAGCGGCTGCTCTGCCGTCTGAGCTACGGTGGCCTTTAAGCACCGGGATTATACCAAGCATGGGAGAAATTTGGCAAGCGATGCACACGCGGATCGCCATGATTTCATACCACACCTGTCCCCTGGCTACGTTGGGCGGCAAGGATACCGGAGGCATGAACGTCTACGTTCGAGATTTAACCCGCTATCTCGGACCGTTAGGCGTACATGTTGACGTCTTTACGCGTTCTCAGGACGAGCATGTCCCGCACGTGGTCCACGATTTGGGGTACGGGAACCGGGTGGTACACGTACCGGCCGGACCCGAACACCCACTACCCAAAGAAGAACTGGCCGACCACATCCCGGATTTTGTCGCTGGCATCAAGGAATTTACCGAACACAAAGGACTGGCTTACGACCTGGTCCACTCCCATTATTGGATGTCCGGCATGGCTGCAAGGGAATTGAAAGAAATCTGGCACACGCCGGTGGTTCACATGTTCCATACGCTGGGGGTGATGAAACAGAGGGTCGCGCGCAGCGCAAGCGAATCCGACGGCGATTACCGGTTGAAGGGTGAGCAGGAGATCTTGAAGTTCGCCGACCGGATCGTCGCAGCCACCCAGGCAGAGCTGGCTCAGCTGCAATGGTTGTACCAGGCTGATACCCGGAAGGTTGTGGTCGTTCCTCCGGGAGTCGATGTAAGCCGCTTCTACCCGATCCCGAAAGACGAGGCAAAAGAGTATATCGGAGTGCCACCCTGCGACCGCATGCTGCTGTTCGTTGGCCGGATCGAACCGCTCAAGGGATTGGATACGCTGATCGAAGCGATCGGCCAGATGCGGGGTGCGGGTCTATTCATCGATCAGCCGATCTGCTTGACGGTCATCGGGGGCGACCCGGAAGTCAGTCCCGAGGCAATGAGCGCCGAGATGGCTCGTTTGAAGGCTCTCCGTGAGAAGTACGATGTTGGCGATTTGGTTACCTTTATTGGAAAGCGCGATCAGGATACCCTGCCGTATTATTACTCTGCGGCGGAAGCCGTGGTGATGCCTTCGTATTACGAATCGTTCGGCATGGTCGCGCTCGAGGCGATGGCGTGTGGAACGCCTGTAGTCGCCTCCGAGGTCGGCGGCCTGGCCTTTCTCGTGCAAGATGGCATTACCGGATATACCGTACCGGTGGACGAGCCCGACGCTCTGGCGGAAAAGCTAACCGCGTTAATCGAGGATGCCGCCCTGCGGGCCAGGATGGGAAAACAGGCCGCTCACTTCGCCCAGGAGTATGCTTGGGAGCGGATTGCAAAAAAAATGTTGAACGTATATGAGATGACGCTGCGGGAAGATTCGGTCCCCAGCAGTTAAACATTCGAGATCAACAGCTACAGGAGAAAGCTAAATGGCCATTGAGAAAGACATTTCCAAATTAGATAAGCACCAGGCTGATTTTTATCACCACACGGTCGGCGATCCTCATCGCAGGGCTTCGGCATTATCCGACGTGATTCTCGGTGGGCAAGACGGGCTGGTAAACGTCCTTGGAGTTATCCTGGGCGTTGCCGCAGCAACCAGTGACAGTTACCTCGTCCTGGTCGCCGGATTGGCGGCTACCTTCGCCGAATCGGTGTCCATGGGAGCGGTTGCCTATACCTCGACTCTCGCGGATGCGGATTTCTACGAGAGCGAAAGAGAGCGCGAATACCGACACATACAAGATGTACCCAAACTGGAAAGGCAGGAGATTCGCGAGATCTACGCCAATAAGGGCTTCACTTCTGATTTGTTGGAACGCATCGTAGATACGATCACGGCTAACAAGGATGTTTGGGTCGCGGTGATGATGGCGGAGGAGCACCAGCTCGCCCCGGTGGACCGCAAACAGGCGCTCCGTTCGGCGATCATCGTCGGAATCGCCGCGATCGTCGGGTCGCTTATTCCCCTGGCGCCTTTCATGTTTTTCTCTGTGAAGACGGGGATTTGGGCGGCGATTCTGCTGTCCGCATTGGTTTTGTTCGTCTTCGGAGCCTACAAAGCTCGCCTCACCGTAGGTCATCCCGGAAAGAGCGGTCTCGAGATGGCCGTGATCGGCACGGTAAGCGCCTTGGTCGGGTATCTCGTTGGCCTGTTGCTCAAGGTGCCACCGGGTTAAAATTTCTTCTCCCGCATAAAACGAACCGTTACAATCGTATTAACCATCTTATAAAAAGGTTAATCTTGAGGAGTCCACGGCATGGAAATCTTGTTCATCGGTGGTACCGGGGTCATCAGTTCGGCGTGTTCGGAGCTGGCGATCCGGCGTGGTTATAACCTCACCTTACTCAATCGCGGGAAGACTTCGTATAGACCTGTTCCTGAGGGCGCGCGGGTAATTAACGGGGATATTCGCGATCCACAAGGAGTCGCTGCTGCGCTTGGTGATCATAAGTTCGATGTGGTTGTTGACTGGATCGCCTTCACTCCAGAACACGTTCAAACTGATCTCGATTTGTTCCGAAACCGGGCTGGCCAATACATCTTCATCAGCTCTGCCTCCGCCTACCAGAAACCTCCGGTCAGTCTACCGATCCGGGAATCCACGCCGCTGCGCAACCCCTATTGGAAGTATTCCCAGGACAAGATTGCTTGCGAGGAGCTGCTCCGTAAAACGTACCGTGAATCCGGTTTCCCGATCACCATCGTACGCCCTTCGCATACCTACGATCAAACCATGGTACCCATCCACGGCGGGTACACCATGATCGCTCGCATGCGGGAGGGGAAACCAGTCATCGTTCCCGGAGATGGGACTTCTTTATGGGTCCTTACCCACCACCGAGATTTCGCCAAAGGATTCGCAGGTTTATTAGGCAATCCGCATGCCGCAGGAGAAGACTTCCAGATTACTTCGGATGAACTGCTCACCTGGAACCAGATCTATACGCAGATCGCCAGGGCTGCCGGCGCACAAGCGGATCTGGTCCACGTGCCTTCCGACCTGATCGACGCTTACGATCCAGACTGGGGCGCAGGTTTGCTGGGCGATAAAGCCAACAGCGTAATCTTCGACATCAGCAAGATTAAGCGATTGGTACCCGATTATGCCGCGACGATGCCATTTTCCAGGGGCGTTGGCGAGGTCATCGCCTGGTTTGATCATGATCCTGCCAGGCAGGTGATTGACAAGGAACTGGACCGGAAGATTGACCAGATTTTGGCAGCTTATCAGCGCGCCTGGCCGGCAGATTGAAAGGATGTTGGCGCTCAGGAATCCCGGCTCTTTTCCGAGAAGTTTCCAATCTCCACTTCTCCCATCGCCCGCATCAGATCCTCGCGTTTTAGGATAACCGTGGTATGGCGTATTCCGGAGCCGATTGAGAGCTCATTTTCCCGTAATAGGCTTCTATCGACGAGCGTGCGCACCGGTTTGTGTAGACCTATTGGTGAGACAGCCCCAATCGGATAACCAGTGATGGAAAGGATCTCCTCCTCGCTGGCCATGCTCATCCTGGAGACGCCCAGGTATTCTCGGAGCGCTGCCCAAGAGATCTGACCTGGACCGGCTATCAGCACCAGGACGAATTCTCCTTCAGAAAGACGGAAAACAATCGTGCGCACCACCTGTTCTGGGCGCTGGCCGCGTTCCCGGGCAGCTTGTTCTAGGGTGCGGACTTTGTCCGGGTGGCGGAAGAAACGGTAGGAGACCCCTTTTTCATCCAGGGATCGGGTTACAGGGGTGGAACCAGGAGTAGTTGGGTTCATGGCGTGAATTATATCGGTTCTTGAGTCGTAGAGCTTTGGTCAGGTAGCAGGACGAATGTATCTGTTTAATTGTCGCAATCCCAGAAAATGAGGGTTTTGGGGGTTGGCGGAGGGTTTTTGGCAAAATGGTTATAATTGTCAACCGTGCGAGAGCGAGATGTACGGTCGTATCAAGGGGGGATACGAATTGATTGCCTGCTTGGCGATTTCTAATCCTATGGTGAATAGTTTCTTTGATGAATAGTAGTCCGGTTGTATTCGGCCAACGAAATAAATGGAGTTTGCTCGAGAAGCTCGGGGAGGGTGACGCCGGAGAAGTCTACCGGGTTGAGACGCTGCTTGAAGGCAAGCCCGCCATCCTCAAACGCCCGCGCAAAGGTGCGTTCTCCAGCGACGCGCTGCGCCAGGCAGCCCAGATCCGCACGGAGGGGGAGGTTTTGGCGGCCCTGTCTGCTTATGACCTGAACGGAGCTGAGGCTTGCGTCACAGCTCCGGCCTTGCTCGACCAATGTCCCCAGGAAAAAGGCTTTGGCGAGGAGTATTTTATCGTTACCTCTCCTGCCGAGGGCTTTAACCTGCAAGTCCTGGCGCAGGTGGCGCGCTTTGGTTTGTTGGATGCGTTGAATACTT
Source organism: uncultured Anaerolineaceae bacterium (assembly GCA_964400875.1). Classification (GTDB taxonomy): domain Bacteria; phylum Chloroflexota; class Anaerolineae; order Anaerolineales; family UBA4823; genus CAYNWK01. The sequence goes on along the minus strand of CAYNWK010000018.1, from coordinate 8,221 downwards.
CTGCGACCGAAGTGGAAACTTTCTACCTGCAACGACTGATCGAGATCGGGCGGGTTCCTCGCCCGCTTCTGATCCGCATCCTAACGGGGACACTCTTGTATCTAAAGCAAATTCACGGAACCTCGAGCAACGATAACAGGCTGATCCGCCGAAATATCGTCTGGAATGACGTCAAACCTGACCATCTGTTCTGGGACCCTGCTCGCGCGTGCCTGACGATTATCGATTGGGGTAACAGCCAATTTTTAGAATCGGATGGTGTTTCAGCCGACCGCCGCCTCTCTCGTAAGGACGATCACCAGCAATTTATCCAGGCGATGGGCGAATTTCTCGCTGAAACGGACCCGGAACTGGCCGCCGAATTGGACTGGCCGAAGGCGGACACGTCGAGGGATGACCTCGGTGCTGCTGTGGAACAGCTCCGAGAACGGCTGACTGTGATGAACGAGGAGATACTGAATCAAATCCGCGAAGTTCGCCGGGATGAAGTCGATCTCTACGAGAGCCAGCGGCCGGATCTGACCGAACTTCAGGCCAGTGTCGATCTATACCGGCGTATCGCCGCATTAGGAGAACAACCCGATTTTCCTAGTGGGCTCAATCTCCGGGTGCGCGCCGCGCTGCAGATGGCTTCGGAACACAGGTTTTCTGAACTCGAACGAGTTTGTGCCGAGACCGCGAATTTTGCTGTATCCGATGCAGATAAATGGATATTACTCGGTGAGATTGCTCAGATTGCCGGTGATCAACCAGCTGGTGAGGGTGGCCTAGATGAGCTGCCGTTTTCTAGTGCGCTAATCGCTGGAATTTCCGGTGATTGGCCGACTTTGTTATGGGAGTTGTTCGCCGCTTATGGCGCAAGCCAGCTCCCCGAATGGTGGGCCAGCGTCAGCCGGTCAGCTCGAATAATCCATTTGCAGCTGGATGAGGAAACGCTTACCCCCTATACCACGATCAGCCGTTTGTACTATACACTGCAGGCGTCTGTGCTTGAGCGTGAAGCGGAACCAGAAAAGATATTACCAGCTGCGGACGGCGATCTGGCGAATGCTGAATTAGATGGCGAACAGTTTCTTAAAAATTTCAACGAGGAAGTAGTTCGGAAATGGAAGGCGGTCGAACCGGACCCTCCCAATTCTGGGATAGCTTACGCCGATGTAGAGAGCTTCCTTGAAGGGGTTGAGGCGATTCTCCCAGGCGCCCGGCAAACGGTTGAAAGCGCGTTGATGCAGCCGAATGCACAAGCTGAGATCGTCTTGGATGCATGGAACAGGAAGGAGTTCGAGCTTGCCCGGCGCGCCCTGCGGCAGATCTTGTTGTGGGATCCAGACCGGTATCGCTTGTTGGCCGGTGACCGGGTAATTGCGAAAGCGCCGGAGTGGATTGGGCGCGTTCGCCAGGGTCCACCGAAGGATGTTCCGTTTTACGATTTCTTGACTGAGATCGAGCTGGCCGGGCGAAATCTGCGCAGCCGGGTTGGGCCTGCGAACTGGTTGGAAAGCATCCTCGAGGCTCTTAAAAGCTTGCGCAAGGGCACACGTACTGCCGATCTTTTGCTCAACCGTCCGGAAGTTTTACAAGCGATCCCCTGGCTAAACGAATATCGTTCTCGCGAAGCGCTAAGACTGCCACGTTCCCGACCGCTGTCCCTGGAGCGCGATACCATCGCTTCCAACCGCCCACAACTTACGATTTCCGGCGTTCGGGAAGGCCGCCTGGGGTTTGATCGCGATCTTTCACTGTCTGATTCGCTGGATACCTGGACTCCAGAAGCGCGCGGTTCTTCCGCGCGAGTCTATGCAGGATTATTACGCAGCCAGTCAGGGACCCGGGTTCATGGCGCGATAAAACTGATGCGGCATAATCGCGTGGAGTATGCCCTGCCACTCTTCAAAGAAGAGGCCCAAATCCTGACGATGATGCGCGACGTCCCCGGTATCACGCCCATGTTGGAATGCGGCTTTTTGCGTCCGGAGGAGGGTCCGGACCTCTTCCTGGACGAACGGCCTGCTTCTGCCGAAAGTCTGGAAGGCGAAGTAGTACGGTATGGGGTCGATGAGGTACAGAATTTCTTAGCCTCTCTGGATCGTTACTTGGCCAATGATTGGATTCCTTATCTTGCCCTGGTGAAGCGGCCTCACGAAGATAACCTGATGAATTACTGCGATGCCGGTTATACTCACGGCTGGTTTTTGCCGCTCAAGGAAAGCCTATTGTTAGCGGTTCAAAGCTGCGAAATCCTGCAAAGCGCACACGACCGCAATATCGTTTACCGGGATCATAAAATTTTGCATTACTATTGGGACCCTCACGTTCATGGCGTCGCAATGATCGATTGGAATATCTCCAGGAGGGAACCTCAAGGTTTGACGGATGCCGACAGGCAAGCTGACCTGGTACAGTTTGGGGCGCGCGCCTTACATCACATCATCACCGGGCGACCTGCGCCAGGGGCGCTGCCTTTGGGACCAAATCGGCCGGAAGATATTGACTCCGCCTCTTCGAGCTACGCGGTAAACTGGACTTATGATGATGAGCGCCTTCCAAACCGGGTCAAAGAGATCATTGAACAGGTGCTGACACAAGGGTATACTCTGGTGCGTGATTTGCAAGCCGACTTGACCGAAGTCTACGAACGTCTTACCGCCACCGATCAAGGAGCTGGCGAGCCAGACGGAGAAGACACAGAGGTTTCAAGTGAAGCGGTCACGGAAAGCAACCAATCATGAACCCTTTCGAAGCCTTAGAAAACCAGATCGATCAATTGACCAGCCGCGATTCGGCCAGCCTGGTCGAGATGCGCAACTTACTCCTTGAGATCGAGGAGTTTATCAGCTCCGAAGACTACCAGTCCTTGTCGCCTGATGAGCGCAGTCGTTTACAAGCCGCGCGCAAAGACCTCATGACGCGCATGCAGACACAAGAAAACGGCGAGGAGGGGGCAGAAGCCGGCAAGCAAGGCGAAGAAGAGGACGATCGACCTGCTCGACAGGATGTTCCGGGATCGCCCGCCTCTGCATCTGGCGTCACCCCGCAGACGGAGGCTGTTAAAGACCACAATCCTGTCGCTGAGCAGCAGATGGAAATGGCCGAAAAGTTGTTTTACAGCGGGAGATATTCCGAAGCGATCCAGCTCTTCGACCGCGTGCTGCAGCTGGAGCCGAATTGGGAGCGCGCTCGACAACATCGTTCTGAGGCGGAGAATTACCTGCGCACCGGTTACATTCCAGTAGTAGCTCTCCCCGCGGACGCCGCTTCGGCTTTTGGTAAAGCGCAGTCAGCTGCCCGGGTCGGGCGCTATGAAGACGCCCTCGGGCTGGTTGAAAAAGCGCAGCTTGTCCTGCGCGATTTGGGCATTCAACGCTGGCAAGAGGGTCAGGAATTTGCCCAGAAGCTGCGGGAAAATATTGACGCAGAAAACGTCTATGAAGAAGGTTTATTGCAGTTCCAGCACGGGGAACTGGATGACGCCATCGACAAGATTGAAGCCGCTTCACGGGCGACCGGGCTGCCAAAATACTCCGATAAAGCACAGGAGTTGCGCCAGGTTCGTGAACGGCTGCGATCGCTTTTTGATACGCTGAGCCAGGCAGAGGTCGAACCTCAGGTAGCTTCCGAAGCGAAATCCACCCTCGACAACTTGACTGCGGAATATGGTGAGAACCCGGCTTTTGCTCGGTTGTTTGAACGCCTGCGCGTCGTTGTACCGCGCGTGGTCGATCCGCTCAAAGAGCACACCCGCGACTTGAAGAATCAAGCAGAGCGAGCTGGCACGATTGAGGAAGCGCTTTATTTGGCCAAGCAAGCCAAACAAAACCTGGCGCAAATACGTAACCTGGAGGGCGTGGACGACAGCTTAAATCGCCTGCAAAACGAGATCGACCAGCTTCAGCGGACGATCCAAAAATTTGATAATGATTTGGCCTCAGCTCAACAGGCGTATGAAAACAAGCCGGATTGGCCTGCGGAAGCGGCGCGCTTGAGCGCCGAGGTGCGTGAGCGTTTCCCGAATGATCCAGGGGTAAGCAAGCTCAACCGCAACCTGCGCGGTTACAGGTGGAGGCTCTTGGGTATCCGCGCCGGGGGAGTCCTGATCGGCTTAATACTCTTATCCGTATTGGCGAATTGGGGTTTGGGACGATATCGCGCCTACCTGGTATCGTTGACGCCTACCCCGACGCCAACGGCGACGGCTACGCCGACAGAGACACCGACGCCTACTCTGACAGCAACGACAACCCCAACGGTAACCGAAACGACGACGCCTACCCTGACGCCCACGCCTCTGGCGGCTATCGCCCAGCGGGATATCTTTGCTCGCAGCGACTGTTACGAAGGCTTCTCAGCCTCCGGCCGGATCCCGGCGGGCGAAAGTGTGCGATTCCTGCCGGCTGAGCGGCGATTTGATGATTTCAACCGGGAGTGCACCCTGGTTGAGTATTCGCGTGATGGCGGGGTGGTCATCGGTTGGGTGCTCCTGGCGGATCTTGCCTCCGGTCCACCACCGACACAAACTCCAGGGCCTTAAGAAAGTTGGTGAAACTTAAAAGACCAGAGGGCAATCGGAATTTTCCCTGCCCTCTGGTCTTTTAGTTTGCGCGTTCTGATTACTATTCCCCCGTTGGAACCCAGATGTTCTTCACCTGAGTGGCTTCGTGTAAGAACTCGTGGCCTTCTCCCTGTTCGGGGTTGAGCCAATCGCGGTGAATGCCGTAATTGACCCAAGTGCGCTTCATGTTGGCGGCGGATTCGTACTCGACGAAGTAGCTGCCTTCGGCGGTTCCAAAATACCAGACGCCGTCTACATCTTCGTGCTGGATCAGAGTCTTGGTCAGGTGGTCGCGATTTCCGGTGAGAATATTGACCACGCCTGGCGGTACGTCCGAAGTGTCGAGCACCTGGTAGAAATCGGTAGCGCTGAGCGGGTATTGCTCGCTGGGAATCATTACAACCGTGTTACCGCGGGCAATGGCTGGCGCCATCAGGGAAACGAACCCGAGAAGGGGGTATTCATCCGGGCAGGCAATCCCCAAGACGCCAAGCGGTTCGTTGATGGCTACCGTGATGCCATGCAGCGTGGTTTCCTGAACTTCGCCGCCGTATTTATCCGCCCAGGCAGCGTAGGTAAACAGGCGGCTTACGGCCAGCTCCACTTCTGACCGCGAGGCTTTTTCGCTGTTCCCTGTCATCGCTCCAATCCTATGGACAAACTCTTCTTGCCGGGTATCCAGGTTTTCGGCGATGAAGTAAAGGATCTGCGAGCGGTTATATCCGTGGCGCATCGCCCAACCCGGTTTGGCAGTGTGTGCGGCATGCGCGGCTTCAACCGCGTCGCGTACATCTTTGCGGTTTCCGTCCCCAACTTGGCCGAGGATGATTCCCTTTGGATCAAGGATTGCCCGAGTGTAACGTCCGTCGGGCCGTACCTGTTTACCGCCGATATACATTTTCGGCGTGCGGTCGACGTGCGGGAGCGCTTTTCCGTTGCCGCGACCGTTCTTTGCCAGGTTTGGTCGCGCCGGAACGTGGGCACCCCAGGAAGCGGCGTCGGCGTCTTCTGTTGAAGGATCGAAATCCGGCCTAGGGCGTTCCTTCCAGGACTGGCGGAGATATTCATATAATCCTTCCCGGCCGCCTTCCCGTCCGAAGCCGCTCTCCCGGTAGCCGCCGAATCCGGAAGCGGCGTCGAAGAGGTTGGTGCTGTTGACCCAGACCGAGCCGGCTTTTATCTTGCTGGCTACGTCGAGAGCCAGGTTGATGTTCTCGCTCCAAACGCTGGCAGCCAGGCCGTAGCGCGTGTTGTTTGCCAAGTCAATTGCTTCTTCGGGGGAGCGGAAGGTCATCGACACCAATACCGGGCCGAAGATCTCCTCCTGGACGGCTTCAGCCGCCGGGTGCAGATCGGTGATCAGGGTGGGTGGGTAGAAACAACCCTTGGCAGGCAGCTCGATCTCCGGTTGGAAGAGCTTGCCGCCTTCCGCCTCCCCGGTTCTAACCCACCTGTCGACGGTTTCCCACTGCTTTTGATCGACGATAGCGCCAATATCGATGCTCTTATCCAACGGGTCCCCGACGCGCAAGTGTTTCATCCGTTCTTTCAACTTCTCGATGAAGCGATCGGCGACGTTTTCCTGGACCAACAAGCGCGATCCGGCGCAGCACACTTGGCCTTGATTGAACCAGATCGCATCCACCACGCCTTCGATCGCGCCATCCAGGTCTGCGTCTTCAAAGACGACAAAAGGCGACTTACCACCCAATTCCAGTGATAACTTTTTCCCAGAGCCGGCAGTCTGGCGCCGCAGGATGCGGCCGACATCCGTCGAACCGGTGAAGGCGATCTTATCTACGTCGGGATGTTCGACGAGCATCGATCCGGCCTTGCTGCTTCCGGTGATGATATTAATGACACCGGGAGGCAGACCGGCTTCTGCGACGACCTCGGCGAAAAGCAAGGCAGTCAGGCGGGTGTAGGAGGCTGGCTTGAGCACCACGGTGTTGCCCATGGCGATAGCCGGCGCGATCTTCCAGGCCAGCATGAGTAATGGGAAATTCCACGGGATGATCTGACCGACGACTCCTACAGGTTGGTATTCACTTAATTCGCTCGCCGAGAGCTGGGCCCAGCCGGCGTGATAATAGAAATGTCGGGCCAACAATGGAACGTCGATGTCGCGCGATTCACGGATGGGTTTACCGTTGTCCATCGATTCGAGCACTGCCATCAACCGGTGGTGTTTTTGGATATTACGGGCAATCGCGTACAGATATCGGGCTCGTACCGTACCTGACATTTTGCTCCAGGATTTATACGCTTTACGCGCCGCAGCTACCGCTTGGTCTACCTCCGGTTTGCCAGCCTGGACGGTCTCTGCCAATTGTTCACCAGAGGCCGGGTCGTAACTGGGATAATATTGGGCACCTTCCGGATAAACCCAAGCATTGTCAATGAACAAACCAAGCCTGCGATCGTGCTCGTCAAGCCAGGCGTTGGCTGCGGAGGGCGACTCCGGCGCCGGACCGTAATCCATATTCTCGAAAACATCTAAGAAGGTACTCATCAATCACTCCGTATCTTCATGTGAATCAGTTCATCGGCATGTGGTGCCGGGCAGCGTAATGACCGGTGATGAAGTGGTACAGCTGCCGTTCCAAATCGGTCAGCAAGCTGCTTGCGCCGATGCGGAACAGATTGGGCATCAGCCAGTCAGCGCCGAGCTCCTCCTTCATCAAGGCCTGCCAGGCTAGGGTTTGTTTGGCCTTGCTGATCCCTCCGGCAGGCTTGAAACCAACCTTATAACCGGTACGGTCCAAATACTCCCGAATGGCGCGCACCATAACTAAACCAAATTCCAGTGTAGCGTTGACGCTCTCCTTACCAGTCGAGGTCTTGATGAAGTCAGAACCAGCCATCATAGCGACTAAACTCGCCTGGTAGACTTGCTTGAGGGTGGCCAGATCACCAGCACCTAGAATGGTCTTCATATGCGCCGTATCTCCGCAAGTTTCGCGGAACTGTTGGACCTCCGCATAGAGCTCTTTCCAATTACCTGTCAACACGTGGGTGCGAGTAATGACGACGTCAACCTCTTTGGCGCCGGCTTCGATGGCTTGTTCGATCTCGGCGATGCGCTGGGGCAGGGGGGTCTGCCCTGCGGGAAACCCGGTGGCAACAGAGGCGACCGGGATACCGCTGCCGCGGAGCGCTTCGACGGCGTCCCGCACCCGGCTGGGGTAGACACAAACTGCGCCAACGTGGATAGGACCATTCTCGAAGCCCAGCGCAGCGAGCATGTCCGGCCGGACAGGTTGTTTGGCTTTGGCGCACAAGCGCTGGATCTTTCCCGGCGTATCGTCGCCGGCCAGCGTGGTCAGATCGAGACAGGTAATTGCTCTTAGCAGCCAGGCAGCCTGCCAGTCCTTTTTAACCGAACGCCGCTTGGGCAGGGAGGCAGTGCGGCGTTCGACCGCGCTGCGGTTGACTCGGGCGCCCATTACCCAGTCCAGGTCGAGCGGCATTCCAGGATTTTGGTTGTTGGTTTGTGCCATGTGTGGATCCTTCGCTTGGCAAAGGTTTCAAGTAAAAAATCTTCGTCTGGGTGGGATTATTAATACTATACCATGAGAATAACTCGTGCACTCAGTGTAGTCCCACAAAGCTAGGGCAATCGCATTTCAACATGCGAGCACCTTAAGGAGATACTCTTCATTCCAACCGGCT
>CAYNWK010000017.1:33975-42371 GCA_964400875.1 uncultured Anaerolineaceae bacterium | reverse complement strand
ACTGCGCTGAGAGGGCGCTGTCGGTCTATGAGGCTCAGGCTGATTCAGACTCCCGACCTCGCGCCGCGATCGAGGGCATTCGGGTGTTTGCTGATGGGGGAAAGCGAACCGCCCAGTTGCGTTCCCTGGCTTTGGCGGCTTATGCCGCGGCGCGCCAGGCAGACGATCCCGCTGCAGCAGCAGCCGCTCGCGCCGCCGGCCTGGCAGCGTCGAGCGCTTACACGCATCCATTGGCGGACGTTCAACAAACAAAACATATTGTCGGTCCCGCAGCCTACGCCGCACTGGCGCTTGAGTTAAACCAGGGCGGCGACCATTCTATTGGTGATAATGAAGTTATTTGGGCAATCGAACACGTCACTCCAGAAGTTCGTGCAATTTTATTGCAAATGCCCGCACGTGAAATTGGGAGAACGCGATTAGAAAATATCCTGTATCAGCTAGATGCCAGTATACGAGGTCGGAATATGCGACATGGCGCCTAACGGAGCTCGCACATGACGTGGGGGATTCGCCGCCAGTAACGTAAACCGTTGGGCGGCTTCGTCAGGCTGGGAATCTAGTTTATTTCTATGTTGACAAAATAGAACACAGGTTCTACAATCTCTTAAATGAGATTTACCGTAAAAAGGAAAATCACCATCACGCCAGTCCGCGTTGCCGACCTGCTCGCCGAGGGCGAGCGGATGCCGGTCTACGTGCACGTCATCGACCATCCCGATGTGCGTGTGCTGGTCGATACCGGCATGACGGAGCTGCACCCGGCGGTGGCCGATCTTGATCCCCGCCTCCGTCCACTGAGCAAGCAGGACTTCGACCTCGCCGGCATTGACATCGTCGTCAACACACACCTGCACTTCGACCACTGTGGTGGCAACCACCTGTTCGCCGGCAAGCCGATCTACGTCCAGCGTCGGGAGCTCGACGACGCGCGCAGCCAGGACGACTACACTATTCGCGAGTGGGTCGATGCGCCCGGCGTGCGGTACGCGCCGGTCGACGGCGAGCTCGAACTGCTTCCCGGGCTCCGGCTCGTCCCGGCGCCGGGCCACACACGCGGGTCGCAGATGGTCGTCATCGAGACCGGCGGGCGTCCAGTCGTCGTCGGCGGCGACGTGGCGGTTTGGTTCGGTGAGCTCGACGAGCCGCACACCGAAGGCCAGCTGCGGGTGCGCGCGCTCGACCCCGAGCTGGTCTGGCTCGCGCACGAGCACGAGCCGTGGCGACCTCGTCATGAGGCTTAATGCTTTTTTAGCCAGGAGAGCATGATGAAATTTCTGCTCACTTCCGCGGGCATCAAAAACACCAGTATTCACAACGCGCTGGTCGAGCTACTGGGCAAACCCATTGCCGAGTCCAGCGCCCTCTGCATTCCCACCGCGGCGTACGCGCTCCCCATGATCGGTCCTGTTGTGGCATGGCGGTTCACCAGCGGACGAGAACCCAGCACCCCCATGTGCGAGCTGGGTTGGAAGTCCTTGGGAGTGTTGGAGCTCACCGCGCTGCCCAGCCTCGATGAAGAGCTTTGGGTCCCCATGGTCCAGGAGACTGACGTTCTGCTGGTGAATGGCGGCTCTCCCTTGTATCTGTGCCACTGGATGCGGCAGTCCGGACTGGCAGACCTCTTGCCATCGCTCGAGACAGTCTACGTGGGACTGAGCGCCGGGAGCATGGTGATGGCCCCCAATATCGGGGAGGACTTCGTCGGCTGGACTCCGCCCACCGGTGGCGATGAAACGCTCGGCATGGTTGGCTTTTCGATCTTTCCGCACCTGGATCACCCGGATATGCCGGGCAATTCCATGGCCGACGCAGAAAGTTGGGCCGCCAGCATGGCGGTGCCGGGGTACGCGATTGACGATCAGACCGCCATAAAAGTGATCGATGGCGTCGTCGAAGTTGTCTCCGAAGGCCATTGGAAACTGTTTACGCGCGAATAAGTAATTGCCCGAAGAAGCATGGCATAGTTGATTGAGCTACCTTTTCTCGTGAGATAGAAGTGCAACCACCACCCTCGCTCTCGGGTGAGCGATGGAAGGAACAACTGTGATTGGAGGAGTTATGCATAATCATCTTCGGGTGATGGTAGAAATCGGACCAAAGGGCAATAAGGTGGTGGCAGTGGCGCCGGACTGGCCCGGTCTCGAGCGCGGGGCAAAGACCGAGGAGATGGCGATCGAACGTTTGCTCTCCTACATTCCACGTTATAAAACCGTGGCGAAGCTGGCGGGGATGGATTCTTCGTTTGCATCCAACCCGGTCGTCGACGTGGTCGAGCGTTATCCGGGCACGCCATCGACCGACTTCTGGGGCATTTCGTTCGCGTTTTCGAGCATCGACCAGCTAGCCACCCCAGGCGAATCATTGGAGCGTGAATTGACGCTGATGCAGGCGTGCTGGGCGTTTTTCGATGATGTGCGTTCGCGCGTGTCGGCTGAGATGCAGCGGGGTCCGCGCGGCGGAGGGCGAGATCGGGACCACATCGTCCGTCATGTGATTGCCAATGAGCTAGACTGGTCGAAAAAAAAACTCAGCTTGCTCCCGCCTGAGTATGAGAATCTGACCGACGATGAATTGAACGCGCATCGCGATGCCTATTGCAACGAAATTCGGGACTACCACTCCCAGGGCAAGTTGGCCGGCAAGGTGGCGAAATGGCCGCTCCGATACCTGATCCGGCATACAGCCTATCACACGCTTGATCACGCCTGGGAAATGGAAGACAAGGACCTGACTGCTAAACAAGCGTGAGGCCGTGCACCCCGGCGCAGGTAACCAAATCGTTAGTGCTGAGAAACCCACCATTACCAAGATGCCTGCCGCCTAACAACCGCATGGAGGCCGACCAGGGGCTATTCGCCCGTCGAACCCGCGGGGCGTAGAGCCATGTCTGGTTCGGGTGAAAGCAGCCCGCGCAGCCATCCCACCCGGCAGCTTATGCCAATCGGCAGCCAGACATAGGAGGAGCAATGAACGAGCTATTGCTCGACGCGTTTCGCCATAGCGCTTGGGCCAAGAAGAAGCTGATTGCAGCGTGTGGCTCTCTTTCCGCTGAGGAGCTGGGGCGTCCAGCGCCGGATTCCTTCGGCAGCATTCTCGCGACTTTGAATCATTTGGTGATCACTGACGCTAACTACGTCGCATGCCTCGATGACGGGCCGCCCGCCTGGCTAGACGAGGAGGCGGCGAACGATCTGTCGAAACTACTGACGCTCGCGGAGGAGATCGCTGATCGGTGGCAGCGGTTCCTCCGCGAGCCGGTTAACGGGGAGCGAATCGTCACTCTGGACAAAGGCGCATACGAGACGCATGCTGGCGTGGTTGTGGTGCAGGCGCTGCACCATGTGAGCATCCACGGTGAGCAGGTGTGTGCCAGTTTGACCGCGCTCGGCGTTGAGCCGCCTGACGTGCAGCCTTGGGCGCTTGCGGATGATACGGGGCGCAGTCGGTGGCTGAGGCCTCAGGAGTGAGTCAGGCTGGTTCGTTGGAGCCCTGTGTCGTGTGGCTGGCTAACACCGGTTGCAGCGGACGGGCGGCCTGCGCCGCCCGAAGGCATGCTGCGCGACAATTGAGTTGTTCCGGCTCGTCCCGGCGCCGGGCCACACACGCGGGTCGCAGATGGTCGTCATCGAGACCGGCGGGCGTCCAGTCGTCGTCGGCGGCGACGTGGCGGTTTGGTTCGGTGAGCTCGACGAGCCGCACACCGAAGGCCAGCTGCGGGTGCGCGCGCTCGACCCCGAGCTGGTCTGGCTCGCGCACGAGCACGAGCCGTGGCGACCTCGTCATGCGGCTTAATACTTTTTTTAGACAGGACAGGGGTAGCATCGCGGCGCGGAAGTTCCGTTTAATAGCCACTTCTTGTGATTAAATTGCGAAAGGCAAAAAACGCCCAACACAGCGTGCACGCGGACGGCTGGATTCACACGGCTTTTTGGCTTTTTTCGTGGCTTTGGGTATTGTCCGTTTCGTGGGCAAGTCTGCGTGCCAACAGCCGCCGGTAACGCGGGCTGTTATACGCCAGGTGAACGGCAGGTGCCGGGCATTTTCAGTCAAAAATGAGAGGAGCTGACATGACGCTTCAGCGAATGGATAACGTTCTCATCGTGGTCGATGACCTTGAGGCTGCGAAGGCTTTCTTTGTCGAACTTGGTATGGAGCTGGAGAGCGAGACGACGGTGGAGGGACCAGGGGTGGACCTTCTCGTTGGACTTGAGAACGTTCGATCCGAGATCGCGATGATGCGGACCCCGGACGGCCACGGTCGGATTGAGCTGGACAAGTTCCACGCACCGGCGGCGGTCAGAACTGAGCCGCAGAACACACCAGTGAACGCCCTGGGCATACGTCGCATCATGTTCGCCGTCAACGACATCGAGGACGTCCTGGCGCGCTTGCGCGCCCATGGCGCTGAGCTCATAGGCGAAATCACCCAATACGAGGACATGTACCGGCTCTGCTACATTCGCGGTCCTGAGGGCATCATCCTCGCGCTCGCCGAGCAACTCTGACAAGGCGTATCTGCATGGGCGCAGGTAGAACTGGACTTGCCTGGCGGCAGGCGAGACACGGGTTGGCAAACAGCCATTCACTGGCGTAAAATAAATCGTTCGAGCCGACCGCTCGGCCTCCGGCCTCGCAGCGGCTCAACTCCGTCGTTAGCTCGCTTCAGGAGGACATAATGCGACCGCTTCGGTATTCTATCAACGTAACATTGGACGGGTGCTGCGATCATCGTGAAGGAATCGTGGACGAAGACTTGCATCGCCACGCAGCCGAAAACATCGCCCAGGCCGATGCCCTGCTCTTTGGCCGGGTGACTTACGAAATGATGGAGGCAGCCTGGCGGCCGCCGGCGCGGACGGGCGCGTGGCCCGATTGGATGGAACCCTGGATGGAACCCTTCGCCCGGACGATCGACGCGGCAAAGAAGTACGTCGTGTCGAGCACCCTGGAGCGGGTCGATTGGAACGCGGAGCTCGTGCGCGGGGATCTGGGTAAGGCCGTTCAGCAGCTCAAGCAGGAGCCGGGCAAGGGACTGTTCGTGGGAGGCGTGACGCTCCCGCTGGCGTTGGCGGAGCTGGGATTGATCGATGAGTACGAGTTCGTGGTGCATCCCAGGCTGGCGGGCCACGGGCCGACGTTGTTCGCGGGGCTGTCGAAGCCTATCGACTTGAATCTCGTCAGCCGGCTGGAGTTTGGCTCGGGGACGGTGGCGATGCAGTATGAACCGATGCGGAGGGTAAGCTTATGATCGAAAATGTGCAAGAGGACAAATTGGGGCGCGGCGTGCTGAATACGTGGATCAAGATCGGCATCGCCTCAGGCTTGCTGGCGTGCCTGGTCTATCCGGTCTTGATACTGGCTTCTCTGCCGCGTATTCCACAAGTCATTTTGGGAGCCAGCTTCGGGCCTGCCCTGGTAGTGGCAAGCGTGGCTCTGAGGCACGTCCTGGAGAGTCGGCGACGCACTGCCTCGCTCGAACTGGCAGCTATCAGCAACACCCTGGCTGGGGCAATGGTGACAGCGGAGATCATGGTCCAGCTGGCGATCAACTATTCGACGGCGCCGGCGGCTGAGGCTGAGCTGGCGGATCTGCTCCGGAGCAGAGTGTGGGACATAGTCCTGGGCCTGGACGTTACCTTCGATGTGTTCATTGGTCTGGCCACCTTGCTTTTCGCGCTCAACATGATGGGAGATGCTCGCTTCGGGAGGGTGGTAGGCTGGGCGGGGGTGCTGGTATCCGTCGTGATGTTGTTTGGGGCGAACTTCTACTATTTCCCCGATCCACCTTATGTTCATGGATTTCCGCATGTTGGGCTATTCACAGGGCTGTGGTATCTGCTCGTGGTATTGATGTTAGTGCGATCCTTACGAAATAAATCGGGCGCGGTTCCGCCGGCGGGGGGTGACGACCGGTGAAAGTGGGTTGATTGCACCCAGCAGAGCACATATGCGAGGGGGGGAGGCGGCGCAATTTGCCTGGCTTGGATCGGGTGAAAGCGGCAATCGGAGCCAGAACCGTTCGACAAGCGGACATTTCGTGGGCGGACTCTGTAATGAACAAATAGATCACCGGAGAAATTGAGATGAAAATTCTTGGATACTCTTGGGCTGGCGCGCCGACCTCTGATTTTGACCGAACAAACCGATTTTTCAGAGAGGATCTCGGGCTCGAAATGCTCATGCGCGACGATGAACGGATGATAGGGATCTTTAAGCTCCCAAATGGACAACTCTTCGAGATTTTTGGTCCAGGCAACCGGTATCAGCAGCTGATAAATAGTCCTGCAATCGCGTTTGATGTTGATGACATTGACGAGGCTCGTGCTGGGCTTGAAGCCAAAGGCGTCAAGTTCGTTTCAGAGGTTGAGCAAGGATCACATGGAGACGCCTGGACCTTTTTTGAGGGACCGGACGGTTATCTTTACCAGCTATTTCAACGCCCGGGCGAATCAGAAAGCTAAGACGCTGTATCTTCTCGGGTGGGCGTTAAGGAATTCGGTTATCCTGGGCGCCCATTTCCAACTTTCCCGGTTTTATTATTCAGCGCTTCGGGGAATAAGGGAAATTTGGTTATTTAAGGTCTCCCCAGCCTGGCTCTAATCCTTCTGGGCTCAAAAAGGGAAAGGGAGGTAGAATTATGTTACGTTGTATTCCGTTTCTCCTGTTTGATGGGAATTGTGCAGAGGCAATGACTTTCTATCACCAGTGCCTTGGTGGGGAACTTACGCTTACCAAGCTTGGCGATACGCCAATGAAAGCTCAATTTCCACCAGAAAAACATGATCGAAATATCAATGCTCAATTAAAAAGTGGGGCTATTGATATTTCAGCAACAGATTGGATGGCTGCTCCTGCATTTGAACCCAAACAAGGCAATACGTATGCAATATTCGTTATTGGTGGAACCTACGACGAGCTGAAAACAGTTTTTGACAAACTCAAGGACGGAGCTGAACAAGAAAGACTTCAAGAGCTACATGAAATGCCTTTTGGGATGTATGGACAGTTCTATGACAGGTTTGGTGTTCAGTGGATCTTCAAGGGAGATTCGGAAAAAGAGGGGCATAGAAAATGAGTAGATCATCATGAGCCCTAACAAGAATCCGAACTCAAGCGACCTCCTCGAAAACCTGGGCCTTCTGGTAGGGAGGTGGAAACTGGAGCTTGCCTTTCCGGGCGACCCACTCAACATTGTTCAGGGAGAAGCGACCTTTGACTGGCTGGAGGCAGGGGGCTTTGCGATTCAGCGGCTTGGCGACAGCAGCTGGATCATCGGTCCGGATGACTCCTCCGGTGAGTATGGCGTGCTCTATCATGACGGTCGCGGCGTCTCGCGTGTATACCAGATGAGTCTGGACACGAAATCGTGGAAGATGTGGAGAATCTCGCCAGGCTTTCCGCAGAAATTTGAGGGCAGCTTCAACGACGCCAAAACCACGATCACTGCGCATTGGGAGAAAAGCAGCGACGGTTCAAGTTGGGAACACGACTTTGACATCACGTACACGAAGGTCGGGTAGCCAATGGGCCGCACCTCTATTCTGCCTACCAGGTAGGAGGCGCTATACAACGGTATCGCTCAAGCCAGAACGCCCGGCAGGTAAGCTGTTTCGCTAGGCGGATGTAGGTTTTCATATTAAATCGGAGCTTGCCGATCAAGAGGACGATGCGATGGCGCCGCGACGAAGGATGTTGAGCCTGCTGGCCGCGGATTCCCCGGATTGGAAGGTCGTGTGGATCAACCCAACAAGTGGACAGATGTACAAACTCACGGGCGGCCAGGTCGACGACGAAATAATCGTTGATGGAGATCCACACGACGGGGAACCCGCTCAGTGGATCTTCTCTGAGATTACCGACCGGACATTTGTGTGGCGCGAGGTTGTCTCGGACGACGGTCGAGCGACATGGCACCTGATCCAAGAAATGCGGGCGCGCAAACGAAGCTGAGGATCGAGCCTCGATTGTTCAATATCCGGCTATCAGCTTGCCAGAGCGGACCGGGAACGCCGGCGGGTTCACAGCAGATCGTGTAGGATGGGCCAGGGTGGTTAGCTGCCGGCGGGGTTCAACCCGGCGGCGGAGACGCCGTTACCCGAGACCAGGGAGTACGCCGCGGGGAAGGCGATGAGCCCCGAGGAGGCGCGGGCGCTGCTGGCGATCTACCGGCGGGAAGGGTCGGTGTTCAGCCTGCGGGACAGCGCGCTCTTCCGAGCACGGCTGGAGCTGGGCGGCAGGTTTGCCGGCTTGCTGGAACTGCGCTGGGGGCAGATCGAGCAGGACGAGTCCGGGATCTGGGTGTGGCTGGGTTCCCGCGGCAACCAGCCCGCGCGGCGGCGCCTGCCCGACGGAACCTGGGAGGCGATTCGCGCGTACCTGCAGGCCGCGGGGCG
>CAYNWK010000017.1:0-33875 GCA_964400875.1 uncultured Anaerolineaceae bacterium | reverse complement strand
GCCTGCCCGACGGAACCTGGGAGGCGATTCGCGCGTACCTGCAGGCCGCGGGGCGGCTGGCGGGGATCCCGGCGGCGAAGCTCAACCTATTCGCGCTGAAACACACCGCGGCGCTGCTGCGCCAGGAGGCCGGGGACAGCGTGGAAGAGATCCGCAAGTTCCTGGACATCCCGACGGAGCAGGCGACGAAGAAATACCTGCGCCGGCTCAACGCGGCAGACCAGGGAAAGAAGCAACCAGAGGAGACGGCGGAAAAAGCACCGCCTCCTGAGACGGAACTGCCCAAACGAGGGGTAAAACTTTTCCGCCCGGGCGAACAAACTACGCTGCAGCACGGCTTTTTCGCCCGGAGACTGCCCGAGGAGCAGGTGGACGCGGTGCTGGCGGAGGGGGTGCAGGGGCTCGGGGAGCAGATCGCCGGGCTGCGCAGGCTGGAGGACAGCCTGGAACTGCTGATGGGGGCGGCCGAGTCGAGCGGGCAGGCGGCGCAGCTGGCCGACCTGTACATGCATACGGCCAGCCGGCGGGCGAACCTGATCGAGGCCGAGAAACGGCTGGCCGAGCAGGGCAAAGAGGGCCGCTGGGCGGAGGAGTTCCTGGAGGGGCTGGACCGGTTCAGCCTCGAGTTCGGCCTGGAGCCCGTCTCGCAGGCCGTGCGCCGGGAGGCGCTGGGCGACCCCGGGGACCCGAGCTCGCGGCACCTGACCGTGGCGATCGCCAAGTCGCGCTTGATCCTGCGCAACCTCCAGGAGTTCGCCAGGCAGGCGCTGGAGGCGCTGAACGTGGAGGGCTATATGCGTTGGACCGGGAACTACGGGCGCGCCCGCGCCAGGCTGGTACGTTTGCTGCGGACGCAGGGTCAAGGGGACGGCAGGCTGGAGGCGTACATTTGGGCGGAGCTTGAGAAGGCGATCGACAGGCAGTGGGAGGAGCTGGGATTGGATGTAGGGACGACGCTTGCCTAGACTCCAGGTGCAACGCACTTCGAAAGCGCGTTGCACCTGGATTGTAACTCGAGCGAAACTGTGCTCTGCTAAAATGGATTTGGTGAGAGGCTGGCCCACCATTTTGGCGCCTCTCAGTTTGCGAGGACGGCGGGGGCGTTCGAGCGGGTCGCGTGCGCCGGAGGCCCCCTTATTGTTCAATGCAAAGGAGTTCCCTATGACCCCCAAAAAGCTCGGCCGCGGGGTCGCCCTGGTCGGCGCCGGGATGAGCAAGTTCGGCGCGTTTCCCGGGCGTTCGACCCGCGACCTGTTTGTGGACGCCTTCACCGAGATGCAGGCCTCGGTGGACAAGGGCCTGGACCCCCACGACATCGAAGCCCTCTACATCGGAAACTACAGCAGCGACCTGTTCGAGGGCCAGGGGCACACCGCGCCCTTCATGGCCGATTGGGTCGGGCTGACCCCGCTGCCCGCCACGCGCATCGAAAACGCCTGCGCCAGCGGCGGGGCGGCCCTGCGCCAGGGCATCCTGGCGGTGGCCTCCGGCCTGTACGACGTGGTGCTGGTGGGCGGCATCGAGAAGATGACCGACCTGCCCACCGAGAAAGTCACCGACGCCCTGGCGACCGCCAGCGACGTGCTCTACGAGGTCGCCGCCGGCTTCACCTTCCCCGGCCTGTACGCCGCCATGGCGACCGCCTACATGGCGCGCTACGGCGCCGCGCCGGAGGCCTTCATGCAGGTGGGCATCAAGAACCACGATAACGGCGCGCTCAACGACAAGGCCCAGTTCGGCGTCACCATCCGGGCGGTGATGGACGGCAAGATCGCCAAAGCCCAGGCCAAAGGCTACCCCGTCCCCACCTGGCGGGACGAGCTCGAGTTCCTGCACGACGAGCGCGCCAACCCGGTGATCGCCTGGCCGATGCGGCTGTTCGACTGCTCGCCCATCTCGGATGGGGCCGCCAGCCTGCTGCTGGTCGGCGAAGAGCTCGCCAAAAATTTCAGCGACGACCCCCTGTTCATCATCGGTTCGGGCCAAGCCAGCGACGGCGCGCTGCACGACCGCGCCGAGCTGACCTCGCTGCGCGCCGCCCGGCTCGCCGGCGAGCAGGCCTACGCCATGGCCGGGGTGGCGCCCCAGGACGTCAAGGTCGCCGAGGTGCACGACTGCTTCACCATCGCCGAGGTGATCGCCACCGAAGACCTGGGCTTCTTCCAGCCGGGTGAGGGCTACGTGGCCGCCGAGGAGGGCTTGACCGCCCGCCGCGGCCCGCGGCCGATCAACACCTCCGGCGGGCTGAAGTCCAAGGGACACCCGGTGGGGGCTTCGGGCGCCGGGCAGGTGGTCGAAATCTGGAAGCAGATGCACGGGCTGGCCGGCGAGCGCCAGGTGAGGGGAGACCTGAACCTGGCCCTGACCCACAACGTCGGCGGGACCGGGCAGAGCTGCCTGGTGCACATCTTCGAGCGGAGGTAAGCCATGGGCGAGAGAGAATTCAACCACACCGGTTTCCAGGCCTTCCTCGACGAGGGCCAGCTGATGGGCGTGCGCTGCCAGTCCTGCGGGGCGCTCTACCTGCCGCCGCGGCCGCTGTGCACCAACTGCTACAGCCAGGACCTGGCCTGGGAGGCGCTCTCCGGGGAAGGCGAGCTGCGCGCCTTCACCACCATCCACATCGCGCCGACCGCCATGCTCGCCGCCGGCTACGGGCGGGATAACCCTTACTGTTCCGGGGTCGTGCAGCTCAGGGAGGGGCCCTCGATCAGCGCCCAGATCCTGGACGTGGACGTCGCGCATCCCGAGAACATCGCCATCGGCGCGCCGCTCAAAGTCGATTTCGCGGCGCGCGGCGAGGGTGAAAATCGGCACGCTACACTGGCTTTTCGCGCTTAACGCCGGGGAGGCCGACGATGCCCAGGATCCGGATTAACGATCTCAGCCTGTATTACGAATTCCACGGCCCCGAGGACGCGCCGGTGCTGGTGCTCAACAACGGGGTGATCATGAACGCGGCGACCAGCTGGGTCTTCCAGACCCGCGCCCTGGCGGCGCATTACCGTGTCTTGCAGTACGACTGCCGCGGCCAGGGCCAGTCCGACCACCCGGGCGGACCGTACAGCATGTCCGGGCACGCCGCCGACCTGGCGGGGCTGCTCGCCGCGCTGAAGGTCGAGCGCGCTCACATCGCCGGAATTTCTTATGGCGGCGAGGTGGCCCAGGCCTTCGCGCTCGAACACCCGGAGGTAGTAGACAGCCTGATCCTGATCGACACAGTCAGCGAAGTGCAGGATCCGCTGCGGCTGGTGGTCGCCAGCTGGATCGATGCGCTGCGCGCCGCCGATCCCCAGGCGTTCTTCGACGTCACCGTGCCCTGGAATTTCTCCCCCGAATTAATATCGGCCAACCCGGCGCTGCTCGCCGACGCCCGGGAGCGCTACGCCGACCTGGACTTCCCCGCCGTCCTGCGCCTGTGCGAGTGCTTCCTGGAGGTCGATTTCACGGACCGCCTGGGCGAGATCGAAGCCCCGACCTGCATCATGGTGGGAGAGGTAGACCGGCTGAAGGGTCTCGAATACGCACAAATCTTGCTGCGCTGCATCCCCCACGCTGAGCTGCACGTGCTGCGCGGTTCGGGTCACGCCAGCTGCTGGGAGCGCCCGGAAGAGTTCAACACCGTGATCCTGGGTTTTTTGGCCAAAAGTAGCACCGCGGTGTGAGCGTTCAGAGCAGCAGCAGGGGGATCAGGCTGGCAACGCGGGGGACCAGGATCACGACGCAGGCGCGGGCGATCCGCCGGTCGGAGACCGTGCCCCGGAGCAGGACCAGGATATAGCCGAACGGCGCGCAGAAGAAAACGCCCACTGCGATTAAGTACGGGCCGGGCGCGCGGGCGAGTACAGCCGCTGCCAGGCAAGCGATCAAGAACAAGGCGGTCAGCCCGAAAAACAGGCGCAGCGAGCGCGCCCGGCCCAGCCGCACGGCCGTGGTCCTGACGCCTGCTTGGGCGTCAGCGGCCCGGTCCCGGATGCTGAAGAGCACTTCCTGAACCAAAGTGAACAAGAATACCAGCGCGGCGATCGGCCACATCACGGGCGCGAATGCGCTGGCGGCCATGCCGCCGATCATCAGGATGGTCGCGTTCAGGTAGGCGATGGCGGCGTTGCCCAACAAGAGCGTCCCCTTTAAATGGAGGGAATACAGGGCGCTCACCAGCAGGTTGACGATCACCAGGCTGAGCGGCGCCGGTCCGAGGCGCCAGGCTGCCACGACCGCCAATACGGCCAGCCCGAGGGCCGCGCCCAGCGCGCCGGCCTGGGATAACCGCCCGGAAGGGATCGCCCGCTCGGGGTGGCCGATGCGGTCTTCGGCCGCATCCGTCCAGTCGTTGAACGCAAAGGAGGCCGCGACCGCCAGCATCACGGCCAGGGCTGCAGAGAGCGAGCGCCCGGTGATAAAAGCAAGCTTGCCTTCGCTCAGGAAAGTCCCCTCCAGCGTGAAAACCCCCGCCTGCAGCCAGGAGATCGGGCGCGTCGCCTGAACCGCGCCGGCCAACTGGTTAATGATTCGGCGAGCGCCGTTTCTGTGCATGTTGGCAAGCGAGGGCCTGGATCAGGCCGGTGGGCTGTTGCGGATCGAGACTTTGGGGGATCTGCAGGTTTCGGCGTGCTTGGGGATGCCCCGGCCCTGCCAGAGACCTGCGCCTCCGACGAAACCGAAGGCCAGGGCGATCACCGCCAGCGGCGCCGCCATGGCGGGCAAACGAACCAGGGAGAACAGCGCGGTTGCCAGCGCGTAGATGGAGAGTGCCAGCTCGCCCCAAACCGTCCAATCCAGCCGCAGGGCGTAGGCCTGGCGGACCTCTGCGTCCCCCCCAGCGCTCAGATCGAATTTAGGGGTCCGGCCGAAGAGGGTTGGCTTGCGCCGCAGCGCGGCGGCGACCGCCAGCGAATTGTTTAACGAAACCCCTACGCTGAGGCAGATCTGTACCGGAAAATAGAGCATGCGTCGTTTCCAATCGGGGTAGCTGTCCCACTGGGAGAGCAGGATGAGCAGCGGCGGCCCGAATCCGGCGGGCAGCATCCACTGCAGCGCGGGCAGCTGGACTCCGGCCGTCAGCACGATCGGCAGGCTGAGCAGCAGGTAGATCAGCATGAGCGGGTGGGCCAGGTAGGAGGCCAGATGCAGCAGGCCGCCGATCCGCTGCGCCAGGCTCAGCGGCGCGCGCCATATTTCCGGGGCCAGCTCCATCAGGGCCTGGATGCCCCCCCGCACCCAGCGATATTGCTGCTGTTTGTAAGCGGCAATCCCTCCCGGTATCTGCCCGGGGACGACGACCTCGGACAGGTAAGCCATGCGCCAGCCTTTCAGCTGCGCCCGGTAAGAGAGGTCCAGGTCTTCGGTGAGGGAGCGCCCGGACCAGCCGCCGGCGTCCTCAATGCAATCTCTGCGCCACACTCCCCCCGAGCCGTTGAAGTTGAAGAGCAGGCCCGCGCGGCTGCGCGCTGGCTGGATCACGGCGAAATGCCCGTCGAGCGAGAGCGCCTGCCCGCGGGTGATCAGATTCTCACCCGCGTTCAGGTGTGTCCAGCGAGCCTGCGCCATCCCCAGGCCGGGATCGGCGATCAAGCAGGGGATCAGCCGGCGCAGGAGATCGGGAGGGGGGATGAAATCGGCGTCAATGACGGCGATGAAGTCCCCGGCGGCGCAGCGCAGCCCGTTGGCGAGCGCGCCTCCCTTGAAGCCCGTTCGCTCGTCCCTGTGCAGCAGGTCGATGTTGACCCCTTGCCTTCTGTACGTTTCGACCCGGCTCTGGGCCAGGTGGGTTGTGTCGTCGGTGGAGTCATCCAAGACCTGGATCGTTAAAGCTTCTGGGGGGTAGTCCAGCGCGCAGACCGCGTCGATCAGCCGCTGTACCACGAAGCGCTCGTTGTAGATCGGCAGCTGCACGGTGACCCTGGGCCAGGTCTCCGGATCGGGCGGCTTGGGCGCCCGATAGTTGCGGTGGAACAGGTAGAGCAGCGCCAGCGCCAGCGACTGGAAGCTCAGGATGCTGGTGCACAGCATCAGGAGGGCGTAGAGGCCGGGGAGGACCGCCTGGGACCACAGTATTTCCATGCGAGGGCTTTACTTGAGGGTGATCGCCAGGTACATTTCCGAGATGGGCCGGCGCGCCTCCATCGTGCTCCAGGCCTGGTTCATATTCAGGCCCGCGAAGGAGGCCAGGTCAAGCGCGTTTTCCTCTCGCTGGATGGCGGCTTTAAGGCCCGGGCCTGCCTCCGCCTTGATTCCATCGATCAGGCCGATCGTATCATCCACCATTGGTTGGGACAGCACGTAGGTGTCCCCATTTCCATCGCTCAGGCTTTGGAGAGCGGGGGTCCACTCGTCGATCGTTCCCAGCGCATCCCACAAGAGCGGCGGGTTGGTAGCCATGATCGTAGACATCTCGACGGAATTGCCGTCGAACAGGGCGGTATAGTAGGTCCACAGCGGAGAAGCCATCTGCTCTTCCAGGGGCAGGTGGAACAGGCTGTCGAAGATGGGATCGATCCCCACCAGCTGGCCGAGCCATTCCGTGAAACACAGGATGCAAAATTCCATGCCCTCGTTCTGATCCACGAAGGTGAACAGCAGCTCGTCGGTTACGTCGGCCGGGGTGGGCGGCACGCCCTGGGGTGTGACGCTTAGGACCAAGTTGTAAGTCTCTTCGGGGTCCGGGTTCGAAGCCGTCAGGCTGAGGTACTTCAACTGATCTCCGGGCTCGAAATCCATCACCTCGGAATACGTCTCGCCGGGGGCCTCCACCTGGATGTGGACTTCGACGGTATTCGTATAGATATGGCTGAGCAGGATGGGGAGCAGGGCGGTTGGGCTGCTGACTTCCTGGTAGAACACCTCCACGCCGTCATCGTTGGTAGCCCGGTCCACGTCGAAGGCGGCGGAGGGCAGAACGTCGCTTCCATTGAGGTAGACCCGGTTTGGCCCGAAATTGGCGACGAAGGCGTCCCGGACGCCATCCCCATTCAGGTCTGCCAGCCCCACGTCATAGGCCGTGGTGTCCGCGCCGAGCGCCTGTCCGCTGTCGGTGAAATTCCCATCCCCATCGTTGAGCCAGACGTGGCTGCCTGCAGGGAAGTTGTTGGCGATGAAGGCGTCCAGTTCATCGTCGCCGTTCACGTCTCCCAGGGCTACGCCGAGGGACGCGGCGCTTCCCAGCGTCTGACCCGAGTCGCTGAACACGCCGCTGCCATTGTTCAACCAGACCTTGTTGCCGTTCGGGAACCAGCTGGCGGTGAAGGCGTCCAGGTCATCGTCCCCATCCAGGTCGCCCAGCGCCACCGCGTAACTCCAGATGGAGCCGAGGTTTTGCCCGCTGTCGGCGAACGTCCCTTGATCGCCGCCCTGGTCGCCACCCTGGTTGATCCAGACCTTGTCGGGGTGTGAACTACTTGATCCGTTCGCCACGAAGGCGTCGAGGTCGCCGTCTCCATCCAGGTCGCCCAGCGCTACCGCGTAGCTTTGCGAGTTCCCCAGGCTCTGCCCGCTGTCGGAGAAAACGCCGTTCGTGTTGAACCACACGGTGTTGCCGCCGCTGTTGGCGAAGAAGGCGTCCGGGCCGCCCACTCCGTCCAAATCACCGAGCGCGAGGCCGTGACTGGCGGCTCCCTCGAAGCTCTGCCCGCCGGTGAACTGCCCCATGCCGTTGTTGATCCAGGCCCGGTTCAGCCCGTTACTGTTGGCGATCACGGCGTCCAGGTCGTTATCTCCGTCCAGGTTGGCGACGGCGACGCCTTCGCTGTTCAGGCTGCCCAGGGCCTGCCCGTTGCTGCTGAACTGGGCCGCGCCGCTGTTGAGATAAACCACGTTGGCGCCGCTGTTAGCGGTGAAGGCGTCCAGGCCGGGCTGCCCGTCGAGATTTCCCAGGGCGACCGCCTGGCTGGTGCTGTTGCCCAGGCTCTGTCCGCTGTCGATAAAAGTACCGCTAACTGTGGGGCTTTCCGCCTCACGCGCCGCCGCCAGGACGGCGAGGGTTCCATAGATCACGGCAGCGAGCGCTGCCAGGAGCAGGAGGATGGACTTTGGAGACCGGTTGGGTAAGTGGGACATGTTTCACCTCCGGGTTCAAATTGGCGTCCTCGGTGAGGGTTGTCCGGTTCTAGTCGCCTAGCTGGACTCTTCTGCACCTGCGGGCTCCCTGCGATATCTTGCAGGGCTTTTGGGAGAAGAAGCGCGCGGCTAACCCAATAATCATACCATTATGATAAAAATCATGGATATTGCCCTCAACGATATTTTTCGCCAAAAAGCCTGCCCATTCGCGGCGCACAGGGCTCGCTTTGTAACACCAGTGAAACAACCCTTTGCTAGAATGAGCTAATCAAAAGGGGGGGATTTGGTCGGGCATTGCCCGACCAAATCCCCCCAGTTAAAGCAGATGGAGACGAGGGAGCATGCTGCATGCTGCAGATTTACTGAGCAAGCGCGCTGAGCTGACCCCCAACCGCCTCGCCCTGGTGGAGATCGAGACCGGCCGCCGCTTCACTTACGCCGAGCTGAACCACCGCGCCGTCCGCCTGGCCAACTTCATGCACGATGCGCTCGGCGTACAAGCGGGCGACCGGGTTTCCGTGATCGCCAAGAACAGCATCGCCTATCTCGATCTGTTCTACGGGTTGGCCAAGATCGGGGCGATCTTCGCGCCCTTCAACTGGCGGCTGACCGCGCGTGAGCTGGTTTACATGGTCAAAGACCTGGGACCCAAAGCGCTGATCTGCGAGCCGGAGTTCGCCGCCACGCTGGCGGAAATGAGGCCCGAGATCCAGGTCGAGCACTACATATCCTTGCGCGGCGCCGAGATTGAGGGGGCGCGCAATTACGAAGCGGAGCTGGAAAACGCCTCAACGGCCGAGCCTGAACGCCCCGACCTGGACGGCGAGTCGCCTTACTGCATCCTGTACACCTCCGGGACGACCGGCTATCCCAAGGGCGCTATCCTGCCGCACCGCCAGATCCTGTTCAACTGCATCAACACGGCGATCAGCTGGGGGCTGACCGAGCACGATATCTCCCCGGTGTATACACCGCTGTACCACGCCGGCGGTCTGTTCGCTTTCCTGACCCCGCTGCTCTACCTTGGCGGGCGCATCATCCTGGCGCGCGATTTCGATCCGGCGGACTCTTTGAGGTGGATCCTGGAAGAGCGCTGCACCGTGATCCTGGGGGTGCCCACGCTTTTCCAGATGTGGATGGACTCGCCTTATTTCGAGCAGGCCGATTTCAGCCACGTGCATTTCTTCATCAGCGGCGGCGCGCCCTGCCCGGTGCCGCTCATGCAGCGCTGGCGCGAGCAGAAGCAGATCATCTTCCGCCAGGGCTACGGCCTGACCGAAGTAGGCCCCAATTGTTTCAGCATGACTGACGAGGATTCTGTCCCCAAATCGGGCTCGGTGGGCAAGCCGATCTTCCACAGCCGGATGCGCATCGTTGACCCGCAGACCGGGGTCGAAGCCCCCGTTGGCGAAGCCGGCGAGCTGCTGATCGCCGGACCGCACGTGTGCACCGGCTACTGGCGCAACCCCGAGGCCACCGCGAAGGCGCTGGTGGACGGCTGGTTCCACACCGGCGATATGGCCCACCGCGACGAGGACGGTTTTTATTACATCGACGGGCGTTATAAGGATATGATCAAGAGCGGCGGCGAGAACATCTACGCCGCCGAGGTGGAAGCCGTCTTCCGCGAGCATCCCGCCGTCCGCGATGCGGCCCTGATCGGCCAGCCCGACGAGAAGTGGGGCGAGGTCGGCCTGATGGTCGTCGTCCTGGAGGACGGGGGGCAGGCCGCTGAAGAGCAGCTCAAAGCTTTTTGCGAGGGCAAACTGGCGCGCTACAAGGTGCCCAAAACCGTGGTCTTCGCCGACGAGCTGCCCTATTCCGCTTACGGCAAAGTCGAAAAGGCCAAGCTGCGCGAGAGCTATCTCTCCGATTGAACGCATTCCGGAGGTTCTTATGAGCGTCCCAACCATGCAGGGGATTACCCCGCAGACCATCACCACCGATCGCCTGACCACCCGCGTGCTTACCTATGGCCCGGAGGGCGGCGAGGCAGTGCTCTTTTTGCATGGCAACACCTCCTCGGCGACCTGGTGGGAGGGGACCCTGGCGGCTCTGCCGCCCGGCTACCGCGGCCTGGCCCCGGACCAGCGCGGTTTCGGCGAGGTCGACCCCGAGGCCAAGATCGACGCCACCCGCGGCATGGGCGACCTGGCCGACGACGCCGCCGCCTTGCTCGCTCACCTGGGCATCGAGCGGGCCCACATCGTGGGCAATTCCCTGGGCGGCATGGTGGTCTGGCGGCTGATGAGCGACCACCCGGAGATCTTCCTCAGCGCCACGCTGGCCGACCCGGGCTCTCCTTACGGCTTCGGGGCCACCCGCGACCTGGAGGGAACCCCCACCAACCCAGACTTTGCGGGGTCGGGGGGCGGGCTGGCCAACCCCGAGCTGATCAGGCGCCTCAAGGCAAACGATATGACCACCGAGAGCCAGTTCTCTCCGCGGGCAGCGCTGCGGGCCTTGCTGGTCAAGCCGCCCTTCATCCCGCCGCGCGAGGACGAGCTGGTCGCGGCGATGAATTCCACCCACATTGGCGAGCGCGATGTCCCCGGCGACTCGGTCCAATCGCCGCATTGGCCGCACATGGCCCCGGGAAAATGGGGCGCCAGCAACGCAACCTCGCCCAAATACCTGACCGCCGTGGAGGAGCTGATCAACAGCGAACCCAAAACGCGGGTACTGTGGGTGCGCGGGAGCCACGACCTGGTGGTCTCCGACACGGCGGCCTCCGATCCCGGCTACCTGGGCAAACTGGGCCTGCTGCCGGGCTGGCCGGGCGATGAAGAGTACCCGCCCCAGCCGATGGTGGGCCAGACGCGCGCCGTGCTGGAAAAGTACGCCGCGGCCGGGGGCAGCTACACCGAGGTGGTGATCGAGGACGCCGGGCACGTGCCGTTTATCGAGAAGCCCGAGGCGTTCGACCGTGCCTTTCACCGCCATCTGCGAGGCGCAGCCGACTGAACGCGAACCAGCAGTACCGCCGAGAAGCGTGAATTAATACGCAATCAGAAGGGATTTACCCCCAGGGGAACTGCCCTAAAAGGAGGTGATCGTCAAAATAAGGAACGGTGAGCATCCGCAGCGTGAGCGGAGACACTCGCACACACCAGCTCGTTAACCTTTCAGGAGTCATGCAGTACCTGGGGAGCTTATAACCCCGGCTGCGTGAGTCCCACAAAACTCAAGTTCGAGGAGGAGTTACCATGAAGAAATTTCGAGGATTGACCCTGATCCTGCTCATCGCCGTGCTGGTCCTCAGCGCCTGTCAGCCGGCCGCGACGGCCGAGCCGACGGAAGCGCCTCAGCCTACCGAGGCAATGGCAGAGCCCACCGAAGTGATGGCAGAACCCACCGAGGCGATGGCAGAACCCACCGAGGCGATGGCAGAACCCACCGAAGCCATGGAAGAGCCCACCGCAGAACCCGCCATGGCCGACGTCACCTGTGAGGAGCCCGTCCAGGTCGGCCTGATCACCGACCTCACCGGAGGTCTGGCGGTCTACGGCGTGATGATGGAGCGCGGCTTCCGGATTGGGATGGAATACGGCGCGGATGAGGCCCTCGGCGACAACACGTATCAATACGGCGATTGTGAGATCGATGTGCTGGTGCGCGACGACCAAGGCGACGCGGAGACCACCGCCACCCTGGCCCGCGAATTGATCGAGGTTGACCAGGTCGATATGCTGGTCGGCACGGTCAGCTCGGGCAGCACCGCCACGCTCCAGGAGATCGCTGCCGAGAACCAGATCCCGCTGATCGTCGCTCCGGCGGCTGCCAACGACATCACCGGCGTGAACTTCAACGAGTACACCTTCCGCACCAGCCGGGAGAACTACCAGGACTTCATCAACCTGTGCCAGTATCTGACCACGGAATACAGCACCTTCGTGCAGATCGCCCCGGACTACAGCTTCGGCTACGGCGGGGCCCAATCAGCACGCGACGCCTGCACTTTCTATGGCGGTGAATTCGTCGCCGACGACATTTTCGCGCCGTTGGATACCACCGATTTCACCTCCTACATGGAGCAGATCCTGGATTCAGGCGCGGATGCCTGGATCGTCACCTGGGCCGGCGCCGGATTCGTCCCGATGTTCCAGACGGCTGCCGATCTGGGGATTCTGGACAATCTGGGCATGGGCGCTTCTTACTTCGACAACGCCACCATGGTGGCCGTCTTCAGCCCGGTAGCGGATAAAATGGTCGGCCAAACCAGCGGAATTCTCTATCACTACACTGCACCGGATAATGCGATCAACGATTACCTGGTGGAGAAAGTCATGGAGGAAGCCGGCGTGCCGCCCGATCTGTTCGACGCCGATGGCATGAACGCCGCCCTGATGATCCTGGCTGCCCTCAATGAAACCGGCGGCGACGTCAGCTCTGATGCGCTGCTGCAAGCGATGGAAGGGCTCGAATTCGAGGGCCCCAAGGGCACCATCTCCATTCGGCCAGAGGACCACGTTGCCATCCAGGATATGTACATCGTCACGCTGACAGACCTTTCGGCTCCTGACTTCGCGATGTTCGACCTGGTTACCACCACCAGGCCCGAACCGCCCTGCCTACTGCCTGAGGATATGCAAGATCGCTGCGGAGACCTGGCGATCGGGAGCTTGAGCGGCGAATAAGCCTGACAAAACGTCCGGTTGGGAGAGACTCCCTCTATCGTAAACGGATGGGCTATTATGCAGAGTTTACCTCCGCATAATAGCCCTCCGAGCTATGTGCACTTCGTTAGTCAGGGGGCGGCCAGCAAGGGATGCCTCTGCCTCGATCAAACGAACGAGGCCTGGCTGCGCAATCAAGGGGGAAATGGTAAACTACGGGGCGACACCGCGGGTGCTCCCGGGGTTGTTCGACAAGAGATCACACGAGAAAACCGCGCCGCCGGCGTTCGTTGGAACTGAACCTATGGATGACACCAGGCTCACTGAAGAAAAAACCATTCTCGACGATCAGGCGACTATCCTCTTAGAGACGAACAAACTGCGCAAAGAATTCGGCGCTTTGGTGGCAGTCGCCAATGTGAGCATAAAGGTCAAAGAGAATTCCCTGCATTCCATCATCGGCCCGAATGGGGCTGGCAAAACCACCTTCTTCAATATGCTGAGCGGGAATATCGAACCCACCAGCGGGCAGGTCTTCTACAAGGGGCGCGATACGACCAGGCTGCCGCTGCATCGAACTGCCCACCTGGGCATCGGCCGCTCTTTCCAAATCACCAATATCTTTCCTAACCTGACTGTCCTTGAAAATGTACGCCTGGCCAGCCAGGCGCTCGGCAAGGGTAATTTCCAATTCCTGGCCGACGCGCGCAAATTCTCTCGTTATGAAGAGCGAGCCTGGGAGGTGATCCGGCTGGTAGGGCTCCAGGATAGGGGGCTGTCGATCGCCAGGACTTTGCCCCACGGCGATCAGCGCAAGTTGGAGCTGGCCATAATCCTGGCGCCCGATCCGACGCTGCTCTTGCTCGACGAGCCAACCGCAGGGATGGCGGCCGAACAGGTGCCCGAACTGATGAAGCTCATTCAACAGATCCAATCGCGCGGCAACAAGACGGTCATGCTGGTCGAACACAATATGAACGTCGTCATGAACATTTCCGATTTCATCACCGTCATGCACCAGGGGCAGGTTCTGGCGGAGGGCACCCCGGCCGAGATCGCAGCCAATGAGGCGGTGCAGGAGGCTTACCTAGGCGGGCTCTACGGGTCGATGGATCAATTTACCGGCTGACGAGGGCGAGGGTGATGAGCGATTTACTCGAGGTCAGGGATATCCATACTTACATCGGCCAGTTCCATATCCTGCAAGGCGTCACTTTGCGGGTCAAAAAAGGCAGCATCTGCGCATTATTGGGGCGGAACGGCGCCGGGAAGACGACCACGCTGAAATCGATCATCGGGTTGACTCCCCCGCGGGTGGGACAGGTGATCTTCGACGGCGACGAGATCCAGGGCCGGCGCAGCTACGAGATCGCCTCGATGGGGATCGGCTTCGTGCCCGAACACCGCGCCATATTTCGCGACCTGAGCGTTGAAGAAAATTTAAAGCTGGCGGAAAGAAAACCCGACGATCTTAAGCGCAAGGAAGCGCTGATCTTCGATCTGTTTCCTGACTTGAAACGCCTGATCCATCTCCCCGGCACACATTTATCCGGCGGGCAACAGCAGATGCTGGCCGTGGCGCGGGCGCTGGTCCCTGACAACCAGCTCTTGCTGATCGACGAACCCAGCGAAGGCCTGGCGCCGGTGATCATCGAACAGATGATTGAGGCAATCCGGCAGCTGTCGGCTGAAACCACCATCCTGTTAGTCGAGCAGAACTTCCTGGTCGCCAGCCAGCTAGCCGAAGAATACGTGATTATTGAAGAAGGTCAATCCGTCCAATATGGGAACATGCCCGAATTAGTGAAAGATAAAGCTACCATCCACCGTTATCTCGGGGCAGCCTGAACCGCCATCCACGCATCCATTCTCTGTCGAGGAGCCAAGCATGGATAGATTGAGGGAATCGATCCGCAATAACCTCAAATTGATCATCACTTTTTCCGTCCTGGCGTTCTTTTATATCCTGGCGGTGCAGGGGATGAGCACCCAGGACTGGGTGATCACG
Source organism: uncultured Anaerolineaceae bacterium (assembly GCA_964400875.1). GTDB lineage: Bacteria > Chloroflexota > Anaerolineae > Anaerolineales > UBA4823 > CAYNWK01. The sequence continues at coordinate 19,193 of CAYNWK010000017.1, read as the reverse complement.
ACATTGCGAGGGCTCTCGGTCGGCGCGGTGACTTTTCTGGTGGCCTCCGGACTTTCGCTGATCTTCGGTCTGATGGACGTGCTTAACCTGGCGCACGGCACGCTGTTCATGATCGGCGCTTACATCGGATGGAGCACTTTCGTGCGTCCCGACACGTTTGTCGACCTGCTGCCGATCGCAGCGCTGCTCGTGGCCGGATTTATGATTATGCCGCTGTGGGAAAACCTGATCGGCAGGCTCAACCTCTCGGGAAGGATCGCGCGCCTGTGGCCCTGGCTCGGGCTTGGACTGGCAGCTTTACTGGCCGTTTATATCCTGCCCAGATACCCGATCGCCATCTGGGACGCGGAAGTCTACAACGACAGCCCAGTCAGCTGGACCCTGGGTTTCACCAATGGGAAGGTCAGCTCCCTCGTCCAACCGGCGCGATTTAGCGGTATTTCAGCCACAGCCGCCGTCCTGGGCCTGCTGCTGATCGGGGGGCTGGTCGCGTTGAGCGCAGCCGGGTTCAGCTCCAACCGGCGCAAAGCGCAGCGCGCCAGGGGAAAATTCATCTCGCCCCGTTCGATCCTGGCTGCGCTGGCGCTGCTGGCCCTCGGGATCGTTCTCATCGTTTTCAACGATCCGATCACGGGATTCTTGTTCACGCTCTCCACGAACTGGCTATTCCTCATTGCAGTCCTCGTTGCGGTCCTTTCCGGTGCTGCCCTGGGTGGGTTAATGGAGGCCACCCTGATCCGGCCGCTCTATTCACGCCCGATTTACCAGCTGATGTTAACCCTGGGTTTGGGCGTCATTGGTACCGAGTTCGTGCGCGCCATCTGGGGGCGGTCCGGATTCACCATGCCCAGACCGCTGCTGTTCGAGGGATCCGGAGAAGGCTGCCCGGCGACAACCTTCAGCGCCTGGCTGGAGCACCGCTGCTCCATCATCCTGGTCGACATCGCCGGAGAAGCCACCCGCATCCGGGTCTACAACGAAATTTTCCTCATCCTTGGGGGGCTGGTCGTCCTGATCGTCGTCTGGGCGCTGCTGCGCTACACCCGCCTGGGAATGACGATCCGCGCCGGCGTGCAGGACAGCGACATGGTCGAGGCGCTCGGCATCAACGTACGCAGGGTGTTCACCCTGGTCTTCGCCTTAGGCGCCGGCTTGGCCGCCCTGGGGGGCGTGCTCTCGGCGCCAGCCACCGGCTTGTCGGACCTGATGGGGGCTAACTTGCTGCTGACCGCGCTGATCGCCCTGGCTATCGGGGGGCTGACCAGCTTCCCGGGCTCTGCTTTGGGGGCGCTGATCGTGGGGCTGCTCCAGCAGTTCATCATCAAATACGGCCAGATCGGCATTCCCCTGCCCTTCCTGGAGGAACCATTCAAGCCGACGCCTCCCCTGGTGCCGGCCTCTACGGTTTTGCTGATGGTGATTATCTTGCTGGCAATGCCGCAAGGCTTGCTGGGCAGAAAAGAGTGAGCGCAACGAGGAAAGGAACCTGAGAATGGGCACTCCAAGCGTAAACCGAGGGTTTTCGCCCGGCGCCTGGCTACGGGAGAACCTCGTGCTGATCGGCTTCGTCGGGATTCTGCTGGCGCTGCCCTTCTTGCTGGCGTTCGCTTACGGCGATTCCGTCTCCGCCTTGCTGGCGAATGAAGCCGGCAACTCAAAATTCATTCAGGGTCTGCTGATCGAGGTCTTCATCCTGGCGGTATTCGCCATCAGCTACGACCTGGTCTTCGGCATCACCGGGCTGCTCTCGTTTGGGCACGCCATGTTCTTTGCGGTCGGCGCTTATTTGACCGGCTTCCTGCTGAAAACGCTGGGCTGGTCCTTGTGGGCCACGATCGGCGCGATCGTCGTCGCCGGGATCCTTCAGGCGCTGCTGTTCAGCGTCGTCCTGCCGCGCGTCAAAGGCATCACCTTCGCATTGGTGACCCTGGGCCTGGCCTCCATGTTCGATATCATCATCAAAACCCGCGAGCTTGCCGATTACACCGGCGCCGATGTCGGCCTGCAAGGCATCCCCCGGCCGGAATTTATCAACCCCTCCGACGAACGGCTGCGTTTTTACTACCTCACCCTGGCCTTTATGATCGTGGTCTATCTGGTCTACAAGCGTTTCGTCAACTCACCCACCGGCCGGGTCTGCATCGCCATCCGGGAGAACGAGAACCGGGCGTTGATGCTCGGCTACAACACTTTTTATTTCAAATTGATCAGCCTGATCGTCGCCTCGATCACGGCGGCGCTGGCCGGGTTGATCTATGCCCTGTTCCAACCGATCGTCAGCCCTGAAATCGCCACGCTGGCCTTCACCGTAGAAGGGCTGTTGATGATTTTGATCGGCGGCATCGGCACCTTGAGCGGGGCTCTGGTCGGCGCGGCCGCTTTCAGGTTGATGGATTTTTATTTCGACAAGTGGTTCCAGGAGTTCTCAGCCTATCTGATTGGGGTGATCTACGTCATTTTGGTGCTCTTTATCCCCTATGGCATCGTTGGCACCTGGCGGCTGCGCCGGCTGGATATTAGGGAGGGTCGCAAGAGGCTGCTGCGCTTGATCACCGGCGGCAAGGGAGCCGCCCGGGAAGAACACTGACACTTTATACCCAGCGCCAGACCGAGGCGGCCATGCTGATGCCCCCGCCGCTGGCGCAGAACAAGACGTGATCGCCGGGCTGCGGGCCGCGCCCCTGGTTGATGGCGTCGTCCAGCGCCATAGCCACGCAGGGCGAGCCGGTGTAGCCCCATTTGTCCATCACCCAGTGGGTCTTTTCGATCGGCTGCCCGATCAGCGCCATCATGTTCTCGATGGTGCGCAGGTTGAGCTGGGTGAACAGATACAGGTCGACTTGGTCAATGGTCAGGCCGGCTTTGTCCAGGGCGCCCTGGATCAGCTTCGGCCAGTATTCGGTGTTGAAGGTCTTAGGGAATCTGCGCACAAACTCGACTTTCGGGGGGCCGTAAACTGCCAGGTTTTCGGGCGTGCACGGCCGGTAAGCGCCGCCGGTGTAGATCCCCAGCGCGTTGTGATAGTCGCCCACTGCCATCAGGTTGCTGGACAAAAAGCCGGGCTCATCGCCGGCGCCCAGGATGACCGCCCCCGCCCCGTCAGCGAACAGGTTGGCGGTTTTTTTGTCGGTTAAGTCCAGGAAGCGGCTCATCCCATAGCCCCCAGCGACCAGCACGTAGCGCATCTCCGGGTCGGTCGCCAGGTAGCGCGCCCCTTGATCCAAGGCGGTGACCCACCCGGCGCAGGCGCTGTTGACGTCGTAACAGCCCGCCCGGCCGGCGCCCAGCTTGGACTGAACGACCACCGACGTGCTCGGGGATAAATAATCGGGGGTGTCGGTGGAGACGATGATCAGGTCCAGGTCTTCCGGCTGCAGGGCGGCGCGGTCCAGCGCACGGCGGGCACTTGCGACCACCAGGTCGGAGGTGGTCTGGTCGGGAGCCATCCAGTGGCGCTGGTGGATGCCCACGTTCTCGACCAGCCAGTCGCTGGTCTTTTCCCCCAAAATGACGTCGATCTCGGCGTTGGTGACCACTCGCTCGGGCACGTAGCTGCCGGTTGACAGGATCTGCGCGGTTCGATTCATAAGTTTTCCAGAGGTTATGCTCCGGCCTGAGCGATCGCCTCAGGCGCGTTCCGGTTGGCTGGTCCCGGCTTCGCCGGGGGTTTCCGCTTCCAGCGGAACGTACTGGCGGATGAAGGCCACCGCCTCCTCCCAGCGCAGGAAGACGAACTCCCGGTCGCTCTGGATGTGGCGGATGGAGCCGCGATAGGGCGCGTCGGCCTCGGCTGATGTTTCCGGATGGGCAGCCGTATCCGCGTGCACGAAGCGGATGATGAAGGAGGTGATGTTGGGGGTTTGTGGTTCCATGGTAAACGTCCCTCGCTTACAGCATACCAGAAGGACGTAACCGTGGAGTTACCGCGCGGCGCGCCGCCGGAGGCCGCGGTCTCAGGGGGCCGGTTCGCGCTGGATCAGGTCCTGGTAGAGCGTTTCCGTCTCGGCGGAGGGGGCCACTTCGAGCTCCTGCTCCAGGTTCTGCCGACAGCGCTGGTAGGCGCGGGCGATCTGCCCGTGGTTCCCCATCCGGTCGTAAGCCAGCATGAGCAGCCGGTAAGCCCGCTCCCAGCAGTTGTCCTGGGCCAGGATCCGCTCGCAGACCTGGATAGCTCGCTCGGGCTGGCCGCGCGCCAGCAGCAGGCTGGACAGGCGGTCGGCGCTCTGCAGGAAAAGCACCGCCAGGCGCTCGCGCTCGGCCGCAGCCCAGTTTTCATAGCGCGCGGCGGGCAGGTATTCCCCTTGATACAGCGCCACGGCGGCTTCGAGCCGGCGCACCGCCTCATCGTCGGCTTGCTCTTCAGCGGCGTGCAAACCGGCGCGGGCGGCCTCTTCGAAGGCCTGGGCGTCGATCCACAGGTCCGCCTCGGGGCGCAGGTGGTAGGTCGTGCCGACCCGTTCCACGTAAGCCGAATCGCTGCCCGGTTCGCGCTCCGGCTCGAGCACATGGTACAGGGCGTTCAGGGCGATGCGGAAGTTGCGCTGCGATTTGGCCGGTTTCTGCTCGGGCCATAAATACTCGGCCAGCTGATCGCGGTCCAACGGCGATTCCCGCTGGCTCAGCAGGATCTGGAACAAATGCCGGGCCTTCTCCCGCCGCCAACTGCCCGCCGGCGCCTGGACCTCGCCGCGCCACAGCTGGAAACCGCCCAGAGTATGCACCCGCAGCCGGTAGCCGGGGTGCAGCTTGATCCCGGAGAGACCCATGGCTTCCAGCAGCCTGGCTGCGTAGCGGCTCTCCCAGCCCCGCTCTCGGGCCAGGATCAGCACGGGCACCAGGAAGCGCACCTCCGGAGGGCCCAGGAGGGTTGGTTGCGTGAACAGGTAATCGTAATTCCGCTCCTGGCTGGCAGCCAGCACTTCCGGCAGGACCTGCTCGCAGCGCAGCAGGTCCCCCTGGCGCTGCCAGGCCAGGCACTGCCACAAGCGCGCCGTGCAGCGCCCGAAGGGATCGCTGCATTCCTGGAAGTAGCGCGCCGCCTGGTTCAGCCATTCCTCGGCGGACTCGTAGCGCGCCGCCAGCACCAGGCTGGCGCCCATGGCCAGGCGCACCAGCGAAGCGACCCACTCATCACCGGCGTCTACGGCGATCTCGAGGCCTTCCTGGGCGACTTTGAGCGCTTGAGTCAGGTCCCCCTGGTAGCCGTAGACCTGGCACAGCCCCCAGTCGGCCTCGACTCGCAGGCGGGAGACCGCCAGGCTGCGGCTGATCTCCACCGACATTTCGTACTGCTGGCGGGCCAGCTCGTAGCGCTCCACCCTGGATAAGTCTGGGTTGGAATCGGGCAGCATCAGAGCGTGACCCTGGCGCATGTGCCCTACCGCGGTGATGAACGGCGAGTTCAGCGAGGCGCCGCGCTGGGTCCCTTCCAAAGCAGTCTGGTAAGAGCGCTCCCCGCGCCCCTGGAAGGCATCCAGCAGCGAGAGCAGCAGCAAGGTCTCCCGGTGGGCGCGCGGGGTGTGCACGGGGTGCTGGCGCTCGGACTTCAACAGCGCCTCCAGGTTTCGCCGGGCTTCATCCAGGCGCCCGGTGCGCAGCAGCACCCGCAGGAGCAGGGCCGAGTCCGAGGGGCCCTCGTTGCGCAGCGAGAGGGCCTTCTGCCGCAAGCGTTCGGCTTCACCGGCCTGCCCGGCGTTGAGCTTGTTCTCGGCCAACAGTTCGTACAGGCGCGCTTCGGCGTCGCGGTCCTCGATGCCATCGCTCAGCCGGATTGCGCGCTCCAGCAGGGCTTCGGCCCGGCTGGGATCGACCGTGTCCAGGTAGACGCGCGCCTGGCCGCGCAGGGCCCGGCCCACCTCCACCTGCTGGCCGCGCGCCCGCCAGATGGACTCGGCTTGCTGGTACCAGCCGAGCGCCTCCTGGAAGCGGCTGCCCATGCGCGCCACTTCCCCCAGGTAAAACAACAAGGTGGGGTGCTGGCGCAGGGTCTCCGGCGGCAGGGCGTCCAGGTGGGCGGCCAGGGTCTCGGGGCGGCTGCCGGCGAGCAGCTGGTCGCCGTAGTTTTCCAACAGCGTGGCGGCCTGCTCCCAAATACGGCCCTGCAGCAAGTGGTAGATCTGGGCGTCGGCGTTGCGGCCCTCCCGGTAATATGCCGCGGCGCGGGCGTGCCATTCCCGGCGCTGGTCCTCGCCCGCCTGCTGGCGCAGAAACTCGTGGAAGATGTGGTGGTAGCGCAGGCTGCCGTCGCTCTGTTCGACCACGAAGAGCTCCTGGCGGCGCAGGTAACCCAGCATGGCCGCGCTGTCGTCCTGGCCCGCGCCTCCCGTGCGGCGCAGGGCGTCGCAGGCCGCCGCGGTCATCTCCCGCAAGGTCGCCGAGACCAGCAGGAAGGCCTGCACGTCGGCCGGCTGGCGCTCGTAGACCTCCCGGGCCAGGATTTCGAAGAGCGCGTCCGGGGAAGAGCTGCCCGCCGAGGGAGAGCTGTCCCTGGGCAGCAGCTCCATCAAGGGCCCGGCGCCACCCGGCGCGGCCGCCGCGATGCGCAGGTTCTGCCAGACTAACTGCAAGGCGATGGCCCAACCTTCGGTGTATGCCTGCAAAGACTCGACCTCTTCCGGGGTTAGCTCGTAGCCGTACTGCTGGGTGAACAAGCGGAAGATCTCGTCGGCGTTGAAGGCCAGCACGCCCTGGTCGATGGCAAGGACTTCGCCGCGGGAGCGCCAGCGGGCCAAGTTAGGCAGCTTGACCGGCGGCCGCCCGGACAGGATGACGTGCAGGTGGGGCGGCGCCAGGCCGATCAGGCGGTCCAGGATCAAGGCGATCTCATCCCTGGCCAGGGCCAGCGGCGCATCGTCCAGCGCCAGCAAAGTGGGCTCGGTCAGGTTTTCGTTTAACGCGTTGAGGTACTGGTTGATCACACCCTGCGCCGGCAGCGCTCCCTGGCTGCCGTCCCACGATTCAAGAAAGGCAGTGGGCAGGCCCTCCAGCGCCGGCAGCGCTTCCTGGGTGGCGTGGCACAGGTGCAGCAGGAAGACCTGCAGGTCGTTGTCCTCCTCGGTGACCTGGTACCAGATCAGCGGGCAGGACCCTTCGGCCAGGTCCGCCAGGGCGGTGCTTTTGCCGTAGCCGGCGCCTGCCAGCAGCAAGGTCAGCCGGTAGTTCAGCGCCTGGGCCAACGCCCGGCTGACCCGGGCGCGGGGCAGGACGCGCGGGCTGCGCTGCGGGGGGACGATCTTGGTGCGCAGGATCTTGGGCAGGGTCATGGCGTTGATTCGACGCGACGGCGATGGCGCTCGTCGGGGCGGAACGCCTTCTATTTTATGTTATTTTTGGGGGTTTGTGGGAGGAGGGTCTTTTTCCACCAGCTCATCATCGAGCCACTCTTCGACCAGCGCCTGAACGGTTTCCAGGCTGGCGCCGCCGCGGACGGCCTCGCCCACCTTGCCGAACCCGCTGCCAATGCTTTCGAAGTATTTCTGGGGCGCCTGGCGGGCCTGGTCCAGGGTCTCCTGGGTGAGGCGGCCTTCGTTGGATTGGATCACCAACAGGCTCACGGGCAGGTTGTGCGGATCGCGCTCGGCTTCGGTCTCGGGCCTGCCCCGTTTGGCCCAAGCGACGAGCCCCCGGATCTCGACGGCGAGCATCTCCTGCACGTGCTGCAGGCTGCGTTCGTTCAGCTCGCTGGAAGCGTGCACGAACTTGCCGACCATGTCCCAGCTGCCGCCCAGGTGGTCGTAGGATTGTTGGGGCAGCGAGCGGGCGAGCTTCCAGATGTCCTGGTTCAGCTCGCCGCGAGATACGGCCCAGACCAGCGCGCCGATGATCATTTCCGGCGTCATCAGCCAGTTTACGTCGATAGATTCGTCTTCGGCCATTTGCCTCCAGAGTCTTTCTGCCCCCACCGGGATAAAGAGCGTGATTGGGGTGATTCTACCATGCAGGAAACCGAAGGCAATCCGCCTGTTTCTTCCAGATTGAAACCAAGTGCGTAAATCAGCTACCTGATACCGGAGAGCAGGCGTGCGAGGATCGGGAGAGCGATCAAAACCAGGCAGGCATAGAGAATCGCCAACCATAGGATGACCCGCAGGGCGGTGCTGAATCCGGAATGTTTGAGACGAACGAATTCACTCCCGCCCTCCCCGGGGGCGAAGGCGAGCGCGGTTTGATTTTCCCACGCCGGGTCATATTGCAGCCCGAACTGGTAGTGAACGCCATTGGTTGTGGCGACGCTCATAACCAACCCCTTTGAAAAGCTGGATTGGATATGGGTGAGTTGGGCTTGTTCGATGGACTTGAGCGGGATTTCCCAGGTGCCGCAAACCAACTTTTCCTCGGTCAGGATCAAGGTCGCTCTCCGGGCCGTGATCCAGCCGACTTCGTACTGCGGGTCGCTGTCCCGGTCGCGCTTTTGAGCTTTTACGGCCCCAGCGGCGAGAACCGTAGCAGACGGCTCATTGGCTTTGAACCGCTGCACCTGCCACGGAACGAGGTACGCTGTATTGGCGATCGCTCTGCTGATTTCATCCCACATCGGACGCTCCCAATTAACAATGTTATTTCGAGAGGCAAACAAGGTGCTGGATCGTCTTCGCCGTGAAGCGGCGAGGGTGCGGACGATGTTCGGCTTAATTTTAGGCCATCAGCATAATTTGGACAAGTTGTATCCGCTTCGTTGTGGGTTATCCCGTTTTAGGGTAGTATAACTCCAGATCGAACAAACGTATTCCAGGAGCGCGCAGGGATGTCTCTTTCCTTAAGAAAGATCGCCGTTTACGCCTTCGGGCTGATCCTGGGGCTTTTGCTCCTGGTCATGGCGGCCTGGACGGTGGTGGCCGGACCGGTCACCGTCGGGCGGGTGATCCGCTACGGCGACACCCAGATCGATGACTTCAAATACTACCCCTACCGGAGCCTGCCCGCCAGAAGCCAGCCGTACGTCTTCGAGCGGGCGGCTGACGCTGCCCAACGCTCCTTCCAGGTAGATCTGGGCGAGGAAGGCCCGGTCACGCTGGAAGACGCGCTGGCGGCCAACGAAAGCATCGCTTTCCTGGTTTTGCAAGACGGGGGCCTGGTCTACGAGCGCTACTTCCAGGGTCACACGCAGGCCTCTCTCTCGCAGGCGTTTTCTATGTCCAAGTCGTGGACCTCGGCGCTGATCGGCATCGCCATCGAGGAGGGAGTGATCGAGTCCGTCGAACAACCGGTGACCGATTTCGTCCCCGAGCTGGCCGACGAGGGATTCGACGCCGTGCAGCTGCGCCATCTGCTGACCATGACCTCCGGTTCGGATTACCAGGAGAACGATAACCCCTTTGGCATCCACGTGATCTTGAACTACACGCCTAAACTCGAGCAGCGCATCCTGAGCTTCGGGATGGAGCGGCCGCCGGGCGAACACTTCCGCTACAAGTCCGGGGATAACGCCCTGCTGGCGCTGGCTCTGGACCGGGCGCTCGGCGAGCGGACCATCGCCGATTATACGCGAGAGAAGCTGTGGGAGCCGCTGGGCATGCAGTACGAGGGGCGCTGGTCGTTGGACCACGCCGGGGATGGTCTCGAAAAGACCTGGTGCTGCCTGGCAGCCGCAGCCCGTGATTTTATCAAGTTGGGGCAGCTGTATTTACAAGGTGGCGAGTGGCAGGGACGGCAGATCGTCCCAAGCGAGTGGGTGGCGGTGTCCACACAAAGGAGCGCCGTGCCGGCTGATGATTGGGACCCGGGCTTGCTGGACGCCGGCCTGGTGAACTACGGCTACCAGTGGTGGATCTTGGATGGCGACGAGGGCGAATACTTGGCCCTGGGGAAGGACGGGCAGTACCTGTACGTCAACCCGACCCGCGAGATTGCCATCCTGCGCCTTGGTTGGAGCATGGGGGAGCTGTTCACGGGAGGCTGGATCGAGCTCTTCCGTTCCGTAGCCGAACAGGTCAGCCCTCGTTAAATCAACAGGGAAGAATGCTATGCTCGTGAGGGCCGGGTTCGAGCGGGTCAAGCGACTGAATGAGGCCTTCTTCATGCCCCTCCTGGTAGGGGCGAAATCATGAAATCTTTATCCAAAGACGGCGCCATCCTCTTCAGCACGCGCATCCTGCGCCTGTTCGCTTACGGCTCGCTGTCCATCATCCTGGCGCTCTACCTGGCGCAGCTCGGGCTGAGCGAAGCGCGTATCGGCCTGCTGTTCAGCCTGACCTTGCTGGGCGATACGCTGGTCTCCCTGGGGATCACCACCAACGCCGACCGGCTGGGTCGGCGGCGGATGCTCGTGCTGGGCGCGAGCCTGATGATCCTGGCGGGGATTGTGTTTGCCCTGACCCAGGATTTCCTCGTGCTGCTGATCGCCGCCATCATCGGCGTGATCAGCCCGAGCGGCAACGAGGTCGGCCCGTTCCTGTCCATCGAGCAGGCTTCACTGACGCAGCTGGTCCACTCGCGGCAACGCACCGGGATCTTCGCCTGGTACAACCTGGTAGGTTCCTTCGCCACCGCGTTCGGCGCGCTGGCCGGCGGTGGGCTGACCCAGGGCTTGCGCGGCGCCGGCTTATCCGATCTGAACAGCTACCGGGCGATCGTGCTGGGGTATGCCGGGGTGGGCTTGCTGTTGTCGTTATTGTTCTCGCGTCTCACCCCAGCCGTCGAGATCGGCGCTGGGGAACCGGCTCAAACTGCAAAAACGACTGAGGACAGTGCGACGCGGCCGTTCCTGGGACTGCGCAGCTCCAGGAACGTGGTCTTGAAACTAGCCGGCCTGTTCAGCGTGGACGCTTTCGCCGGCGGCTTCGTGGTGCAGAGCCTGGTGGCTTACTGGTTCAACCTGAAGTTCGGCGTCGAGCCGGGCGTCCTGGGGGCGATCTTCCTTGGGGCTAACCTGCTGGCCGGCGTTTCTGCGCTCAGCGCGGCCTGGATCGCGGGCCGCATCGGCTTGATCAACACCATGGTCTTCACCCACTTACCTTCCAACGTACTGCTGGCGCTCGTCCCGCTGATGCCCACGCTCCCGCTGGCTGTCGGAGTCTTGCTGCTGCGCTTCAGCATCTCGCAGATGGACGTGCCCACCCGCCAATCGTACACCATGGCGGTGGTCGATCCCGACGAGCGTTCCGCGGCTGCGGGGATCACGGGCGTCGCCCGCACGGTCGGGGCCTCACTGGCGCCGGTATTCAGCGGGCTGTTCCTGGCCAACCCGGCCTTGCTGGGCCTGCCCTTTTTCATCTCCGGGGGGTTAAAGATCGTCTACGACCTGGCCTTGTTCCGCAGCTTCCGCCGCATGAAGCCGCCGGAAGAGCAGAACTCCAGAAACATGGTAGGTTAGACGACATGTCAGCCTTCGCCTACCGCGTAAAGCCCATGGAGGAATTGGGTGGAATTTCCTCCATGGGCTTTGCAGGATGCGGTCGAATTTAGTCCGCTCATTAAGCCTGTTCTTCTTGCAGGCCTGTCCTTTTCTCAGACTGCTTTTTCTGGTAATGGGCCGCCAGCCATACCAGCACCAGCATCAAGGCCAGGGCTTCGATAAAACCCAGAGAAGCCAGCAGCGGCAGGCTGAGCTGGTCGCGGATCAGCGTCACCAGCTGTCCCATAGGCTGGAAGAGCGGCCACAGGATGAAGATGTTTCTGGTCAGGCGGAAGACCACGGCGAACATCAGCCCGATGAAGAACAGAAAGACGATCTCGCTCGTTGGCATGCCGTAGCCGACATGGTACAGGGCGTACAGGAACGACCCAAGCAGGATCGCCGGGATCACGCCGAAGGCCTCTTCCAGGCGCAGCAGCACCCAGCCTCGCCAGAACAGGGCTTCGAAGAAACCGATCGCCAGCGCCAGCGCAACTAACGGTATCAACACTTCATACGCCGGCAGACCGGTCTGCGCCAGCGTGCTGAAGTACTGGAAGACCGCCAGACCCAGCTGCAGCGCTAGGCTTACCCACAAGTAGCGCGTGTTGATGCCCAGATCGCTGATTGGGAGCTGGCGCACGATGGTCATCCAGTACAGCGGGATGCCCACGCCGAAGATCGTCGCCCCCAGGAGCGCGTACAGGAAGAAGTACGGCAATCCGCCGCCGGCTTCCGGCCCGACGATCACGTTGGCGGTGTACAGCGCGCCGACCACCAGCAGCCACGAGATCCCCACTGCGAGCAGGTCTTTGTTCGGCTTCCACTTCAGTTTGAAAATGAATTTAAGCGTTTCCGCGATCTGTGCCGACATTTGAACCTCCCATTCGTTGGACTTTTTAATGAGTCTAATGGAAAGGGGGCTCGCAGGTAATCGCCGGTGGAGGAGTGTTGATCCTGCCCGGTCGACCAGTTTTTTAGATGGGCTGCCGGACTGCTACTGTTGTATCGTGTTCCCAACAATGGGCAGGTGGGCCTGGTAAGGAAATTTCGCCTGGCAGTCCGGGCGGTCCAGGGGGTAGGCCAGGTTGGAAAAGGGGGCGCTGGCGCCCAGCAGGTGATGCGGTTGGACCCGGAAAAAGCAGGTCCCCGGCTCGAGACCGCTGAGTTCCGCCGAAGTTTCAAACCCGCTCTTGGGGATGTTGGCGACCAGGATAGTTGAGTCCGGCGTAGCCCCGGCGTAGATGTCGTAAGAATCGATTTGGGTCGCCCCGTTCCAGGAGAAGTACAGCGTTACGCCGTTCGGGTCTCCGGATCCCCTGGCAACCAGCCGGGGAGGCTCGGCCGGCAGGGCATCCCAGGGAAAACGGAAGGCCCTATAGCTCAAACCGCCTAAATTCAATTCCAGGGCGGTATCCCCTTGATCATTCACCTCCGTAATGCTCCCCAGCGTACCCCAGCCGATGAAAGTGTTGCCGTTTTCCAGGCGTTGAACGTTGCCCATCGCCACGGCGTAGATGCTCTGGTCATCCGGATACTGCCAGACTCGGGTGACGGTTTTGGCGTCTTCGTCGATTTCATATTCCACTGCGCGGGAGAAAGGCGTCGGTGTTTTCAGATTGCCGTTATCGAACAGGGTGATGTTCTGGTTGGGGAGGCGCCGGATATCGTGCTGGGCAGAGAAACCGTCGTCGTTGGTGAAGGTAAACTGGTTCATGGCTCCCCCCAGGCGCCAGATTACGTCTCCGGTGGTCCGGTCGATCTTGGTAATTTCGGATAGATGGCGGACTGAGAGCAGCAGGTCCCCGTCAGTGTCGTACTCGATGGCGTTGGTGTGATAAACATCCGCCATCGATTTGGTCAGATCGGCGACCGTATTGTCGATGGGGGTGTGCTGGCTGGCATGCCACTCGAAGACCACGTTCTTGGCAGAATCCTGTTCCTGGATGATGGTGTCGATCACCGCGCCGTCCACCGGTCCGCCGTAGGGGGACAGATCGTACGGGATAGGCGTGTAGCTGAACATCAGCGCATGCCCGTTATCCAGCAGCTGCATGCCGTGTTCATCCGCCCCGTAGCCGTTGCCGATGGTCCATTCATCGACGATCGTGTAGCTTGGATCCATCTGGTAGTAAATCCCATCGCTCCATGCAGGGCGTGGCGAACCAACGTGGTACGTCAGGTAAGGCATGCCGCCGACGGTTTGCCGCTTGAAGTCAGTCACATTGTTGCCGCCTGCCATTTTCTGCAGGTAAACCGGTTCAACGGAGTCGTCCAGGATAAACAAGCCCGGTAGGTAGGTTGAACCAAAGCCGGCGCTCGCCAGGAACACCAGCCCCTCGCCGGCGCCGTTCGCCGGAACGCTGATCTCGACGGGCATCAAATCGTTGAACTCCGGCCAGGTGACGTAGGGGGAAGGAGCGAGCGCGCTTGCGGGGGTCGAGGCGGAGGTTTGCAGTTCAATGCTGGAGGCTGGTTTGGGAAATTGAGAGAACGGTTTGCTGATGGTCATGAACTCGAAGTCCGTCCCAGCCACGGGCACTCCCTGGCTGGTGCGCAGCCCATCCTTGAAGCTTACCCGCACTTCTTCACCAAAGGCAAACTCCCGTTCCGGATAGAACAAGGCCGTCAGCCCGTCGTCCGAAAGCCGTACATCCCCGCGATGAACGCCGCTGCTGCTGCCCTCGACCGTGAACTGTGCGGCGGTGAGCGAAGCGGGGGATAAGGGTGTCCCGGCGCTCACCGCGATAGAGGTGCCCGGGCTGATATGCCGCGCCCCGGGCGAGGGCGAGACGTAGACGAGCTGGCGGAGTGGGGCGCTTTGGACGGGGAGCAGACCGATCCAATTGAATAAAGTGAAACAGCCAAGAATGAGGGCGAGCCTTCTCTTCATGGTTCTCCCCTTTCCTTAAAATAAGCGTTATTGGGGTGTCAACCAATCATCGCATTGGTCGTTGCGGATCTGAGGCGCCAGTAGATCGAGAGGGTCGTCAGGCCTTCACCGGCGTCCTCTGGTTATTTTATCAGCTGAAAGCAAGTGCTCGAGCGTAGTCGGCGCCAGCCGCTTCACGGAAACAAGGGTCAGGTTGAGCGCGTGGATCCTGGCGAGCACGCCAAACAGCGCGGTTTGATCGATAAGCGGCCCGCTAATAATCGTCTTGCCACCGGGATGGTTATGGATCGCCAGCCCGTCGAACCAATCGGACCAGCGATCTGTCAGGTGACCTTCCACCCAAATCGCGTACTCGTAAGCGGCGTCCATTGCTTAATCGGCCTCTCCCAGATCCGGCGCAACCAGGACCACGTTCCCGGTGACCGCACCGCTTTCCAGCAACTCGTTGGCTTTGACTACTTCCGAGAAGGGAAACTTGTGGTCGATGACCGGATTGATCTTTCCGGCCTCCAACAGCTCAAACAAGCGCGACCAGGTTTCCTTCAACTGAGCGACGTCCTCGCGATGTGTTCCGTATCCCTGGATAGTCTTGCCGTTGGGCACGATATTGTGGAATAGCAGCTTCACCACGAACCATAAGAAGCGCCCAAAACTCTGAGGCGCGCCGTAAGACACCAGGACACCCCCGCGCCGCAGCACCGCCAGGCCGCGCTCGAAATACCGTTCATCCATCCCATTGAAGACGAAATCCAGGCCTTCGGGCTCTGTCTGCCGGATCACGGCGACAAAATCCTGGGTGCGGTAGTCGATGGGGATCACGCCGTTCTCTCGGAGGACAGCATGTTTGCTGGTGGAGGCTAACCCGTACAGCTTGAGTCCCGCCAGTTTACCCAGCTGTAGGAAGGCCGTTCCCACCCCGCCGCTGGCGCCGATGATCAGCGCCTTATCTCCCGGTTGGACTTTGGCGGCCTGGTGCAAGGCTTGATAGGCTGTCAGGTAGTTCAGCATCAGGATCACAGCCTGGGCCGGGTCCAGCGATTCGGGGACGTGGACCAGCGCGTCCGCATCCCAATAAACCACTTCAGCGTGGCTGCCATAATTGGTCAGCGCGGCGACGCGGTCGCCGACCTTCACGCCGGTGACCCCACTGCCTATCGCCTCGACCATGCCGATGAAGGTATATCCTGGCGTGAAGGGCAGCTTCGCCAAAAAGGGACGGTTGCCGACACGCACGGCTACGTCATCCTGGCACAGAGGTGTGACGAGGACCCGGACCCGGGCTTCGCCTTCCGCAGGCGGGCGCAGTTCTTTCTCGACGATCTGGATGACCTCCGGCCCGCCTCTTTGGGTTATCAACACGCTTTTGTAGGACATTTCATCCTCCGAAATCCTTGCTTGCAATGATTCGTTGGGTTTTTTGGCGAGCTTCACCCGCCAAAAAACCCATGATACTTACGATTTGCCGTTGGCTAACAGGTAAACGGTGAGCATTGAACAAACCAGCGCCAACAGCGCCGCCGCCCGGTGGATCTTCAGGGCTGCTCCCTGCAAAGGGATGTTCAGGCTGAGCAAACTACCGGTGACGATCAGGGCCAGGAAAATCAGCCCGCTGGCGGCGACGAGGGCCAGGGCTACAAACGTTCGCGGGTCGAGCGCTGTGTAGAGATTGTAGAGGCGCATGGTGATTAAGATGATCATCGCCACTGCGATCAGTTTGTGGATCGCGAAGATCCAGGAATTGTACGGCTTCCCCAAATGGCTCAGCCATAATCCGGAGAGGATGGTGAGGATAAAAAGCCCGGAGGCTGCTATAAGTTTCGTGGTCAGGATTTCCATTTTGCTGCTCCTACGTTTTGTCGTGATTGCGTTCATTTTCTTTCTCCTTGGGTCAGTTCATTATCTAAACTATACGTCCCCGGGGCCGCGTTGTCAGTGGACGAAGGTAGTAACTTTTTGGTTTTAAATAAACAGGGAGCAGGTGTACTCAAGTACACCCGCTCCCCTACATCATCAATCCTAGAAAAAGCTCAGTCTGGGGAAAGCAGTCCGAGCTGGTGAGCGCGGGCGACGGCCTGGGTGCGGCTTTCGGCGTTCAGCTTGCCGTAGATGTTGCCGGTATGCTTCTTCACGGTGCGCACCGTGATGACCAGCTTTTCGGCGATGGTTTGATTGGAATCGCCGGCAGCTAGAAGTTCTAACACTTCTGTTTCTCGCGGGGTCAGCGGCTCGACCAGGCCGGCTAATTGGCGGTTATCCTCTTGTTCGCTGGTTGGACCGAAAGCGTCCAGAAGTTTACGCGCGTAATTCTTTATCCTGTCAGGCATAGCTTTTTGTTCTATAACCGCCTTCAATAAAGGGATCAGCGCTGGACCTTCCTCCAGGAATAGCAAAAAGTAGCCCTCTGGCTCGCCCAGCACTAAGGCATGCTCGATGCTCTCGATAGTCTGCGAAGTGAGGTTCCCTCGATTCTCTTTTTGGTATGCCAGCGCCTTGAGCAAATAGGCTTCAAGTAAGCGCGCCGAACGATTTCCAGGCTTGGCTGTATTTTGGAGCTTATCCAATAACTGCAAGGCTTCATCGATCTCCCCTTGGGCGAGGTAGACCCGGGCGATAACGGCTTCGATGATCTCTAAGAACAGCAGCGGCGGCCGGGCCTCGCTATCGTTCCTGAGCACGTCAGCCAGCGGCGCGGCCCAACGCCACGCACCGGCGACATCTCCTCTGGCCAGCGCGATCCGGATCTGACGGGCAGTGAGGTTGAAGTAGTCCACTCTTTGGGAAGCCTGCTCCACCAGCCGGATTTCATTCAGCGCTCCTTCCAGATCGCCTTTAGCCTGGCACAGACGAGACTTCTGCATCCGGCCGATAAAAACGCCGTCCAGGCCTCCCCGGCGGCAGAGTTCCAGGCCTCGCTCGAGGTAGTTTTCAGCCGTCTCCAGATCGTTCCTTTCCAGATGGAGGCTGCCTAATCCGATATGGCCCTGCCCTGCCGGGAAGAATACCTGGTTAGCACTGGGTTTTTTCGCAACAGGCGTGCTAGCTCTGACCACCGGATCGATCTCCGCTCGGTCGCCCAGGTCGATGATTTCTTGGAAGGTCCTGGCTGCTTCGTGCAGTTGCCCGTAGTGGCCTTGAACCAAACCTTTCACCATCAGGGTATGGGCAGCCAGGCGGTAGTCTCCGGCAGCGAGGGCCTGGGTAATTGCCTGCCGGTAAGCCGGGCCGGCTTCTTCTTTCCAGCCCTCCAGGTCGTAAGCGGTGGCTAAAGCTGAACTGGCGCGGGCACGAGGAGCTGGATCGTCCGGGGGAAGATAGGCGAGAGCCTCCCGGGCCAGGCGAATCCCCTCGGAAGTGCGCCCTGATAAGGCCACCGCCCGGCATACAACCGCCATCAGTTCCCCGCGTAAACGGTCGTTTTCTGGAGTTGAAGGCAGCGCTTTAAGCAGAGCTTCCTTTTCTTGAATAGCTCGTTTGGAGAGATCCGCCTTACCTTGCAGGATGTCGATCCAAAACAGATAAAAGATCAGCTCCGGGTGTTCCTGAAAATACACCTCTGGGATGGCTTTCAGCCAGCCTTTTAGGTTGCTAACCTGGCCGGTGGAGAGCAGCGAAGGGGCTGCACGTTTCACCAGATCGGCGACTTGATCGAAATCCCTGGCTGCACGGGCATGCTGGATGGCTTCAATAATGGATCCCTGCTCCTCGAACCAATCCGCAGCGCGCCGGTGCAGCCCGGCAATCGTCTCCGCTGGTGCAGCCTGCTGGAGGCGGGCTTGCAGCAGATCCGCAAACAGGTGATGATAGCGATACCAACGACCTTCATGATCTAAAGGGACCACGAAGAGGTTCGCCCGCTGAAGGTCGATCAGTCTGTCTTGACCGTCCCGGCATCCGGTGACCGCCTCACATAATCCGGCATTCATGCGTTCCAGGATGGAAGTTTGTAGGAGGAAATCCCGTCGCGACTCCGGCAGGCGGCCCAAGACCTCCTCGATCAGGTATTCCAGGATAAAGTGGTGGCTGCCAGAAAAAGCGGCGACGAACTCATGAGCATCGCTCCTGCCCTGCATGGACTGCGCCGCCAGTTGCAGACCTGCTCCCCAGCCTTCGGTTCGCGCTTCGAGGGCACTGATATCGGCGTCGGTCAATCCCAACCCCAAGATCTTGTTGAGCAGTATGCTGGCTTCTTGGCGTGTAAAGCGCAGGTCCTCCGCGCGCAGTTCGGTCAGGGCGCGTTGGGCGCGCCAGCGGGCCAGCGGCAGCGGCGGGTCGGCGCGGGTGGCAATGACTAACTTTAATTGAGGCGGTTGGTGGTTGAGCAAGAAGGCGAGACTCTGGTGGATCGCGGGGTTGTGGATGACGTGGTAGTCATCCAGGATCAGGCTGAGCGGGTGTTCCAGGCCGGCCAGCTCATTGATCAATTCCAACAGGAGGCTAACAATAGGAGGGGGTGAAGAGGCAGCCAGCGCAGCGCGCATGGCTGTGCCCATTCCCGGGCGGGTCGTCTCCAGGGCGGTGGTCACGTACGCCCAGAAGATCGCTGGCTCATTATCGTTATCATCCAGGGAGACCCAGGCTGCCCCCCGTTCATAGTCCCGAATCCAGCTGCTGACCGCGGTGGTCTTGCCAAAACCAGCCGGGGCTGCCACCAGGATGAACCGGGAACCGGCCTGAACAGCCGCCTCGATTTTTGCGCTGATCCGGGGGCGCGGGACGAGACCGGCTAATGGGGGAGGAATAAACAGCTTGGTTTTGAGAATTGCAGAGCTCACTAGGGAAATCTCTTGAATGGGTAACCCTCGTTCCTATATTACCCCAAATTGGGATGATGTTACGGTAAGCAGCGTGATTAACCCAACCCTCTGGTCCAAACAATCGACATTACTGGAACCACTGCATGCCGGGCCACATCTCTGCCCACGGCCGGCATGCAGTGGTTCCAGTAATGTCGATTGTTTGGACCAGAGG
>CAYNWK010000016.1:0-42721 GCA_964400875.1 uncultured Anaerolineaceae bacterium | reverse complement strand
GCGAGCATCGTGGCCATATCGTCATGGGCAACGGTCCGCAAATGGAATTCTCTGCTCCACCGGATGCTCATGGTCTCGCCGGTGTGCTGACCCCGGAAGATGCCTTTGTGGGCGCAGTCAACACCTGCATCATGATGATGTTCATCTGGGCAGCGGAACGTTTTAAGCTCAACCTGCTTTCGTATGAGTGCCGGGCGGAGGGCACCAAGCTCATTGAGCTCGATCGCACCGAGATCTTCACCGAGTTGCACCTGTGGCCAGTCGTCCGTATCGCTGCGGACGGTGAAGCACCGGAAATCGTTGAGGCTCGCGCCCAACGTGCGCTCAGGGCAGCCCAAAAATACAGCCTGGTGGCCAACTCAGTGAAGTCAACAGTGCTCATCGATCCAACCATTCAAGTAGCCGTACAAGCGGAAATTCAATCATCATAGGACTTACGCACTCAAGGGAAGATAGGGGGTACCCCACTTTCTCTGAGAACTGCGTAACTCCTCAATCAAATTTTAGGAGGCATTCCCATGCTCACAGTCAAAGTACTCGGACCAGGTTGTGACAACTGCAAGAAGGTTGAATCTGTAGCCCGCAAGGCAATCGGCAGCCTGGCTTTGGAAGCAGAGATCGTCAAGATTACAGATTACAACGAAATCAGAGCATATCCCATCCTGGGCACCCCCGGTTTGGTTGTAAACGAGAAGCTGGTTTGCGCCGGACGAATCCCAGAGGAAGGGGAGGTCGTCACCTGGTTGGTCGATGCATTAGCAGCCAAGCAAGCCTGAAATTTAGATGACATAAGATGAACGACTATCTTGAAATCCACCGGCAACTGGAAAGAGGGTTGGAACAGCTCGGACAAGAAATCCCCCTGCCGATGGGCGGCTTTGCCCGCCTGCATAAAAAAGCGATGGCTGACGGTGTTTTGAGCCGCAAAGTTAAGGAATTGATGGCTCTGGCGATCAGCATCGTTGTGGGCTGCGAGGGCTGCATCGCCTATCATACACACGATGCTGTGGCTGCCGGCGCCGGGCGCGAAGATTTGTTGGAGACGATCGCCGTAGCCTTGATGATGGGTGGTGGTCCGGCATCTATTTACTCAACGCACGCTCTGGAAGCAATGGAACAAAGCCTCGCGGCAACAACGCCTATCCCAGAAATACAAGTCCCGACTCCGTGAGGTGTGGAGACAAACCGGGTTGATGGTCCCAATTTTTATTTAGATCAAAGGGTAACCTGATGATCGACAATTACGATCTGGAAGTGTTCACCCCGCCTTGCGAGCCAGGAGCGGAGCGCTTTGCGGCGCGCGCGCTCTTGAAGGTAGATATTTCTGTTGTTTTACCTTATCTCAACGCGACTCTAAAAGGTGCTATCTATCACCCAGGAGCTAAAGCCTTAATCTGGAAAAAGGGAGGGCATCATATCGCTTTCCATGCCTACGAAATCGCCATTAGCAACGTGGAAGACCGTGAGAACGCCGAAAAAGAAATTAAAGGCCTGGTTGGGTTGGTGAACCGGACTTGGGAGCGGCGAGACGAGATTACACCGGATACTTCCACACGCCAACGGCCGACGCCCATGGGTGTTTACAATCTATTACCCAAGACGAACTGCAAACGGTGTGGCGAACCCACCTGCTGGACTTTCGCCCTAAAGCTTATAGCCGGACATAGGAAGGTAACCGAGTGTCCTGCCCTCGATGAAACACAACTCGCCTCCAACCTGGCTTCCCTTCAGGTGATGTTGGGCGATTTTCCGGCGATATGATGATCCAACTGCAGAAGCTATTCGCCCAAAACCCGCGCGTGCCCAGTTCTTGAGCCGCTTTGATAAGGTCAACTCCTCCAAGTTTCTCCCTTCCGATCTTTCAGCCGGATCTTTCCCAGTCTCGCCGGATCATCATCAGCAGGTAGCCGATGCGGTTGTTGAGCTGCAAGGCAGTGTTGCGGAACGCTCTCAGCCGCTCTTCCTCGGATCCCTCGACGGCTGAGGGATCCTCGAAACTCCAGTGGATCTGCACCGGGTCACCGGGAAACACCGGGCAGGACTCCCGAGCGCGATCGCAAACGGTGATGACGTAATCGAAATCCTCGCCGAGGAACTCCCGCAGATGCTTGGATCGCTGCTCCGCGACGTCGATCTTCATCTCGGCCATGGCGCGGATCGCCAGCGGGTGGACCTGGGAAGGCTCGTTGCCGGCGCTGAAGGCGGCCACCCGGCCCTGGCTCCGGGTCCGCAGCAGGGCTTCAGCCATTTGCGAGCGCGCGCTGTTGTGCGTACACAAAAACAACACCTGCACAGGGGGCAAACCGGCCTCCAAGTCACCGGCGTCGTTTTCAAGCCCGAGCGCCGGGTGCAGAGCCTCCCCGCTGGAGACGTACATCGCCCGTACCTGATCCAGGTCGAGGCTGTAATAGACCTCGCGGCCGTCAGCCAGGCTGCGGTGTTCCCGCACCAGGTCTAATTCGGCCAGTTTCTTTAAGTGGTAGGAGATCAAGTTCTGGGGGCGGTCCAGCAGCTGGACCAGCTCCTGGACGCGCAGATCGGTGGCGGCAAGCGCTTTGAGCAGCTGCCAGCGCAGCTCATTGCCGAGCAGTTTTAGGAATCCAGGAGGTCTATCCAGGGCATGGGCCGGGTTCATAATTTCCTCCAATACAAATTGAATCAATCTATATTGATATTATAAACCGGCTCCCCGAACCTGTCAATCCGCATTCAGGACAATTCAGGAGAGAAGGGAGTTATCACGGGCTAAATCAAGCCTGCTCCAGGAGCTGTTCCAGGATTTCGAGCTCGGCGCGGGCGAAGAACGCGCGGTATGCGGCGCTCTCTGCCAGCAAGGCATGCAGCTGCCAGGCCAGGCGCTCTGCTTCGGCTTCGTCCGCGCTCCCCGCCCGGGAGAGCGTCAGCACCCCCTCCGATTCGTCCAGGACGGCGCAGTGGCCGCGCGCCGCCAGCCAGGCGACCCCTTTGCGGGCCGCAACTTCCCGCTGGGCGCAAGCCGCGGCCAAGGCGCTCAGTTCGACGCGACCCGCATTGGCGCTCAAGGCGTACTTCACCAGCCCTGCCAGGCGTTTTAAATAGGCTTCCAGGTGATCCATGCCGGGATCGATATCGAACAGGTAGACCGTGCGAGGCTGGACGACATGCAGGGCGGCGCGCAGCGCACCGCGCCCTGGGGGAAGACTCCAGATCGCCAGCTCCGCAGCCGGCTCCAAAGCGGTCCGGTTCAAACCGGCGGGTGGGCAATCACCTCCCTCACACCACACCTGGAGATCACCCCGGGCCAACAGCGCTCCCAAGGTTTCCAGCGGCGCTGGGGCCCCCCGGTGATCGACCAGCTGCAGGACTGGTTTATCCGCTTCCACTTCGACCGGCGGCCCGACAGCGCGTGCTTCGATCCATTCCACCTGCACTTCGCGCTGGCCGCGGTAGTCGCTGGCCCGCACGCTGTAAGCCAGATCAAAGCGCCCCTTGGGCAGCTCCCAACCAGCGCCATCCCACCAGAGCACCTGCTGGCGGTTCTCGGCGTCGTCCTCCACGAGCAGCTGGCGATGCTCGTCGTTGCGGCCGATTAAGGTCTGGCTGACCAGGCTTAGATCCCGGGTAGCCAGCGTAAGCGGCGGGTTGCCCGGGCCAAAAGGCGCCAGACGCTCCAGATCTTCGACCAGCTCCAGGCTTAACTCGTCTAACCTTAAATATCCGTCGATCTGCAGCCGCGGCTCAAAAGCTGCCTCGGCCAGCTGCGCCGCTACGCTGCGAGACAGGCCCTCCCGGAAATCCGGAATACGTTCGGGGGCGATTGAGAGCCCGGCCGCCATCGGGTGACCCCCGTAGCTCTCCAGCAGCTCGCCTTGGTCGGCGATGGCCGCACTGATGTTGCAGCCCGGCAACGAGCGGGCCGAGCCGCGCGCCAGTTCCCCGGGAGGGGCGGCGAGCAGCACCACCGGCCGGCCAAAACGCTCCACCAGGCGGCTGGCGACGATGCCGATCACGCCCGCAGGCCAGGCCGCGTGGCTCAATACCAGCGCGGCGCGCTCCAACAAACCGGGATCGCGTTCGATCTGGGCCAGCGCGCCCTCAAAAACCTGGTCGGTGAGCAGCTTGCGCCGGGCGTTCAGGCCTTCCAGGTCGGTGGCGAGGATGCGCGCCCGGCTGAGGTCATTGGTGGTTAGAAACTCCACCGCCGCGTTGGCGTCGGACAGGCGTCCCAAAGCGTTCAAGCGGGGGGCCAGCACGAAAGCGATGTGCTCTTCGCTGAGGCGCTCCTGGTTGACCTCCGCCAGGTCCATGAGCACTTGCAAGCCGAGCCGCTCCGTGTTTCGCAGGCGTTCGAGGCCGCGCTGCAGCAGGAAGCGCGTGTCCCGGGACTGTACGGCTAAATCGGCGACGACGCCCAGGGCGACCAGGTCCAGCAGGGCATCTTTCTCCTTTTTGGCTAGCTTGCCAGCGGCAAACAGTGCCAGAGACAATTCGTAGGCCACCCCTACCCCGGGAAGCGCCGCCAACGGGTGATCCGCAGGGAGCAGCTTCGGGTTTATGATCGCCAGGGCGTCGGGCAGCTCATCCGGCAGGTCGTGATGGTCGGTGACGATCACGTCTACCCCCTGGGATCGAGCGTAATCCACCGGGTCGTGAGCGGCGATCCCGGTGTCGCAGGTCAGGATCAATTCAGCCCCCTCCCGGATGATGCGCTTGAGCTCCGGCAGGTTGACCCCGTGGGATTCCCGGGCCCGCACTGGGATGTGAAAATCAACTACTCCGCCCAACTCGCGCAGGGCGGATACCAGCACGGTCGTGGCGGTCTGGCCGTCCACGTCGAAGTCGCCCCAAACGCAGACGCGCTCACCCCGGCTGACGGCTGCCAGCAAACGCTGGACTGCCGCCTCCATCCCCGGCAGCTCAAGGGGGGAAGC
This sequence comes from uncultured Anaerolineaceae bacterium, assembly GCA_964400875.1. GTDB lineage: Bacteria > Chloroflexota > Anaerolineae > Anaerolineales > UBA4823 > CAYNWK01. The sequence goes on along the minus strand of CAYNWK010000016.1, from coordinate 37,811 downwards.
CGGTTGGTAGCGGTCCGGATCGAGAAACGCCAGCGCCTCTTCCGGATCGGCGTGGCCGCGCCGCGCCAGCACCGCGGACACCAGCGGGTGACCGCCGACAGCGGCGTGCAGCTCCGCAGGAATCGGGGTCTCAGGGAGTTCCAGCCAGGTAATCACAAGGGAATCGGCGATTCAGCGAATCTGCCAGGCAGTGGGAGCGCACAGGCGATCAGAATAACAGTCACGCTTAGAATTCGATCTCACCGACCTGGTCGAAGTCGATATCCAGGGAGACGGCGGCCTGAGCGTCCCTCTCCAGGTCTTCCAAACCGCGATCGAACTCACTCAGGCTGCCAGCGGCGCCGCCGCGATCGCAATACGAACGATAGGTGCAGAACCTGCACTTGTCCAGGTCGGGGGTGAGTTCAAAGCGATCTTCCGGCAGGGCGTCGATCTCATCAACCAGGCCACGTAAATATGCTTCGTCTGCGGCGTATCGCGCTGCGCTGTAAGGATATCGTTCGGGAGCCTCCGGGTGGTCGGCGAACCAGTAGATCATCTCGAGCTGATCCGGAGGTAGAGGCCGCCCCTGGTTCAACGCGGCGCCGGCCTCAACCAGCAAGTACGGGTAGACCCGGGTCTGGAGGCGCGCCTCCAGCCAGGCTCGCCGCGGCAGCCTGCGGTAAGTCTTCCAATCGAAGATAACCGCCCGGTCCTCAGGGAGCAGGAGGATCAGGTCGTACTTGGCGACCAGGCGGTAGCCGCCCAGCTGCGCCGAAAGGCTGATCTCCGGGTGCAGGCGCAGCCCGGCTTCCGCGCGCAGGCCGAGCAGGTCCTGACCGTGCTGTAGGTAAGATTCCCACCAGCGGCGCAGATCCTCCCCGTAAGCAGGATCGGACAGCAGAGCCGACAAGCGCTCGGCGGGCACCCCCAACAAGTGCTGCTGGATCATGCGGTGGAAAGCCGCGCCGCGCTGCAGGTGCCGTTCGTTTTCGAGGGCCGGCTCGACCTGGATCGCGGGCCAGGAGACGCGTCGTAAATAGCGCAGCTGGAAGCGCCGGCGGCAGTCGACGTAGTCTTGCAGGCTGCCCTGGCTGAACAGGAAATCTTCCGGTATCCCCATCTTATGAATTCTCCATCGACTCTTCCCAGAACGTATACAACTCGGTGAGCGGAACAGCAGGCTGCAGCCCACCACGGCGGCCGGTGTTCCAGGTGATGATCAAGCTGGACTTCGCCCGGGTGATGCCCACGTACAGCAGTCGCAAGCGCTCACGCACGTAATCCAGCCGCGCGGACTGGGTGGCCTGGCCCTCCTGGTACCATTCGTATTCATCTTGCGAAAAGGCCGCCTCCAGCTGCGCCACCGCTTCGGCTTCCAGGTTCAGCTTCGGATGAAAATACCACGGTTCGGAGATGTAATCGTCGAACTCCGCTCCGGAAGGGAAATCGTAGTTGTTGACCGAAAGCAGGTAGACGCGGTCGAACTCCAGCCCCTTGGCCTTGTGCACAGTGGCGACGATCACTTCCCCCCTGTGCTGCTCGGGATCGAAGCCGGTGTCGTCCTCGCTGAAGCCCAGAAAACGGCGCTCGTTGCGCGCGACCACGGCCAGCTCCTCAGTCAGCTCCGGCAGACGCCAGTCCGGGTGGGCCTCGGCGGCACGGCCGAGGATCACGGCCAGCTTGTGCGACACGGCCAAATCGACCGGTTCTTGGAAAAGGTCCTGGGCGAGGGTCAGCACGATCTGGTCGATGGGCAGCTGAGTGGTTCCTTGCCAGCGCCGGGCTACCTCGCGGAAGGCGAGCAGCTCTTCAAAAGCCGCCGGATCGGCTGCTTCCATGTCGATCTCGTCCAACCAATCGCGGCCGGCGCGCGGCCACAAATAATCTTCCACCTGGCGGCAGCTGCGCAGCAGCTTGGCAATCTGCCGGTTGAAGGCCGGCAGCTCTTCGTCATCATCCCGCGCGTCCCGGCGCCAGACCTGGTAAGCCAGCGAGAGCTTGCTGGCAGACTGCGGCTCGGCCAGGTAATTCACCAGGTTCGCCAGCGCCCCGGCAGTCTGGCGAGTCGCGCTGGTGCTGCGCAGCAGCTCGAAGTAGGGAACCCCGCGAGCCTTCAACGCGCCGGCGACTTCAAAGCCGCGCTGGTTGCGCGGCACCAGGACCGCCATGGTGTCATCCAGGTGTTGGGCCAGCCAGCGAGAGGCCGAGTCGACCACGGTCCTGATCTCCTCCTGGGGGGTGAATTTATCCTCACCTAAGTAGATCTGTTCGGGGGCATCCTCCGGGTTTTGTTGGGGATCGCCGGGGGGCGTCGGCAAGATGTGCGGCGGGGTCAGGGCATCACGCACCGCACTTTCCGGGTGTTCCCCCCGCGTCCAGTCGATCAGGTGGTTGGCCAGGGCGATGATGCTGGGCGTTGAGCGACCGGAATTGGGCAGCTCTCGTCCGAGCACATCCGGACGGTCGAGGAAAGCGCGCAAAAATTCCGGGCTGGCGGTGGTGAAGGTCTCATAAATCGCCTGGTTGGGGTCGCCCACACGGACCCAATTGCCGTTGGGGCCAGCCAGGGCGCCCAGGATCTGCTCCTGCAGCCGGCTGCTGTCCTGGGCTTCGTCTTCCAGGATATAAGGCCAGCGGGCGCGCAAGCGCTCCAGGTAGTTTTCATCCTGTTCCAGGGCTTGCAATGCCAGGCGAATCAAGTCGTCGAAGTCCACCGCGCCGCGGTAATTCAAGGCGCGCTGGTAGTCAGCATAGATCTCCTGGCCCATCTCCGCCAGGGGCAGCGGCACGGAGAGCTCATCCAGCTGCCTGCGCAGCGCTTCGGGGGTGATGCGCAAATCCTTGGCAAAGCGGATGAAACTCAAGGCGATGCCTTTGACCAGCTCGGGCAGCCTGTCCCGGCGCACCCAGTCCCGGCGTGACGCCTCCATATCCGGGTCGAGATACTCTTCCAGGGCGAAGGGATGGCTGCGCAGCCAGGCCTGGGCAGCGGAATCGCGTATCTGGTCGGCGGCTCGATCATCGATGATCTGGAAATCATCCGACAAGCCGACCAGGTCGGGCCGCTCGCGCACGATGTCGTGAGACAAACCGTGCAGGGTGCGCACGCGGTACCCGAGATGCGGCAGCAAGCCGCGCTCGCTCACAAAGCCGGCCACCCGGTGGGCGAAATTATCCACCGCCGAGTTGACCAGGGTGACCACCAGGACCTCCTGATCCTCCTCCAGACCGCCCTCGACGACCAGCTTCGCCGCCAGCCAGGACAGGGTCCAGGTCTTGCCGCTCCCGGGCACAGCGGACACGCCCATCTTGCCGCCGGTATAAGCGAGCACTTCTTCTTGTTTTGGACGGGGAAGGTAAACCATCAGGATTCCGGTATGGTCAGGAAAGCTGCGCGGACTGGCGCATCACGCGCTGGATCGCTTTGAGCAGCGGACCGGCCTGGTCGTAGCCCTGCTCGTTGAGTTCGCTCAAGCCCAGGTAGATGCGCTGGCGGCAGCGGCGCACCAGGCCCAGCGCCAAACGGTAAAGAGTCTCGCGGCTGGAGGCATACTCGTCCAGGTCGGTCCAGACGGCGTCGCGCGGCCAGTCGCGGGTGAGCACGTAGGGATGAGTCAAAGGCTGGTACAGGCGCTCGAACCAGCCGCGCCCGCCGACGTCCAACCAGAACTGGACGTCCACCGGGCGGTTGCTCATCAAAAAAGTGTAGGCCGGCGCCAGTAAGACGGCCTCTTCATCGACCAGCCGCCAGCTGCGCAGGTACTGCGCCGCCACTACCCCCTCGCGGACCATCTCGACGTATTCATGCCCCAGGGAGACGATTCCGTCCGGCAGCTCTCCGGCAGCGGCCCAGCGGAAATTGCGAGCCGAGTCGACCAGGTTGGCGGCGACTGCCCCGGCGTCCAGGTCCAGGTGGAAGCCGAAGCCCGGTTGGGAGAGCAGCTCGCCGAACAAGCGGCTCAGGAAGTAGTCGAGCATTTCCGGGGGACGGGTTAGATAATCCTGGAGCCAGGCGCGCAGTTCCTGGTAGCGCTCGCCGAAGGCATAGGTGATCCGCTCCTGCATTTCTGGCCGGATGCGGTCGAAGGAGGTCAGGCTGAGCTCCTCACCCCCGGGCCGGTAGACGATCTCGGCAAGCAGCTGGGCGCGCACCAGGTCGAGCCCGTCGATGGACTGAACCAGGGCGTAAGCCACGTCATAACGGGTGATGGGCAGGCCCCATCCCGGGTGCGCCAGCGCCGTCAGGGTCAACAGGCACTCCACGGCCGGCTCCTCCCGCAGCGCGCGTGAGGGGCGGTGCGAGCGGGTAGGGACGTCCAAGGCCTCCAGGCGATTGGTCAACGAGAAGCGCAGGGCATCGCTGAGGAAAGGCGCCAGGACGACGATCTCCCCAGGCGGGACCCCCTGATCGTACACCAGCGCGGCGATCTGCTCCGTAACCCAATCGAGCATCTCGGGGTGGTAGCGGTGGTCGTCGTACACCAGGACTTCATCCAGCTGACGGCCCTCCTGCACGGATGTCTCGCCCGATACCAGCTCTTCGGGCGCCTCCCGGTTTAAGGCGCGGGCCAGGTCCCCGGCGAAGGCGCGCAGCCCAGAGCTGGTGACCAATGACTCGGCAAACTCAACCCTGACCGGGCAGATTTCCTTCAACGCGTAACCGGTCTTCGGATCGGCGCCAAGAAAACTGCGGTAGCCGGCCTGCCGGTCGAAGATCAGCAAGGCCGAGTCCAGGGCAGGCAGCCACTCGGCCAGCAGATCGTGGGTCACCGGGGTGTCCTCTTCCAGGTTGTCCACCAGGAGATGGTGGTAGGTTCCCATTAAATAGGACCGGCACGGCGAAGCGGGCCACAAAAGGTCACGGAAGATCTCGACCTGCAGCGAAAAATCGAGCAGGTTGTGCTCCAAGCAGTAGGCCCTGAACAGCGCGGCGCAGGCCTGGGCGTCCTCGTAAATGCGCAGCTGGCTGGCCTCCCCCACCCAGGAAGCTTTCAGACGCGCGCCGATCTCGGTATGGGGAAACCCAACCACGGCGGCCTTGTTGAGGTTATCCAGGACCTGGCTGCACAGCCGGTTGCGGTTGATCACCACCGCGTCGAAATAGCCCTGGTCGAACAGCGGGCGCACCAGGCGGGCCATGTAATATTGAGCAGTTTCCAGGTTGAGGAAGATCGGCGGCCTGTCGGGGTGCGAAAACCCGGCCTGTGCAGAGACCAGCGGCCAGAACAACTCGACCATGCGGCGGGTTAACCCGCCCAGGGTAAGCACGTCCACCATTCCACCGGCGATCACGCCCGGATGGCGCAAAGCCTGGTAATAAGGCGTCGCCAGGGTGCGCTGGGGCGTCAACAGCAAGATGGTGTCCCCAGGCACGCCCTCGGCCATCAAATAGAGCAAGCGCTCGACGCCGGCAGTGGTCTTGCCGGCGCCGGCCGGGCCTTCCAGGAAGATCTTAGCGTCCAGGGGCTGCTCGACGACGGACAGCTGCTGCGGGGTTAGAGAGGGGGGAATTGAATCTCTGGTCAGCACGGTATGTTTATCCGGACTCCGGCGGTTGTTTAAAAGGAGGAAAGCTCTCTAAATTATAGTACAAATGTTCGATCAGGACAAGGCGGGAAGTGATTTTACAACGGTGTGCGGCCTGCAAAGCCGCCGTCAATCTCGTGCCAGAACGCGACCTGCTCTTCGCCGTAGCGCCAGCACAAGAAGATCTGCCGCCCTTCACGCAGGGCGTAGAAATCGACCAGGCCGGTATTGAGGTCCTTGAGCTGGGCGCCGGTTGCGTGTACCTGGCGCATCAGCGCATCCAGGCGCTCGAAAGCCAGGGCGACCTCCCCGGCGGCAAGATTGCCCCCGTTGCCCAGGGACTTCTGCAAGACGGGCCAGAAATCCGGGCGTTTCGCCAGGATATCGCGACGGATAGCGAGGATCTCGCCGACCAAAGGGCGGATCACGTCCAAGGCTGCGTTGGCCTCTTCCAGGGTGAAATAGCGCGGCATGACGCTCCCATGATACAGGATAAAACAGGCGACGTCAATTAAGGAAAGGGACGAGTTATCCAGTTCGATTGTTGACAGCTGCAGGTTCTAGGAAGTCGTGTTGGAAATTTGATCTTGGGGGTGTGGTGTGGACGGTTTCGCTGTCCAAACCACACCTCCAGCTGACAACATTTGCGTTCACCCTCGTGGTGGATCATCTGGCGCGAAACTCAGTCCCGGGTTAGAATAAAGAAAATCCAAAATAAGCCAACTCTAAAAATCGCGGCCTTTTTGGATAGAATTCCACAGTAAGTCGCCGCGGGTCGATCCGGCGACGAATAATAAGACCATGCGCGAAAACCTCACCCACGTGATCGAAGATTACCTCAAAACGATCTACGATCTTTCTGAAGAACACGGACGGGCGACCACCAACCAGATCGCCGAACTGATGGGCGTGACCCCGGCCTCCGTGACCAACATGATCCAGAAACTGGCCGTCACCGACCCGCCCCTGGTGGAATACCGCAAACATCACGGCGCGTCGCTGACCCCAGAGGGGGAAAAAGTTGCGCTCGAGATCATACGCCACCACCGCCTGCTGGAGATGTTTTTACAACAGACCCTGGGATACAGCTGGGACGAAGTGCACGACGAAGCCGACCGCCTGGAACATGTTATCTCGGAAGCGTTCGAAGAACGCATCGCCGAGAGCCTGGGCAACCCGCGCCACGACCCCCACGGCGATCCGATCCCCACCAGGGACCTGCACCTGCCGGAATCGGAAGCCCAGACGCTGAGCGAAATGCGCCCGGGGCAGCGGGTCCGGATCGAAAGGGTGCGCGACACCGACCCGGAACTGCTGCGCTACCTGAGCGATCGCGGGGTGGTGCCGGGAGCGAAAGTCGCCCTCCTGGAATATTCCCCCTTCGACGATAACTTGCGCATCCAGGTGGAGGGCAAAACAGATTCGATCGTCCTCGGCCCTACTATCACCAACCAGGTATTCGTCGAAGAACTAACCCCGGAATAAAAGAGCGCCCCGTTTGGGGCGCTGATTAACTGGTTTGGCGAGCGCAGGTTTTACCGCCGCTGGCGGTACAGCCTGGGGTCGACCACGTCGGCCATTTTACCCGCATTCAGGCGGCCCTCCAGGAACTGGTTGATGCGCTGGGGGTACGCTTCAGGGTTGGCCAGCAGATCGTTGTAATCGACGTAGAGCACATCGACGTTTGGGTGCGCCCTGATCCAGGTTTCGATCTTGGCCAGATGCTTGGCGTACATCTCAGCCAGTTTCTCATCGCTCACCTTGTCGGTGGGTTTGCCGCTGCGGATCAGCATTTTCTTTTGAGATGCGAGGATCTCCTCCATCTTGCGGCGCATGAAGATGACTTTGTAGTGATAGTCATTCGGGAGGTGCTCCAGAAGCGCGGTGATGACCTTGACCGATTTCCCTTGGGCATGTTCGACCCAGGCTATGTCGCCGTCGGGCAACTTCTTGACCCGTTCGAACTCGTAATAACCTTTGGGGTTGTCGGCGTCGGCCTCACGAACGTGATCGGTGATCGGGTCCAGGCCGCCGGCGGCCAGCATTTTCATCATCATGGAAGTGCCGGAACGAGGCAGCCCCGATACCACCGTGACAAAATTACCTTGCTGCGTGTTGCGGAATCTATCGAATAATCCCTTCATCCTATTTACCTCTAACCATTGATCTTTCCCACCTGACCAGCAAACAATGGGACGCTCTACGCGGCCCACGTCCGGGTCTTCACAGCGCTTGATCATACCCGAGGAAAGGACGGCTGTCAAAGCATTGCGAACAGGTGGTAGGGCAATCGACCGTTGACGATTTGCCCCACTTGTGAAGGATATCGGGGGTTCAGCGTGGGGCGTAGTAGCCCCACGCTGAACCCCCTAACCCCCATATTAAGGGACGGCGAACAAGAAAACAACCTTAATACAAGATAAGCCCCGGCGGCGGGACTTCTCTCCCATCGCAGTCCAATGGTCACCTATGCTATAATCGCCAACACGAGAAAATCAGACAGAACAGAACTAGGACAGCCGGGAGGAGGACAGGGGGTATGCCTGCCTGCGTCACCCATTAACTAAGAAAATCCATGCTGCAAAAAATTGTTAAAATCTTTGGGGGCGACCCCAATAAACGTGAGATCGAACAACGCTCGGAGATAGTTGACCAAATCAACGATCTGGAAGAGCAGTTCGAAGCGTACAGCAACGAAGAGCTGCGCGCCAAAACGGACGAATTCCGCCGCCGGCAGGCCGAAGGTGAACCGCTGGACGATCTTTTGCCGGAAGCTTTCGCCGTGGTGCGCGAGGTCAGCAAACGCACGCTGGGCCAGCGTCATTACGACGTGCAGCTGATCGGCGGCGTCGTGCTGCACGAGGGGATCATCGCCGAAATGCGCACCGGCGAGGGCAAAACCCTGGCGGCGACCCTACCGATATATCTCAATACCCTGGAGCTCAATCCCGACTGGATCAAAAAAGCACAGAGAAAATGGGGCGAAGACCCGGCCAACTGGACGTTCAAGTCCCTGGAAAACACGCCAGTCGGGCGCGGCGTCCACCTGATCACGGTCAACGATTACCTGGCCCGGCGCGATGCGCGCTGGATGAGCGCCATCTACGACCGGCTCGGATTGAGCGTGGGAGTACTGCAGATGGCAGCGCGCACCGAAAACGGCAAGAAAGCTTTCCTGGTCGACTTCAGCCGCGAATCGCCGCACGAAGATCAGCATCACCTGCGCATGGTTCCACGCCGGGAGGCTTACGCCGCCGATATTACCTACGGCACCAACAGCGAGTTCGGCTTCGACTACCTGCGCGACAACATGACTATGCGGCTGGAGGATCGCGTGCAGCGCGGCCACCATTACGCCATCATAGACGAGGTGGACAACGTCTTGATCGACGAGGCGCGCACGCCGCTGATCATCTCTGGCCCGTCCCACGACGACACCGAATGGTACGAGCGCATGGCCGTGATCGTCAAGCAGCTCAACCCGGAGGATTACGAGGTCAGCGAGCGCGACCGGAACGTCACCCTGACCGAGATCGGCGAAGCCCACGTCGAGAACCTGCTCGAGATGCCGCTGCGCGACCCCGAGCGCCCCGAAGACGTCACACCCGAACAGGCCCGCCTGCTCGGTTACCTGGAACAGGCCCTGCGAGCGCAGTTCCTCTTCCGGCGCAACAAGGAATACCTGGTCCAGGCCGGGAAAGTGGTCATCGTCGACGAGTTTACCGGGCGGTTAATGCCCGGGCGGCGTTGGTCCGATGGGCTGCACCAGGCGGTCGAGGCCAAGGAAGGCGTGCAGATCCAGCGGGAGAACGTGACTTACGCCACGATCACCATCCAGAACTACTTCCGCATGTACGAGAAGCTGGCCGGTATGACCGGCACTGCAGTCACCGAGGCGGAAGAGTTCAACGAGATTTATAAGCTCGAGGTGATCAGCATCCCTACCAACCTGGAATACATCGCCTCGCGCCCCGACACCGACATGATCGTCGTCGAAGCCCGGGACGAAGAAGGGTACAAGTACGAGTTCTACACCGATGAGAACGACTCCGCTCAGGAAGCGCTTTTCTGGAAACGGCAGGATTACCCTGACGTTGTCTACCGCACCGAAGAGGCCAAGCTGCGCGCCCTGGTGCGCGAGATCCTGCGCTACCACGCGCAAGGGCGACCCTTGCTGGTGGGCACCACCTCGGTCGAGCTCTCGGAGCGGATCAGCAACCGCCTGCGCGCGGATCCGGTCAGCCGGCTGGCGCGCACGCTGATCTTGCGCGAGGTCTGGATGGAACAGCACAACCGCGATGAGGACGGGCGGGCGATCCCCGAACTGGAATTCTTGAACGCACCCCTCGAACAGCTGTCCATCTCCGATATGCGCAAGCTGGCCCGCGAGCTGGAAATCTCCTTCAACCCAAGCTCAACGGAGAATCTGGAAAGACTGGCGAACATGCTGGGATTGGAGCAGCTTGAAATCCCGCGCCTGGCCAGCGCGCTGGAGGCGGGCATCAGCCACGAGGTGCTCAATGCCCGCAAGCACACCGAGGAGAGCCAGATCATCGCCGGAGCCGGCGCCTTCGGGGCGGTGACCATCGCCACCAACATGGCCGGCCGCGGCGTCGATATCAAGCTGGGCGGCGAGTTGGCCGAAGAGATCATTTCCACCATCGCGCGGGTCTTGAACCGCGTCGGGCACAAAGACCCCTACAATATGACGCTTGACGAGCGGCGGGATGCGCTGGAAGCCCTGGACCCCTCGGATTACGTCATCTACGAATCCGAAGTCAATTATTTTCTGAAGTTCGTGGACGAGATGAAGCGCGTGCGTGAACTGGGCGGCCTGCACGTGATCGGCTCCGAGCGCCACGAATCCCGCCGCATCGACAACCAGCTGCGCGGTCGCGCCGCCCGTCAGGGCGATCCCGGCTCATCCCGCTTCTATCTGTCTATGGAGGACGAGCTGATGCGGCTGTTCGGCGGCCAACAAGCCGACGCCCTAATGCAGCGCATGCGCATCGACGATGCCATGCCCCTGGAAATGGGCCTGGTCGGGCGAATCGTCGAACAGTCCCAGGGTCGCGTGGAAGGCGCCAACTTCGACGTCCGCAAACACCTGCTCGAATACGACGACGTGCTCAACACCCAGCGCGCCAAGATCTACTCCCAGCGCGACCGCATCTTTACCAAGGACGACCTGAGCGAAGACGTCACCGAGATGCTGCAGACCGAGGTGCTGCGCCGGGTGCCCGAAGCCCTGGAGGACGTAGAAGGACCGTGGAAGCTGCTCGCCTGGCTCGAGCAGATCCAGCCCGCCCTGGCGACTAACGGGACGATCTTCCCCTCTTACACGCTCAGACTGCTGGCCGACGAGCTGGCTCGCGACCAGACCGGAGATGTGCGCGCCGCCCTGCTGGAGATCGCCCAAAACGCCATCAAGGCTGAAGAAGACCACATGATCAACAGCGTCAACCAGCTGATCGAGCTAACCAGCCAGCGGCTGGACACGTTGCTGGACGAGCGCATGCAAACGGTGGACATCTTCATTGAAGGGCTAGAACTGGAAGAAAACGGCGCCAGCGCCTCCCCGCGCCAGCTGGTCGAGGAGCTCTCCAGCGTTGTGCACGTGCCGATCCAATTGAGCTCGCAGGAACAGCGCGCCTTGCGAGATGATCCGGACGAAGTGGCCGAAACCGTGCGCGCCCAGGTCGAGGATGCACTGGTCGATCAGGCAGTCACACGCTTACTAGGCGCTGTCGAACGCCGGCTGGAGGACGGCCTGGAGCTGGACCCGCAGGACCTGAAAGACAGCGACTGGGAGATGGTCGCCGACCGGACGCTGGAGGCTATTCATTCCTCCTTCGATAAACGCCGACAACGCCTGTTCGGCAGCAACGGCGACGCAGGTGTGATCACCAAGGACCTGGATTCAAACCTGGAGAAGATCGGCGACTCACCCTCCGAAGGACAGATGATCAGCTTGCTGCTGGCGATCCCGCAAGGGGCGCGCGCGACTTTCGATAAGAAAACCCACCGCCGGGTTTGGCGGCGAACCACCTGGCTGACTTACATTTACTACGCCGCAAAATTCCTGGAGGATCGTGACCCCGAGGAGATCGCCGAAGATGTGCTCGATCACCTGGAGGGAGCGCAGGAAGCCATCCGGCGCGCCTGGGGGTTGAGCGAACTGGCTCGCTTGGGCAGCACCCAACCCGCTAACCTGGAAGAAAACGCCCGGGAAGGCCTGATCAAGGCTTTGGGCGAGGAGGAATTCGAAGTCATCGCCGAAACGCCCTTGCAAGCCCTGCAAGGGGAGCGGCGCGACGAGGTGATCTCCGAACTCGGCCGGCAGGCGCTGACGGAGGTCTACCGCCAGTTGCTGCTGAGCGTCATCTCGGAGCTGTGGGTCGAATACCTGACCAACATGGAAGCCCTGCGCGTTTCAATCGGCCTGGAAGCCTATGCGCAACGCGATCCGCTGGTGCAGTACAAGAGCAAAGCCTTTGAAATGTTCCGCGAACTGCTCAGCGATATGCGCCTGGGCGTCGTCAGCCGCATGTTTACCTTCCGGCCGCGCAATGTGAGCAGCGTCCAGACCACGGTAGCCAGCCCGCAAGCTGCCGCCGCGCAGGTGCAGGCGCCAGTCCAACCACAGGAGAATCAGCGTCAAGGCGGCAAATCGAAACGCCGCCGCAGGCGAAGGTAAGCTCCCCTCTTCCGCTGACGCCCACCGGTGAAACCATGCACGCTAACATCACACATAGATCCTTCGAGTTTTACCGCGGTTTCCCCAAGGTAGAGCTGCACCGCCACCTGGAGGGTTCGCTCCGGCTGCGCACGCTTTTGGAGGTCGCCCGGGCGCACAACCTCGACCTGCTGGGGACGGACCGGCTGCGACCGCTGGTCCAGGTCCGCGAGGACGACCCCTACACTTCTCAAAATTTCCTCTCTAAATTTCAAACCCTGCGCCAGTTCTATCGCTCGCCGGAGGTGATCGGGCGCATCACTCGGGAAGCCATCGCCGATGCGGCCGAGGATAACGTGCGCTACATGGAGCTGCGTTTCACCCCGGTGGCGCTGAGCCGTGCGGAGGATTTCTCCCTGGCTGAGGTGATCGATTGGGTGATCCAAGGGACCAAAAAGGCCGAGGAAGAGCTCGGGGTCATGGTCCGGCTGATCATCAGCGTGAACCGGCACGAAAGCCCGGACCTGGCCATGCAGGTAGTGAACCTGGCGGTGCAGCGGATCGACCAGGGCATCCTCGGTTTGGACCTGGCCGGCAACGAGGTGCACTACCCGGCGACGCCTTTCATCGATGTCTTCAACCACGCCCGCCAGGCAGGACTGCGCACGACGGTGCACGCCGGCGAATGGGGCGGAGCCGGGAACGTAGCCATGGCGATCCTGCAACTGGGCGCAGAACGTATCGGCCACGGCGTCCGGGTCGTCGAGGACCCTGCGGTCGTCGCCATGGCGCGCGAACACGCAACCACCTTCGAGGTGTGCGTGACCAGCAATTTCCAATCCGGCGTCGTGCAAGCGCTGGAGGAGCATCCCATCACGATGATGCTTGAGCAGGAATTGAACGCCACGATCAACACCGACGATCCCAGCATCTCGCAGATCACCTTGGGAGACGAGTACCGCCTGGTGTGTGAAGACCTGGGATTCTCACTCGAAACGTTGAGGGCGCGCGTGCTCGCTGCAGCGCAAGCCTCTTTCTTACCGCCGGATGAGAAAGCTGCCCTGGTCACCAGGCTTACCGGTGAGATCGCCTCCTTCATCGCAGAGCACCCTGACGGATAAGCACAAGCAAGCCCCGGCGTTGACCGGGGCTTTTATTCTGGGATAGATATCGTAGGGCTATCGCACTCTGCTAAGGCATCTAATGACAACCATCCAATTCGGGTTCATCTTACCAGGCGAGGTTCGGGACAAGCAAAATCGACTAACGCTGGTTGAAGATCTGAATAACGCACTCGATCTAATTACAGGTCATTTTGACTCAGTGTGGATGATCGATCACCTGCAGTTCGGGGATAACGATGTGCTGGAGGGTTTTACAACCCTGACCTACCTGTCCGCTTTGCATCCTCAACTGAAATTTGGGAACTCAGTGTTATGCCAGTCGTTTCGCAACCCGGCCTTACTGGCCAAAATGACCGCCACCCTCCAATTTATGAGCGGCGGCCGTTTCATACTCGGTCTGGGAGCAGGCTGGCACGAGGAAGAGTACAAAGCCTATGGCTACGAGTTTCCAACCGCGCCAGTGCGGGTTGAGCAATTAGAAGAAGCTATCCAAATCATAGGGAAAATGTGGCGCGAAGAGGCTGCCACCTTTGAGGGCCAGTACTATAGGGTGATTGAAGCCCGTTGCGAGCCGCGTCCAGTTCCGGTTCCTCCGATCATGGTTGGCGCCTTCAAGCCAAAGATGCTGCGACTGACCGCGAAGTACGCCGATTGGTGGAACGTGTCATCAACGAACCTGGCCAGCTACCGGCCAATGGTTGAGAGATTAACAGAATATTGCCTCGAGCAGGGCAGAGATCCGTCAACAATAAGAAAGACGTGGGCCGGTGGATGTGCTTGCGCGCCAACCCAGGAGGAGGCGGCTGCCCTTGTCGATTGGGGGAGCGCCGATGATGACGAGGACTTTGACTTCGTTGGCACGCCAAAGCAATTGATCGAGCAAATGCTCCCCTTTATTGAACTTGGCGTAGATTATTTCATGCTCGACTGCGGGGGTTTTCCAAAGCTGACCACGCTCGAAATGCTCATCGACGAGGTACTGCCTGTCATACGCGAGTATGAGGTTGAGCAATAGGCGTTGGTTAACCTTAGGGCCTGACCGGGGAGGGATCAGTACGTTATCGTTCTCTGTCCGGGATCGAGGTTTCTTCCCACTCGGCGACCGCCTCGCGGATCAGGCGGCGAACTTTTTCGTCGGGGATCGCGTCGACGTCATCGTACTTATCCAATCCGACCATCACGACCATACCCTGACCAGGCAATTCCATCAAGCGGATGCTGCGGCCCTCCAGCAGCGTATCCTCCATCTTTCTCTGGAGAATCTCGTCGATCTGGGCTGCAATGCTGGCCGGAGATAAGTCCAGCTTGGGCTTATCCATCTCCTGGATGGCGCGGGCAAACAAGCGCAACGGGTTGATGCTCGGGCGGGCCGGTTCAACTCGCAAACCTGTCACGGGTTCAGGCTGTTCCCGCAAAGTCGCTGATGGGGGTGGCTGCGCAGGCTTCGGCGCGGGGTAAGTACGCTCCGCGTCGTTCTCCAACCAGGCGCGCAGTTCGCCGGAAACGATCCCCAGGCGGTCGCGTAAAATCGGATTCAATTCGCCGACGATTTTATACAATTGATTATCTACTTCGATGACCAGCTGGCCGTTGAGCCGATCGCGCCAGATCCGGGCCGCTTCCACCAGTTCCGGGGCTGGCGGGGGATCAGTGGGCCGACTTTCCGCAGGCGCCGCCTCAGCCGTCCCGGCGGCCGAATTGGCGTCGGACTCGGCGTTTGACTCATCGGTCGAGCCTGAGTTCGAGCCGGAGCGCATATTATGAATCATCGCGCTGACCAGGAATCCAATGACCAACCCAATGACCGTCAACACGATATCAACTGTTAGATCCATGTCTTCAATCCTTTAGCAGATCAAGGATGAACTTTCCCCTTAGGCGCAAAAGCCACCGGCCCGCGGTGGTTGGCTCACCGCTGAAAGTTTCTGGATGAAAGCAGAAATCAGAGCGGCGGTTTGGATGATTTACCTCCGAATTAGGATTCTACCCGAGGCCGGGGCGCGCCAGCCTTACACTTCTTTAAGGCCTCTTGGGTAGTCGCCGTGTCAAGGGCTGGATGTGGGAAGTTGCTGGCAATTGGGACAAATATGGGTGCCGCGCTGGCCGACCACCAGACGTTCGATGGGCGTCCCGCACCGCGAGCAAGGCTCACCTGTACGACCATAAGCGCGTAAATAATTCTGGAATTCTCCCCCCCGGTAAACCCAATCAAGGCTCGTCCCGTTGCTGCGAATGCCTGCCGTGAGCGCCTGGCGGATGGCAGCCCACAACCGTTCGGCCTCTTGTGGGGTGAGTGAGCTGGCGACGGTCAGGGGGTGCAGCCGGGCGAGGAACAAGGCCTCATCCACGTAGATATTGCCCAATCCGGCGATGAAACTTTGATCGAGCAGCAACGGTTTGAGCTGCCGGCGGCGTTCGCGTAACATTGTGTGGAAACGTTCGGCGGTGAATTCCGGATCGAGCGGCTCGGGACCCAGCCCGGCCAAAACCGATCCCGGATCCCCGGTCAACCATACCCGCCCGAACTTGCGCGTATCGTTGAAAGACAAACGCAACCCGCCATCCAGGTCAAGCACCAGGCGGTGGTGAGGGGCGATCTCAGCCTGCTGCATCTCTACGAACAGGTCGCCGGTCATGCGCAGGTGGACCAGCAGCGTGTCCTCTGACAGTTCCAGGACGAGATACTTGGCGCGCCGGCCAATCGATAGGATGGTCTGTCCCACCACCTTGCTCAAGAACTCTTCTGGGGAAGGAGCAGCCAGGGTGCGTTCCCAGAAGAGCCGTGCGCCCACTATGCGCTTTCCGAGTATCGGAGGTCCTTCACGGCCTCCCTCACGCAGAAACCTGGCAACCGTTTCAACTTCGGGAAGTTCGGGCATTATTCGTTGAACATCTCACCAACACTGCGACCTTCATGCGCCCGCCGAATAACCTCTCCCAATAATGGCGCCACCGAGAGAACGCTCAGCTTGTCCCCCAATAGGGCCATTTTTTCGGCCGGGATAGGAACGGTATCCGTGGTGATGATCCCGGTAACCGGCAGCGCTGCCAGTCGCTCTACCGCCGAATCGGAGAAGATCGGGTGGACGAAGAGCAGGTATACATTTCGGGCGCCCTGCTCTTTAACCAACTCTACAGCCTGGCAAACAGAGCCGGCCGTGTCCACTTCGTCATCAACGACGATCACGTCGCGTCCGGCTACGTTCCCAATCAAGGTCAGAGCGACCGGGCGAGTTCCGTCCAGAGAGCGACGCTTTTCGACGAAGGCGATGGGCGCGTTGATCTCGGCAGCGAAGTTGCGACCCTTCTTGGCAAAACCCAAGTCGGCGGCTGCTACGACCGGATCCTTCAGTTCGGGAAGCAGCTTGTTCACGTATTCGACCAGGATATGGTAGGCCGTTAACACGTCCCCGGGGATCGAGAAAAACCCCTGAATCTGCCCGGCGTGCAGGTCAAGGGTCATATAACGATCGGCTCCGGCGATCTCGATCATGTCGGCCACCAGGCGAGCGGTGATCGGCACGCGTGGGTTGTCCTTTTTATCCGAGCGCGCGTAGCACATATACGGGAACACCGCCGTGACGCGGCCGGCCGAATCCAAACGCAGGGTTTGCAGCATGATCAACAGCTCCATCAGGTTGCGGTGAACCGGCCTGGTCAGGGTCTGGATCACGTAAACATCCTGGCCGCGCACGCTGCTGTGCAACTGGATGAACAAATTGTCGTTCGGGAAGAGGGTTACGTCTCGCCCGCTCACCGGAACGGATAAATACTGGGAGATCTTTTCGGCGAGTCCGGGACAGGCCGTCCCGGCGAACAATTTAATATCACCATACTGGGCGCAGTCTCTGGGGTTCCTATGCATTACCGCCTCACTCTCCAGGATTACCGTCCATTAATGCAGCGACCGCCTGACGGGGAGCGATCTCGCGAGCCAGCAATCGTTCTAGTATCTGCTGGTAGCGGCCGTGGGGCAGGCGCTCCCGCCAGCGGGCGACCAGCCCATCCCGCAGCAAGGCATCCAACTCAGCTTGCAGACGAGCGCGTACGCGCAGCTCCCAATCGCCGCTGCTTTTGAGATGCTCATAGTGCCGGGCGATGGCCCCCACGAGTTCCGGGACGCCGTCGCCTTCAGTTGCCACCGTCCGCACGATGGGCGGGCTCCAGACCGTCACCTCAGTCCCATCGTTCCGGGTTGATTCTTCAGCAGCCTTGCCGGTGGAGAAACCGTGGTGCCCGACCCCTGAACCAGGCCGGAAAACACGCGGCGCCGGATGGGCAAGCTGCAGCATGCCGCGCAGAGCGCGCTCGGTATTCTCCACGCCGGGCCGGTCGGCCTTGTTAACGACCAGTACATCCGCGATCTCCAGGATGCCGGCCTTGATCGCCTGGATATCGTCACCCAGACCGGGCGCTTCGACCACCAGCGTCGTATGCGCCAGACGGGCGATATCCACCTCGGCCTGCCCTGCGCCCACCGTCTCGATCAGAATTATTTCGAAGCCAGCCGCATCGAATACCTGCACCAAACTGGCAGTGGCGTGCGCCAGGCCGCCCAGAGAGCCGCGCGCGGCCATGGAACGGATGAAGACGCCGGGATCGCCAGCCAGGTCTCGCATGCGCACCCGATCGCCTAGGATGGCGCCGCCGGTAAATGGGCTGGACGGATCGACGGCTACGACGGCGACCGTACGCGGGTCGCCTCCCTGTGCAGGCTGGCGATAATACCGCGCCAACTGGTTAACCAACGATGATTTACCCGTACCCGGCGCGCCGGTGACGCCCACCAGGTGAGCCCGTCCGGTGTGCTCAAAGAGCTCGTTCAGGGCCGCCCGGCCTTCAGGCGTGTCATTCTCCACCTGCGACAGCAGGCGGGCTAACGCCAACCGTCCGCCCGCCAGCACGTCAGGAACCAGATGCATAGATCGCCATTCGAATGGGGTTCAGTTCTCGTTTTCCGGAACAACAGCCTGGCGAACGTCGGAAATGATGTTTTCCGTGGAGGTGCCCGGACCGTACACGCCAACCACCCCGATCTCCAGCAGGCGCGGGACGTCTTCGTCGGGGATGATGCCGCCCAAAAACACCCGTACATCCTCTTGACCGTTGGCTTTGAGCAATTCCAGGACCCGCGGCACCAGTGCCATATGAGCCCCGGATAAGATCGAGAGGCCGACGGCGTCCACATCCTCCTGCAGAGCGGCCTCGGCGACCATTTCCGGGGTCTGCCGCAAGCCGGTATAGATCACTTCCATGCCAGCGTCGCGCAGCGCACGGGCCACCACTTTGGCACCCCGGTCGTGCCCATCCAATCCAGGCTTAGCCACCAAGACGCGGATCTTCCGCTCGCTCATACAGCCTCCCAAGTTCAGGGTTATGGTTGAAATTATACCGCGCCACGCGCCAGGGTTAGTGTGAAGGTCTCTACCGCGTTTGCCGGAATTTCGAAGGCGAAACTGCAGCCGATCTCCAGGGCCAGCAGCGCCTTGCGCCGCAAGGTCTCGCGCCAGGGATGGGTGGCGTGCAGCCCAAGTCGCTCTCGAGTGAGCGGGTTCAACACTTCGGGGTCGGTTGAATCCGGGTTGAAAACCAGCGCTTGCCCCCCATATCGCAGTACGGCGGCATAGTCCAGACAGACCTCACAGGTGGTGGTAACCGAAAGGGTCGCCAGCGGCCCGCCGTTTTCAAAGGTATATGTCACCTCCACAGCCGAGGGCTGCAACCGGTACTGCTTGCGCAGCTTGAGCTGCTCCTCCAACCCGCGGGAGAAGCCCGGGTACTCCTCTCCATCTGGGAGCGGGTCCATCCATGCGCCGGCATCGAAAGCTTGGCCCCCGGCAAGACGGATTTCGTCCACAAAGCCGCGCCGCTGGGCGGACAGGGCATGCACCGGCTCGCCGGGAAGCGCCATCCGGCGCACCGCCAGGGTGAGGGGTTCGACCTGGTTTTCCCAAATCCAATCCGGTAGATACTTCCCCAGGCGGGTGGGCGGTTCCTCTTCTACCAGACGCGCCGGCGAGCGGCCGATCTCACCCGGCAGCCACAGGGGTGGATGGGTATGCGAAGCCGGCAAGGCGGAATCATCCGCGTAGCTGCCGGTGGCCACTGCCAACGGATTCCCGAGCAGCTGCCTGCCTTCCGCCAGATCCAGCCAGTACAGCAGGCGTCCCCCGACCGGAGAAACCACCGCCAGCTGATGACCGTCGCACAAACAGCCTTCAACCATACCATCCTGGTTGAGGTCTTCCCACCTGACCCCCTCCCAGGGTTCCGCGGCCCATTCCGCGGCGCGGGCCAGCGCCAGGGCCGCCTGCATCCCATCCCATCCTCGGTAAGGCAAGGTCGCGTGCCCGATGCCGATACAACCGAACTCATACTGGTGGGCCAGAAAGACGTGCAGCGCGTCCTGGTAAAGAGCCTGCGCGCCGCCGGTATGTGAAGTTGGCAGCGCGCGCCTGACACGCTGGCGAACCCGGTCGTGCAATCGCCGATACTTCGCCAGCTTCGGCGCGCGCCGGTTAAAGTCAAACCAGCTGGCGTAGCCATCTTCGTGGTACGGGCGCCCAGGCTGAGCAAGCGCGGCATCCATCCACCCGGCGCTGCCATCCTGAATGGGAGTGCATTCTCCCTGTGGAGCCGGGGCCTCAGCCAACAAGGAGCTCTCTACCTCAGGGCCATGCAGCAACGCATCCAGTACCGCCCCCAGGCATTCCCAGGTCTGCTCGGGGTCCACTCCCTGGGAATAGCCCCACAAACCCATGGCCTCGGCGTCCTCGGCGTAGGCCAGATACTCCCCGCCGCTGGCGTGCAAATGAGCCAGATAAGCTTGAAGCCCATTAGCGCGCCCAAACCAGGCTGCAAAATTGAAGTGGTGCTTGAGCGCCTGGTCGTCCCTGACGACTTTAAGGGCGTGCGCGCCAGCGCGAGTCCGGTACAGGCGCGCACCCGGCGCGCCGCTGGCTTCAAGGATGTGATCCTCGACCAGGACGGTATCGTACCCGGCCGAGGCAATGATGGGAACCAGGGACTGCCGCCAGCAGCGTTCGACGTTCCAGAACGTCGTCGGAGTCACCCCAAAGTGATCGTGCAAGACCTTCTGGTGCAGTTCGATCTGGCGGGCGTTATCCCAATCGTCGCTGGCGTAGAGCACGTTTTGAGCGTACGTGCTGCCCAGGAGCTCGAACTGTCCGGCCTTCAAACCATCCCGGATGAGCGCCAACGGCTCCGGGTCCAACCAGGCGAGGGCATGGATCAGCGTGCCTGAAATGTGGATGTTGGCCTTGAGCCCAGGCCGGGCGCGCAAAACGCGCAGCAAACCGCGATAGCACACCCGGCTGGCCAGGTGTGCGTGTTCGCTGAGATGCTGGTTAAAATGAAAGAGCAGGGCTAAACGAAGGGGCATAATCGGGATGATAGCACATCCCAGCCAACTTCCTGATCCTCGTTCTGCGCGATTTTACTCAGGGGAACGATCAGCGCACGCCCGCAGCCTTGACCCGCGGCCAGGCATGAACGACAAACGCGAGCGCCCCGCCAAACTCCAGTAAATGCCCCAAAAAAATCAGCCCAGACGGAAGCGCCAATATCGGCATCAATCCGGAAAGGATCACCCCAACATTCAGGCTGAAGAACGCCAACCAGGCCAATGCCACGTTACCACGCCGCGGCGGGCGACTGAAACGGGGCAAGATCCAGTAGGCCACTCCCATAACCAGCTGCAACGTCCACCCAACCAGCAAGAATTCGATGTGCGCTGACAGCGTCAGCCACAACCAGGGTGAAAGCGGAGCCCCTTTGTTGAAGAGCAGCAAACCGCCAAAAGTAAACCCAACCCCCAGATAGACCAGGGCGGCCCGGAGCATCCAGACACTCAGAGCAGGCAACTCAACGCTCCTTGATCCGGCCCCAGGTGTTTGCCACGAAGCCCAGGCCGGCGAGCCATTGCAGTAAAGCCGAAAGCGCCAACAACCAGCCCAACACGGCGTTCGGGTTGAGCGCATGTATCGGTTCAACGATCACACGCAGTACCAGGCCGACGTTGAGCGCCCAGAACACTCCCCAGGCCAGGCTTTCGCTGCCGCGTGGCTGCTCCCGGGTGGCTTTCGGGAACATCCAAAAGACCACACCGAAGATCAATTGAGTCACCCAGCCAACCAGGAAAAGGTGAAAATAAACCGGCCTTAAAGCGCCGAAAAAGGCGGGCAGATCGCCAAGGACGCTGGCAGACTGCGCCAGGGCCGCGAGCAGCGCGGCGACCAGAAAAAGAAAGGACGCCCGCACGTGCCAACGAGTTAAAAGGGGCATCCCACTTAGCTGTTTCCCTCTCCGGGGGCATCCTCGCTGCGTGTCCCCGGAGAGATATAGCGCACGTCCTTGAAGGGCTTGACCTGCGCGCCGACGTTATCTTTGAGCACGTTGCCGGAAACGTGCATCAAGGTGTCGTCGAAGTCGAGGTCTATCCCCATGCTTGCCAGGCAGGGGTAATGGTGGTGCAGCAAACCGGCTTTCTCTTCGGCCTCATCCGCCGAGACCCCGACCAGACCTTGGGCCGCGTAGCGCGCGCAGCCACATACGGCATCGCGGCGCACCCGGACCTCGGTGATCCGCCGCGAGTCCGGGTCTACATTAATCTCCAACTCGGGTTGGCCAAAGTAGCGGGCGAACTCGGCGATCTCGATGCTTTCGTATTCCAGGCGCTGCCGGCGGGTAACGCCGAAATCATGCCCGGTCAATGAGCACAGCGGTTTGGGGGTGGCGCAGGCGACGGACATCTCCTCCAGCCAGCCGCGCAGCTGGCGGGCCAGGCCGCGCGGCAACCAGGCTTCGTTATCGACCGCGGCGATCACGGCCTTCGCTCCGGTCATCTCGGCGATCTCGGGTAGCAATTCGGCGATGCCTTTGTGCTCGCCAAAAGCGAGGATCAGGTCGGAGTTCGGCAAGCTACCCGGCAGGTGGTC
This sequence comes from uncultured Anaerolineaceae bacterium, assembly GCA_964400875.1. Taxonomy (GTDB): domain Bacteria; phylum Chloroflexota; class Anaerolineae; order Anaerolineales; family UBA4823; genus CAYNWK01. The sequence continues at coordinate 15,546 of CAYNWK010000016.1, read as the reverse complement.
CTCGGGGTAGTCGATGACCAGGGGGAAATGAGCCGGCGCCCGCCAGACCGCGATCTGCCAGCCATCGGGCCCGTGGGCGCGAATATTATCCACGTGCCGCTGCCCGTACTCTCCGGAAATCACTGCCAAGATGCGCATCAGTTTTCCTATCGTCCAATCGTAAATCACGTACTTCGAATGCCCTATAATTTTACTATCCACTCCAGTTAAGTTGTCATTGAGGAGTTGATTTAAAAATTAACAAGGGTGTCTTGGCAGGATACGCCTGCCAAGACACCCTAACTTAGGATCTAACCGACTACATTCTTCATTCCGTGCCAGATCCGCCGTCAAAGATCTCCGGCGCATCAGGACCTTCCACAACCAAATACCCCGCTAACCCGCGTTCCAGGCGCGATAGGGAATGATCAACCAGGATATAGCGCCCAGGCACATCCACAGTGAATTCAACCATCACTGCCCCACCCGTCGGCACGATGGTGGTCTGCACGGCGGTAAGCGGTTCTTCAGTGAGAGACCCAAGATTGTACACCCGGTCGAAGATCTCACCGATCACGTGGAAGGAGCTGGTGAAATTCGGACCGCCCACACCGAAGAAAATTCGCACTGTCTCACCGACCTCCGCCTGAAGGGGGTATTCTGTGGTCAACCCTCCTACCGAACCGTTGAAGGTGAAGTATTCCGGCGATTCGTCCAGCATTTTTTCTTGGCTGAACGTCGTGACCCCTTTTTGGCCCATTGCTTCGGCGGTGTAGACCTCGCCTTGCATGACGTAAAACTCACGGTCCACCGGCGGGAGTCCGCCTTCCGGTTCCACCAGGATCAGGCCATACATGCCGTTGGCGATATGCTGGGCAACCGAGGGCGTCGCGCAGTGATAGACGAAGATCCCGGGTTTGAGCGTTTTGAAGGTAAAGCTGGTCTCCTCACCGGGTTGCGTCTGAGTCGCTACCGAGCCGCCGCCCGGACCGTTCACCGCGTGTAAATCGATAGAATGCGCCATCGTGCTGTCTGGGGAGTTTTTCAAATGCACTTCAACCACGTCGCCTACCCGCACTCGAATGAACGGCCCTGGAACTTTTCCGTTGAAGGTCCAAAAAGTGTAGCTCGTACCGTCAGCCAGACGAGCCTGGATTTCTCGGGTTTCCAGGTTGACCTGAACGTGATCGGAGGCAGTGCGCCGGATCGGACTCAGAAGGTCATCTGGCGGACGGCTGACGCTGTCCAGCGCATCGACCTGATCTTCTGCTGGTTGCCCAACGATCAGCTCCCCTTCCATCCCTGCCTGGCGGTGCCCGGGAATGTCGCAGAAATATGGATAGACCCCCTCTTGCCCGGCCTCAAAGACCAGACTGGTCTGCTGGTCTTGATTGATCACGTCTTCCGATTTCGCCTCAAAATCCGGCACGTTCAGATTGTGCTGGATATTGTCGCCGTTCACCAGCACGATCTCCACCATATCACCCACATCCACCTGCAGCCTGGGATTGGCAACGCCATCCAGTTCTCCACCGACTCCAATGAACGCCATGCGCCCTTCAACCAAGCCGGTGGTGAGCGTAAAAGATACGTCGACTTCGACAGTAGTCTGCAAGCTGACGTTTTCTGCAGAAGGTGCTTTGCTGGCAATCGCGGTCGCCTCCACCGCCTTTTCTGCGGCCTGAGTGGCCTGGAAACGCTCCTGACCGGCATAGAAAGCCGAGGTGACGCATCCATTCAAAGCGAATGCGGATAGAAGGATCGCGATAAGAGCTCTCCAGGAAAGATTTAGGTTTTTCATCACAGTTACCTCCACGAAAATCCGTAATCTTCCCTAGATTACCTTAATTAGGCGAATAGTTCTTTGCGCCAGCGCAAACTTGGTCTCAGCCGGATGATTTCTTCAGGAGCAACAAGAGCATCACGACATGGGTTTCAGCATAAACACGGTGAGGCAAGCGCGGCGTCATGTGGGCCCAGGTTCCGGTTTCGGCCTCCATCTCATCCTTTCCTAAGGTCAGGCGCGCCTTCCCCTCCACAAAATACAACACAGCCGCCTGGGAAGCGGTATGTTCGGATAGCTCTTGCCCGGCAGCGAAACCGAAGATCACCGCTTTGACCTGTTCATCGTCGAAGAGCGTGCGGCTGACGATGGTGTCAGGCGGGACCTCGGGCAGTTGTTCGGTAAGGTTGCCGAAATATTGATAGAGTTCTTCCATGGGACATCCTTTCAAGTTTAGGGATCGCGCTCATTCCTCCCTATGATCTGATTTAGGGATTCAAATTTCGTCGGGAGGACTGCCTGGTTTAATTCGCTGAGCAAACTATCTGGCGTCAAGTTGTAATTGTTCAATACATCAGCTAACGTATCGAAGGGCGCCATAGCACAGCCGAGGCAGCCCAGGCGATATTTCATAAACACCGGGATGGTCTGCGGCCATTTATCGATCACATCCGCGACGGTTAAATCTAGAATCAAAAGATCTGCCATTGATGGACCAATTCCTATCGCTTTGCAGGATATCCCATCCTTTGGTCCATGTCTTTGCGCCAGCGCAATCAGGCCTGCAACTCTCAGGCAAAACTATCCAAAAATAGCCAGGGATCAGGTTGGCGGAGCTGTATCCATGGGAAGGTCTTCGGCGATTGTCACCAGGCCGTGCGGATTGAGGATAATTATTTTCTCGCGCCCGGTCCGAATCAAGCCCTGAGATTCCCACTGGCTCAGCGTCCGGCTGACTGTAAACAAAGTCGTCCCGGACATCTCCGCCAAGTCCTGGCGGGAGAGGATCAAATCCAGGAGCACGCCTGCTTCCACCTTGCGACCGGTTTGGCGCGCCAGGCGTAAAACCGTGCGGGCGATGCGGCGCTCGACGCGCTCTGTAGCGAGCTCGCGAATCCGATCCTGGAATTCACGCGTACGTGCGGACAAGACCTTCAACGCATTCAGCGCCAGATGCGGAAAACGAAGCATCAGACCATGCATAGTCTCTCTATCCCAGCCCAGAACTGTACTTTCCTCCAGGGCTTGTGCGGAGACTGGGAATTTCAACTTGCTCAAAACGGCAACTACAGCGAAAGTATTCCTGGGACCGGCCATCCGCAAGGTGACCTGCTGCCCATCCAGGGTTACCTGGGAGAGTTTCACTCGGCCGGACAGCAGGGTATAAATGTGCGCAGCCGGATCACCTTGATGGAAGAGGTACTCATCTTCTTCCAGTCGAAGCCGGCGCGCCGCGTCGACGACATCGGAGATCGCATCTGGTTGAAGACCCTCAAAAAACCGGATTCCCTGTAACTCGTTTTTGTTGATCGATATCACGTCATCAGAAGAAGACATTCTGGTGCAATTTTACCCTTTTCGGCGTGCTTCGTCGGGCAGAACCTCCCAACCAGCTCCTCTCAAGACAAATCCCAATGAGCCTAATATTTTAAGCCAAGTGCATCCGGCGTGAACGCGCCGCCGTGCTATAATCCTCCCAAGACGGGTGGATAGCATCAATCCGCTCCTTTTCAACCCCTGGTAAGCCTTACGATCGCCGGTACAGCTGCAGAGAGCGCCTCCGCTAATGTCTTTTGTCCACCTGCACGTCCACACAGAATATTCCCTGCTCGACGGTTTCAGCAACATAAAAAAACTGGTCCAGCGCGCCAAAGAAATGGAAATGCCGGCGCTGGCGCTGACCGATCATGGCACCATGTTTGGGGTGATCGATTTTTATAACGCTGCGACCAAAGCCGGGATCAAGCCGATCATCGGTGTGGAAGGATATATGGCGGCCCGGGGGATGACCCAAAAGGATTCGCAGCTGGATAAACGCTCCAGCCACTTGCTGCTCCTGGCTGAAAATGAGACCGGCTATAAAAACCTGCTGCAAATCGCTTCCGCCGCACAGTTAGAGGGCTTTTATTATTTCCCACGCATCGACCACGACTTCCTGGCCGCGCATTCAGAAGGGTTAATTTGCACTTCCGGGTGTATGTCAGCCGAGGTTCCGCGCATGATCCAGCGGGAGAACCTGGCAGGCGCCCGCCGCCAGCTAGACTGGTATTACGAAGTTTTTGGACCGGATAACTTCTTCCTGGAGCTGCAACAGCACGACATCAAAGAGCTCGAAAAGATCAACCAGACCTTGCTTGACCTGGGCAAACGCTACCAGGCGCGCTTCGTAGCCACCAACGACGTGCATTACATCAACCCGGAAGACGCCCGGCTGCAAGACATCATGCTAGCCATCCAGACCGGCAGCGTGCTCAGCGATCCCAACCGGATGCGCATGAGCGATAACTCTTACTACCTGCGCAGCCCGGGTGAGATGGCGGAGATCTTCGCCGAGGTGCCCACGGCGATCTCCAATACCTTGATGATCGCCGAGCGCTGCGAGCTCGACCTGGGCTTCAAAGGCTACCGTTTGCCGCGCTTTGACGTCCCGGAAGGCGACACCGCCGAAAGCTACCTGAGAAAACTTTGCGAGGAGGGCTTGATCGAGCGCTACGGCGAACGGGCGGGCCATCAGCGCGTGCGGGACCGCCTGGAGCACGAGTTGAAGGTCATCCACGAGATGGGCTTCGATGCCTACTTCCTGATCGTGTGGGACCTGTGCCGCCATGCCCAAAACGAAGGCATCTGGTACAACGCACGCGGTTCAGCGGCAGGCTCGATCGTGGCATACACGCTGGAGATCACCGTGGTGGATCCGATCGAGCACGGGCTGATCTTCGAGCGCTTCCTCAATCCGGGACGCATCTCGATGCCCGACATCGACCTGGACTTCCGCGATGACCGCCGGGCGGAGATGCTGGAATATACCGCCAAGAAATACGGCGACGACAAGGTAGCCCAGATCATCACCTTCGGAACGCTGGGGGCGCGCGCGGCGATTCGCGATGTGGGCCGAGTGCTCGACATCCCGCTCTCGGAGGTTGACAAGGTCGCCAAACTGGTGCCCAATATTCCCGGAAAACCGGTCAAGATCAGCGAGGCGCTGAAGGATGTCCCTGAGTTCAAGAGCTTATATAACTCACAAGACTATTTCAAGGAGCTGATCGACACCGCCGCACAAATGGAAGGGGTCGTACGCAGCGCCGGCACCCACGCGGCAGGCGTGATCGTCGCCGACAAGCCAATCATCGAATACCTGCCCCTGCACCGCCCCACCGGCAGCTCGGCCGAAGACAGCCCAATCAAGACAGTGACCCAGTTCGAGATGTCGATCATCGATTACCTGGGGCTGCTCAAGGTGGACTTCCTGGGCCTGGCGACCTTATCGATCATGGCGCGAGCCTGCGACCTGATTCGGGAACGGCATGGGGTAGACTACGATCTGAACAACATCCCGATCGACGACCCGGAGACCTACGAACTGCTAGGGCGCGGGGAGACCGCCGGTGTGTTCCAGGTGGAAGGCTCGGGGATGCGGCGCTGGCTGATGCAGATGAAGCCGAAATCCCTCGATAACGTGATCGCCATGGTGGCGCTGTTCCGTCCCGGCCCGATGGACTTCATCCCGGGCTACATCCAGCGCATGCACGGGGAAGAGGCGGTGGCCTATCGCCACCCGGCGCTGGAATCGATCTTTGAAGAAACTTACGGCTATCCCGTTTACCAGGAACAGCTGATGTTCGCGGTGATGGACTTAGCCGGCTACAGCGCGCCAGAGGCCGACGATCTTCGCAAGGCGATCTCCAAGAAGCAGAAAGAAAAGCTGCTCAAGCACCGCAAGAAGTTCATCGACGGCGCTGTAGAGAACGGTATTGATAAGGAAACTGCCCAGGCGATCTTCGACGATTGGGAGGAGTTCGCCCGCTACGGCTTCAACAAAGCCCATGCCGCCGATTACGGCGTGATCGCCGTACAAACCGCTTACCTGAAGACCCATTATCCGGTCGAGTACATGACCGCGCTGCTCACGGTGAACCAGAACGATACCGACAAAGTCGCCCTGTACGTGGCGGACTGCCGCCGCATGGGCATCGAGGTCGAGCCGCCGGACGTCAACATAAGCGGCTGGGATTTCACCATTGAAGACCAGCCCCAAGGCAAAGCGGCGATCCGGTTCGGCCTGGGTGCTGTTAAGAACGTCGGCTTCAGCCCTGTGGAGACAATCCTGTTGGGAAGGGAAGAGGCGCCTTTTAAAGACGTCAACGATTTCGCCCACAGGGTGGACCTGCGCCAGGTAGGCAAACGGGCCCTGGAATGCCTGGTGCGCGTCGGCGCGCTCGACCGCTTCGGGCCGCGCCCCGCCTTGCTGCAAGCCCTGGACCGCGTCGCATCGGTCAGCGCAGCCCATTTCCGGGCGAAGGAAATGGGACAGATGAGCATGTTCGGGGCGCATACCGGGATCATCGAGGAGATTAAACTGCCCAGAACCGTCGTCGAGATCAGCCACCGCGAGCAACTGAATTGGGAGCGCGAGCTGATCGGACTGTACGTATCCGATCACCCGCTCAGCCAGGTGATGGAAACCCTGACGGAAGTGGTCACCCATTTCTCGGGCCAACTTTCGGAAGCGCGGCACAGGGAACAGGTCCGGGTCGCCGGGCTCGTCACCCGCGTCCGCCCGCACCTGACACGTTCCGGTAAGGCGATGGGTTTCGTCACCATCGAAGATTTGCAGGGTGTGATCGAGCTGGTAGTCTTCCCCCGCTCCTGGGAACAGTACAGCGAAATGCTGGTGATCGACAAAATCGTGCAGGTTGACGGCAAAGCCGACGCAGAAAGCGCCGAACCGAAAGTTTTGGTGGATAGGGTGACCACCGATCTGCAAGTTACCACCTCCCGGGATTCGGCGGCGAACCCGGCTCCGCCTAATGCTGACAATGATTCTTTTTCAGGAGGACGGGTGAGTTTCCACACCGTCGATAACTACACAGAAGAGCCGGAAGAAGAGGATTTCTTAGAGGACGAGGTGGACGAAGAGCCCAGCGCGGTTGAATCCAGCGCCGTGGAGGCCGCCGCCCCCCGAGTCGGTGAAACCTGGGAACACTATCTTGATATCGAAGACGAAGCCGGGGAAACCGGCCGGGGCAGCCCGCCCCCGCCGGAGACCTTCCCGGCTGACTGGCATTTCGCCGAAGCGATCATGGCCGCGGTTGCAGACCCGGAAGAGTCCAAGGCGATCGCCGAGAAATCGTTTGAAGAAAGCCAGCACGAACAGGAAGCAGACGAAGGGGGAGTTGCTGAATATCGGGCAGAGGCAGCCGAGCAGGATGAAGAACCCGAGATTCAGGAAGCCCTGGCGGCAAGCTTCCAAAGTGAAAACCAGATCGTCGAAGAGCAGTTGGTCGAGGTCCGCCCAGGCGACGAACAACCGGCAGCTCCAGAGTCAAAACCACGCTCACCGGCAAATCCTTTAGCTGCCAGCGAAGGGGTTGAAGGAGACCCCCTACAGGCTAACGAGGTCGCGGTCGCGATCGTTGCCTCTCCCGAGGTGGAAACGCAAAGCCTGCCCGCCCAGCCGCGGTATATCCTCGAGCCGGTTTCGCCTGGCGAGGGCGAATCGATCCGCATGGTGACTATCGTGCTGCGCTCTTGCGGCGATAAAGTGCGCGACAACCTGCGCATCCGCCAGATCTACGGGACCCTGATCACCTATCCGGGCAGCGACCGCTTCGCTTTCCAGGTCTTCGAAAGAGGCCGCGGCTATTTAATCGAATTCCCCAATTTCACCACCGGTATTTGCCCCGAACTGGTCAACCGGTTGAAGACCTTCATCTCGCCCGAGAGCCTGCGCGTCGAACCGATCACCTTCCAATAAAAGAAACGGAGGGTTTTAACCAGGCGAAATCCGGCCAAAACCCTCCACTCTTGTAGAACGCTTATCCCTACTCGCTGGTCATAATAAACAAAGGCTTCATCTCGAAGCGCTTGTAATGGGGGCGCAAGCGTTCTTCATTATAGAATTTGTCGATATCGACAACTTTCTTGGTACTGGTGACCACTTCGATGGGCACGTTGTCGTAGCGCCCGTTCTTCAACACCACCAGCCGCCCATGGATGCCGTTCAACACCATATCGAGCGCCAGGTTCCCATAAGCCATGGGGACGATCGAATCGATGGCATCCGGATCGCCGCCGCGCACCATATAACCCAGCTTCTGGTTGACCACGTTGACGGTCAGACCATCGTTGAATTTTGCCGACCGGTTCTTCAACTCCTCCGAAACCAGGTCGCCGATACCGCCCAATTTTTTGTGACCATACGCATCGGTGATCTGGTCGGTAAAGACCATCTCACCGCCTTCGAACATAGCCCCTTCAGAAACCAACACGACCGAATAATGACTCGGGTTATTTTTGCGGTCATAAACCAGCAGTTCGGTCAGGTGGTCCATGTCGAATTTGTATTCAGGGATGACACAGCGGTGCGCCGCTCCAGCCATGGTCGGAAGCATGGCGGTGAAACCGGCGTACCGTCCGAAGACTTCCAGCACGAGGAAACGTTCGTGCGAACCGGCGATGGTGCGCAGGCTATTGGTCAGCATGATCGTGCGGGTGACGCATGTGCTGAAGCCGATGCAGTAATCCGTGCCGGGCACATCGTTGTCCATGGTCTTGGGTATGGCGACCACGCGCAAGCCCTCCTGATACAAACGGACCGCGTAACTCAGGGTGTCGTCGCCGCCGATGGGGATCAGGTAATCCACGCCAAGGTAGTCCAGGTTCTTCAAGACTTCCGGGGTCAGATCGTTGTCCTCAGCAGAATACTGGTCCCTCAAATGTTCGGGGACCCGATCTTTCCCGACGTGACTGGGGCGGGTGCGGGAGGTATGCAGGAACGTACCGCCGGTGCGTCCGGCCTTGTTGACGATGTCCTCGGTCAACACCTGGAAATTATTGCTGTTGTCGGCGTCCTTCTCACGCATGATCTCCATTACCCCGGCCCATCCCCGGCGGAGACCGATCACCTGATAGCCTTCGCGCAGCGCGCGAATCGTGACCGCACGGATCGCCGGGTTGAGACCGGGCACATCACCGCCTCCGGTCAAGATGGCGATGACCCCCTTCTTCTTGTTGATATTAGCCATATCGTTACCTCCAAGTTCTAAGGCAGGCGTGCAGTCAGGACGTCATTGCCGTCCCGACTAGATACCTCAAATTTGTGTTTATATCCAGGTAGGTTCTTGGTAAGTGCCGAAGGAGTCCTTCATGACGTCGATGATTTCACCCAAGGTCGCGTAGGCTCGCACGGCTTCGAGAATATATGGCATGGTGTTCTCGGTGCCATCGCAAGCGATCCGCAACCTGTCCAGAGCCTGGCCCACGCGGCCGCTATCGCGATCCCGGCGCAGGCGTTCCAAGCGGCTAATTTGGCGCTTATAACCCTGCGGGTCCATGCGCAAGATCGGAATCTGGTAATCGCCGGCTTCCTGGTAAGCGTTGACCCCGACGATCTTGCGCACGTTCTGGTCGATCTCCCGCTGGTAGCGGTAGGCTGCATCGGAAATCTCGCTCTGGAAGAACCCCTTTTCAATCGCCGGCAGCACACCTCCCATCTCCTCGATCAAGCGGAAATATTCGTAGGCTTGCGCTTCGATGCGGTCGGTCTGGGCTTCGACGAAGAAGGAGCCGCCCAGCGGGTCTACGGTGTTGGCTACGCCGGATTCTTCGGCAAGCACCTGCTGGGTGCGCAGGGCGACGGTCACGGCGTGCTCGGAGGGCAGCGCCAGGGCCTCATCCATGCTGTTGGTATGCAGCGATTGGGTGCCGCCTAACACAGCGGCCAGGGCCTGGACTGCGACGCGTACAATGTTGTTCTCGGGCTGCTGGGCGGTGAGCGAAACCCCGGCCGTCTGGGTGTGGAAGCGCATCAGCCAGGAACGCTCTTCCTGCGCGCCAAAGGTCTCGCGCATCTCTCGCGCCCAAATGCGGCGCGCCGCCCGGTATTTCGCGATCTCTTCGAAGAAATCGTTGTGGGCGTTGAAAAAGAAGGACAGGCGGGGGGCAAATTCGTCCACGTTCATCCCACGCTCGACAGCCCAGCGCACGTATTCCATCCCATCTGCCAGCGTAAAGGCCAGCTCCTGGGCGGCGGTGGAGCCGGCCTCGCGTATGTGGTACCCGGAAATGCTGATCGTATTCCACTGGGGCAGCTCGTTAGCGCCGAATTCGATGGTATCCACCACCAGGCGCATGGACGGTTCCGGAGGAAAGATGTACTCCTTTTGGGCAATGTATTCCTTCAAAATATCGTTCTGGGTCGTGCCGCGCAGCTGGTCGGAGCGCACGCCTTGCTTCTCAGCAGCGGCGACGTACATCGCCCAGATCACCGCCGCAGGTGAGTTGATCGTCATGCTGGTGGAAACCTTGTCCAACGGGATATCTGCCAACAAGATCTCCATATCTTCGAGCGACGATATCGCCACCCCACACTTGCCGAACTCGCCGAGCGCCTCAGGGGCGTCCGTATCGTAGCCCATCAAAGTAGGCAGATCGAAGGCGACCGAGAGCCCGGTCTGGCCTTGTTCGAGCAGGTATTTGAACCGCAGATTGGTTTCTTCTGCGGTGCCGAAACCGGCGAACATCCGCATGGTCCACAGCTTGCCGCGGTGCATGGTCGGGTGAATGCCGCGTGTGTAGGGATACTCACCCGGCATACCCAAATCCTCGAGGTAATCCAGCTCCTCAGCATCCAGGGGTGTGTACACGCGATCGATCGGCTCTGAAGAGGTGGTGATAAACTGCTCGCGGCGTTCTGGACGGCGCGCCATGGTGCGCTGCAGGGTGGTCTCCTCCCACTTGTCCATTTCCTGGCGCAGTTGGGCTAACTTGTCACGGTCATACATACCGGTCTCCTCGCGATCCCACCAAGGACCAGACGGGGGCGCCTCGATGGATTAGACTTTAGAGATATTACGCACTTGGAGGAGGGTTGAGGTTTACTGACGGCTTTACCCGCCAAAACATCCCCAATTCCCTATTTTCCTTTGGCTGGTTTGGATTGAATTGCGTTCAAATGGAGACCGGAGCGCCGATCGCCAGCTTCAATCCCCCTGAAATTATAGCACGGCTGGCAGCCACAAGCTGAAGGCGCTGCCAACACCCGGTTCGCTATCCACCGTGATGTACCCACCCATGCGTTCGACGATCTCCTTGGAGATCGCCAAGCCCAATCCGGTTCCCGGCGCCCCGGTACGCTGGCTGGCAGAACCGCGGTAGAAGCGCTCGAAGAGCCTGGCAAGCTCCTCCGAACCAATACCCAGCCCGTTGTCGATCACGCTGATCGTCACCCAGGCCTGTTCACCGGCGGCGCGTTGCTCGGTGCGCAGCCCGGTGCGTAGTTTTACACGACCACCAGGGAGCGTGTAATGGATCGCGTTGGTCAGCAAGTTTGAAAGCGCCTGTTCGAACAAGTGGCGGTCGACGCGAACCAGGGGCAGCTCCGGAGCCAGTTGGGCGGTCAGCTCCAGCTGGTTCGATGAGGCCATATAAACCCGATCGTTAACCAGGTTCTCGACCAGACGGTTGACGTCTTCGGGCTTCAGCTGCATGGGGACTCGCCCGGCCTCAATGCGGGAGATGGTCAGCAAATCTTCGATCAGATGACCCAGGCGTTGCGTCTCACGGTTTAAAGTGCCTAAATAACGCTGGCGCTGTTCTGCCTCCGCCGCCTGCTCGAGCAGCTCTAAATACACGCTCAAATTACTCAGGGGGGTACGGAGTTCGTGGGAGACATCCGAGACGAAGCGGGTCTTCATCTGATCCAGCTCGCGAAAACGGGTAACGTCCCGGTACACGACGACCAACCCTGATTTATGTTCACCGAGCGTGTAAGGCGAGGCCACCGCCTGGTAAGCCCGCAGACCGACCTCAACCACGGCAAGCTCCGAGCTCACCGCGCCGATTTTCAAGGGATTTAAATGCTCCGGACCCAGCAGATCGATACCCGCTTCGCGGGCCTGAACGAGCAGGGCCCCACCGGCCTGGTTGGCCTGGACTAAATCAGCCGCTTCATCCAGGACGAAGACCGCATCCGGTACTGAAGCCAGGATGCTCTCGATGCGTTCCTTCGCCGCGCGCAATTCGGCAGTGCGCTCCTGGACACGGGTCTCCAGCTCGGCAGCGTGCTGCTGGGTGCGCTGGTAAAGCCGGGCGTTCTCGATAGCGGTTGCCGCCTGTGCGCCCAGCGTGCGCAATAGGGCGATCTCCTGCTCGGTGAAGGTGCGTTCTTTGCTGCTGTCCATTAATTCGACCAGGCCTATCGTACGCTCCTTGACCACCAGGGGCAGCATCAGCAGGGTGTGAACCCCGGCCTGTTCCATCAGGCCGCGCTCCGCCTGGTCTTGCTTGGCATCAGAGAGGCGCAGTTGCAGCGGCTTGCCTTCGGCGATCACCCGCCTGGTCAGCGGGTAGTCCTCCAGACGATACGCCTGGTCCGCCAGGGGCTCCAGCGGTTTATCAGGCGGAGCATATTCGGCCATCAAGGCTACCGCCTCTCGCTGCGGATCGTAGTCCGAGATGGCGCAGATTTCTACCTCAACGATGCGCGCCATTTGCTCGGCGACGACTTGCAGCACCTGCCTGAGATCCAGAGTCGTGGACAAAGAGGTGGCCGATTCCACCAGGCTGGAGAGCTCATTGGTGCGGCGCTGGCTCTGTTCGTACAGCCGGGCATTGTGGATCACGCTGGCTGCGTAGGAGGCGAAAACCTGCAGACGGCGGATCGTCTCCGCATCGAAGAAATCCGCTTTCTCGCTGTTAACGTTGAGAAAACCAATCACTTCCTGATTGAGCATTAACGGCGTTCCGGCGTAGCTGCGGATCCATCGGGTTCCAGGGTATGCCACCCACTCCGAGTTCTCCTGGGTATCGCGGATTAGATTGGGTTCACCGGTCTCAATCATGCGCTTCAAGGTAGGGGTATCCAGGGAGAGGCGCAAATTGGTGATCACCGGCCTGGTCTCGGAGGAGCCCTGGTAATCCTGGTGGCGGGCGACGTAAGCAGACTCTCCCTCCACCAGCAAAACATTGACCGAGCGACAGGGGATCACTCGGCGGGTTTGTTCCAGAATGCGGTCGAGCACATCGTCAAGGTCCAGGCTGCGATTCAGCGTTCCGGCGGCCTGGGCGAGCGCCTCGGCCAGGTGGCGCTGGTTTTGTTCGGCCTGGTACAACCGGGCGTTCTGCACGGCGATGGTTAAAGTGTGAGAGAGAGTCTCACCGAGGTTCATCTCCTCGTCCAGGAAGGCGCGCGTCTGGCGGTAATACAGCACCAGCGCCCCCATCGCCCGCCCTTGCTCCAGGATCGGCAGCAGTAAAAACGCTCGAACCCCGCTCTCCACCAAGAAATTAAGTCTCCCGGCGTACGCGTCATCTTCCAGCAGATCACCGACAGCGATCACGCGCGGCTCGGCGCGGAGAGACTGGCTGAGCAAATAGAAGTAGTCGGGTTGGGCGTGCTCGGTGTAATCCGGCGGCAAGTTGTGCGGGAACACCTGGACTGAGGCGGCTCCGTCCGTTTCATCCAGGTAAATACAGCTGGCTTCAGCCAGCAACAATTGCTCGCTCGAACCCAACACCTGGTCCAGCAGCTGTTGGAAATCGTGAATCTGGATCAGCTCGGTGGTGAGCTGGTTGAGCGCCAGCAGCTGCCGTTCATAATTGCGGCGGGGGGTGATATCGTTCAACACGGCTACGATGCGCCTGGGTTTGCCGCGCCGGTCGCGCACCAAGGAGGCCCTCCCGGCGATATAGAACCGGTCGCCGCCCGAGCTTTGGAACTCGAACTCGACCTCGGCTTTTCCATGCCTCAGCAAGGCCGGCATGTGCGCTTCGATGACTTCTTCAACCAGTTCCGCAGGCAGCAGGCTGCGCAGATCGTGACCGACCAGGTCTTCCGCTGCCTGGCCCAAGAACCGGGCGGCGACCGGGTTCAGGTAGATCAGCCTGCCGTGCAGGTCGGTGACGATCATGCCATCTCGTATGTTCTCCGCGGCGGACTGCAGCAAGATCTGCTGCTGGCGCGCCTCCAGGCTGGCTAAAGCAAATGCCAGGTCCTCAGCCAGCTCCTGCAAGAGCAAGATCTCACTCTCTTCGAAGGCGTCAGGGAAGGGTGCGTATACGGTGAGCACACCGCGCAGGCGCCCGGAATGAGACATCGGCACGGCGGCTACGGACCGGTAGCCCCGTTCCCGCGCGATCTCCCGCCAGGAGGCATAGCGCGGTTCTTGCAGCAGATCCCTGACGACCACCGGCTGCATTTCCAAGGCCGCACGCCTGGTCGGCGCCCCGTCCCAGGTGAACTCCAGCTTTTCCAGGTAGCCGTTCTCAAAGCCTGCGTGCGCTGCCGGGTGCAAACGCGCCTCGCTGTCAGCCGTGAGCCCGACCCACACGAAACGATAATCGCGGATCTTGACCAGCTGCCGGCAGGCCTCTTCCAGCAAATCGTCGGCATCGGTGGCGCGCACAATCAGCTGGTTGACCTGCGATATGGTGCGGAGCAGGCTGTACTGGTAGCGCAGCTGCGCCTCCAGGCGGTCGGCAGTGGTGAATAAGTCCAGGGCGCGGCGGGGCAAATCCGCCGATGAATCGGGATAGCGCGGGGCAAACCTGGCCAGATAAAGCGCCAGGAGAGGCCAGAGCAGCAAGGCTGAGACGGTCTTGCCCCCCAGGTGAATCGCCAGGTTGGTCATGTAAGCCCGGTTCGATAGATCCAGCCCGGACAGGAGCGGGAAGATCAACCCGTCAACCCAGGCAGCGAGCAGCAAGGCCAGACCTGCGGACAGCAGGCTGGGAAAACGACCCTGCCAATTGCTGATCGCCTGGTAGACTACGATCAGGACAACGACGCTGGCGGTCAAAGCCAGGGCGGAAACCAATAAGTTGGGCAGGGGATGTGCGGTCAGGGCGCGCTGCGTGGTCATGGTGAAGCCAGGCAGGCTCAAGTCGAAGCCGGGCACCAGTTGGAACAAAGCGACCAACAGCGTGACCGCCAGGATACCAACCAAGGTATAACGCGACTGCGCGGTGCCGTTGACGATATAGATCAACAGCACACCAAGCAAAACCACGGGCAATATTAAATAGGAACCCTGCGCCTGAACGAGGGAGAGCTCCCCCCAATTCAGTTGGACCGTACCCAACGAACGCAGCTGCAGGGCAGCGGTCAGCCCGCCCAGGAAAATCAGCAATGGGGCGCGGCCGATGTGCGCGCTGAAGCGGTGCAAGGCGAGCACCGCCAGGCTAAGTGCCCACAGCTCGATGAGGAACAGGGTGAACAGGGCCAGCGATGACATCATTCACTACGGGCTTTCCAAGAATTTTAAGCCGAGACATTCATCCGGGAAGCTTATGCCGGTGTGTTCAACCACGGCGGTTATTTCCGGACGAAAGGGCTAAAAACATTATAATTGCCTGCTCGCCAGTGACCGGTGAAACCGGTCGATTAATGCGCAAGCTTTCAAAACCGTTAGCCCCATGCGCACTGCGCCCCAGCCTGAGCTACGAAGTGGATTTGTTGACGCACCTGGGGGTGCATGGTAGAATTCACCCGCTTCCGCCCCCATCGTCTAGAGGCCCAGGACGTGGCCCTCTCAAGGCCAAAACAGGGGTTCGAGTCCCCTTGGGGG
>CAYNWK010000015.1:0-46525 GCA_964400875.1 uncultured Anaerolineaceae bacterium | reverse complement strand
ATCGTCCCATCCCGCTCCGTTTCAAGCCTTATTTTTGAAAGTGATGTGTAGCTAGTTCGGGAGATAGAAGTATTGGAGGGAGTCGCGAGCGGTGAACGCAATAAGGAGATCGCCTACCGCCTGGGGATCACCGAGCGCACCATCAAAGCCCATCTGACGCATATCTACCAGAAGCTGAGCGTCGACTCGCGCGCTGCAGCTGTCGCTGAGGCGTCCAAGCTGGACCTCCTCTAAACCTAGCGGTTCTTTCCTGAAGGATGCCCAACAAAGATAAACTCTCTCGAAATCTACCGCTCGGACTGGCTGCGCTTTGCTTGTCCTCCGGTCTGCTCCTTCTTATAACCTCGTTCCTGCCTTACCCAAACCTGAAAGCGATCCTGGACCTGGCCGCGCGGGATGGGTCGCTGGAGAGCTTTTCCCCATTGCTGTACCAGCGATTGATCCCCATCCTTCGCTGGAGCGGGCTTGCGCTCATCGGCTTGGGGACAGCCAGTATATTTTTGCGCCATATGCTGCGGATTTGGAGCGTCAGGCTGATTCGTAGCATCGCGTCGTATTCCCTGCGTGACGACCTCAGCCAGATTTTCCGGGCGCTGCAGCCCTCCAAGGACGAACGCTTCTACCTGCTCGTGTTGGCCGGTATCACCCTGCTGGCAGCGGCTATTCGGGGGTTGACGCTGTTTGCGCCTATGCTGCACGATGAGGCTTATACGTACATCGCCTTTGCCGCCCGGCCCTTACGCTACGCGATGAGTGATTATCACCTGCCCAACAACCACATCTTCCACACGCTGCTGGTTATCTTTTCTACCCGGATATTAGGGAACCATCCCTGGACAGTGCGGCTGCCCGCTTACCTGGCGGGAGTGTTGACTGTGCCGGCTGCATACGGCGTGGGGTGGCTGGTTTACAACCGGGCGACCGGATTAATTGGCGCTGCGCTTGCAGCGGTTTTCAGCGCGCTGATCAACTACTCCACGAACGCCCGAGGCTATGCTTTGATCGCACTGTTTACCCTATTTGCGGTCATGCTTGGCGAATATCTGAAACGACACCCCAGCCCATTCGCCTGGGGCGCTTTGATCCTGGTTTCGACCCTAGGTTTCTACACGATACCAATCATGCTCTACCCCTTCGGGATGGTGGTGATATGGCTGTTATTATCGATGATTGCAAAGGACATCAACCAGCAAGAAAGTTGGAAGTTTCTTGGAAAACTGGTGTTCAGCGGGTTGGCGGTTCTCCTGCTTACCGTTTTGCTGTATTCCCCCGTAATCCTAATTGGCACAGGCTGGGATTCACTGGCCGGCAATAATTTCGTCTCCTCCCTCAGCTGGGGAGACTTCTTGGAGAGTATACCCGGACGCGCCAGCAGCGCCTGGGAATTATGGATGAAAGATGTCCCCCGTTTCGCCATCCTAGTCTCCATAATCGGGTTTGCCTTCGCGACTGCCCTGCACAGGCGCATCTCGTCGCACAAAGTCCCACTGCAGATTGCAGCCCTCCTATGGATTGGCGGAGCGCTGGCGATGCAGCGCGTCGCTCCCCTGGCGCGCATCTGGTTGTTCTTGCTGCCGCTCTACCTGGTCTGGTCGGCGGCAGGATGGGTCGGCTTGTTCAGCCTGCTGCCCATAAAAATCCAGGAAACCAGCAGGCGTTTATTGCTGGCAGTCCTGGTATTAGCCCTCCCTGCATGGCACCTGTACGCCACAGCGGCCGCGTATCGGCCGCCAGTGCAAAACCAGGGGCTCGAGGAACAGATCGCAGTCTACCTCGAAGACCAGCTGCAAGCTGGCGACACGGTCGCTGCAGATGCCCCGCTGCGTGCCATGCTCGAATATTATTTCACCGCTTACGGGATTTCGAGGGATTTTTTTTACGAAGGGGAAAAGCCCTACCGGCGCGCCTGGGTCGTAGTCGGCGAGAAGTACGGGCAGACCCTGGATGAAGTCCTAGATAGAGAGGGTCTGGCAGGAGACGTCGCCTTGAATTCGGCGCAAATCGCCGCCCACTTCGACCGCGCAACGGTATACCGCTTTGACTCCAAGTGATCGATCCGGGTTCAATTTTTACGCAGACGTTCCCGTTCCAGCTCGAAGACCCGTCTCAGAATCGCGATCGTCACCGCGTAAGTGGAATCCATGCCGTAGTAAGAGAGGTTGCTGGCCCCCAGATTCCTTCCCTTGCTCAAAGGCGTATCCGAGGCGTAATGCAGCACGCCCAAATCAAACGGCAGTCCGTACAGGTTGACGATCTCATTGGTTGGATGGCGTTGTGGGCGGTACATCTCATAGACCGCCGATAGATAAGGCCCGGCTTCCATCTCAATATCGGTGTACCCCTCCCGGTAAAACACATCCATATATTGATCGTTCTGCAAGAACGTCCCGCGCACGGTAACGGCCTTCTGATTGTCTAAAACCGTTCCGTACACCAGGTTGGGGGCTACATCGGCGGCATCGAAGCTGTTGGAAAACAGGTAAGTGTTTTGGGATTGTTCGTCGTGAACCACGTTGGGGATCAGCACATCTCCGATCACGCCGTTGAGCGTAGCGGATTTCCCGATGACGTACACGCCTAAAACTTCACCGACTTGTTCGGCGATCTTCGCCAGGATGTTGTACGCCGAAAGGCCTAAAGGGTAATCGATGTTCAGGATCAGCGCATCGCTGGTTTCAAGGCAGCCCAAATCTCTACCCAGGCGCGGGTCCAGCTCCTCTGGACTCAGACTGGCCAACTCGAACACCTGGGCTTCAAGGTCGAAGCTATCCTGGCTGTTAACACGCAGTATGCCGCGATCGACTTCGTTTTGGCAATAGCTCTCAATAATAGATGGATCTGGAGGAGTCTGCAGATATCGTTTGAGCAGATAGTACAGGAAGTTTTCCTCGCTGGAAGGCACCCGGCTCGCTTGAATCTGGTTCCATTCGTCCAGCAGATCGGCGTTTTCGGGCTGCCGCAGGTAGGAAAGCAGCGCCTGGCGATGCTGCAGCGCAAAACCGGAAAGCAGGTTAACCACGCTGTGCGTATTGCTGGATATGAAATAAACCGGCCGATCGACGATCTCTGGGCAGGCGCGCTCGATATTTTCCCACCATAAGCGCGTCGCCCGCCAATATTCGTTCAACGAACCGCTGAGCAGCTGCACGCTCAAGCGACAGGGCTGCGCAGCAATGTGCGCTAACACGCTGGCGGCCCTTTCATCCAAGACTGCACACAGCCGAGAGAAATCATCCTCCGGAATCTCCAGAGACTGGGCCAGCCTGCGAAACTCACCGGCCTCGTGCAGCACTTTTTCGAGGTTAAGCGAACGCGGCAAGTTTTGCAGGCGATAATGCAGCTTATTCCACTCGATCTGGTAGGCGGTTAGCATTGGCAGCACGTCATCGATATCACTACGGCTGGCGATAAAACAGGCTAAAGTCCGCTTTCCATCAAAAAAGCAACGCCGCCGCCGGGCAGGCGCATAAACCTGCTCCCAGGCCTCCACATCTGGATAGCCTCGCCTTGCAAAAACAGCCGGACTCTGGCCTAAAACGACCAGTTCGACATCAGGCATGCAGTCCGGCAAGCGCAGCAAACTGTATATAAACGCGGACATATCCGGCGTCTGTTCGCGTGCGCCGGTATGCAGCAAAGAACGCATCTGAATGTGCGCTTCTTCCAGTGTACGTATCTGGACTTCAGCCGAGGAGCGCAGCAAGGAATAATACGTGCGCAGGTAAAGTTCTATCTCCTCGGAAGCCGTACTGGGGACGGTACGCTCCATACAGTTTAGCGCCTTCTCTTCCGTCTTTTAGGAGGCGGCGCGTCGTAAGGGCCGTATTGTGAAGGACCGATCACCCGGTAGATCAGCGCATAGACAATTGTCATTAGGCCAAATCCAATTACCATCAACGCCACCGTCCCCATGAGATCCGCAATGTACAGGCGTGTACCCAGGAAGGGGATGACGAAGGTATTGGAAAGCTCCGACGGCACGGCAATCCAGCGCTGCTGGAAGTTCTCCCGCACCAGGATGTAGGCTCCGGCAAAAGCCATGACCGGGATCAACAACATAAAGATGCAGCCGATCCCCCTCCAGACGGGATGAATCTCCCAGGGTCTCTTCTGGGCTTCTTCGGCAACGTATGAACGGCGGTATCTACCCATTATGTCACCTCGGTTTGTGCTGCTCGTTCTATCGCTTTGACGATCATATAATAACCCGTGCAGCGGCACAGATTTCCTGTGATCGCGGTCTGGATATCACTATGATTGGGACGAGGGCGTTCTTCGAGCAATTTGGCTGCCGACATCAAGAAGCCCGGCGTGCAGTAGCCACATTGAACGGCGCCCTCTTCGATGAAGGCGCGCTGGACAGGGTGCAGCTGCCCATTCCTCGCCAACCCCTCGATGGTGACGATATCCGCGCCGTGAGCGCGCGCGGCCGGCACCAGACAGCTCATCACAGCGACGCCATCCAGAAAAACGGTGCAGGCACCGCATTCCCCTTCGGCGCAGCCCTCTTTCGTTCCCGGAAGCCCGGCGTCTTCACGAAGGAAGCGCAGTAAAGTCTTTTGGTGGCCGCTGGTGAAGCTGCGCGCGACCCCATTGATGCAAGTAACGATAGGGTCACCAGCCGCGTGGAACGAACTGTTGGAGAGATCCGGCGCAGCTCCGTGATATTCGCTCCCCCACAACAGCACCGGGGCCTCCGGATAGTCCAACCGCTCTTCTCCCCTCGCGATAGCACGCAGGCTGCGTAGGGTGCAAACGCGCACCATCTCTCTGCGGTAAGCGCCAGAACCACGCACATCATCGATCGGCCTGGAGTCTTCAGCCGCAAGATCGGCAGCCTGCTGAATAGTCTCCCCCGTCAATGCCTTGCCTGCTAAATACTGCGCGGCGCGGCGCGCGTGAATGATGGTCGGCGCGACCGCGCCCAGCGTGATCGCTGCGCGCTCCACCTGCTCACCCGAGAAAGTCAAGACCGCGGCGACGTCAACCAGGGAAATCGCCTGCGCCCGGCGCAGCCCAAGCTTGATAAACATGCCCCGCTGGTTGATACCTAAAGCTGGAAAGGCGATATCAACCAGCATCTCGTCCGGACGCATCACCGTACCGCGCACCCCGGTATAAAATTCTTCCAGGCGGACCACCCGCTCGCCCGCGATTGAACGCAGGGTCACTTTCGCGCCCAGAGCCATCAAGGGTGTAATCGTATCATTGGCAGGGGAGGCGGTGATCAAGTTGCCGGCGATGGTTCCCCGGTTGCGAATTTGCGGCGCGCCCACCTCCCAGGCCGCCTGAGCCAACGGCAAGGCGCGCTCGACGATCAGCTTCGACTCGACACAATGGTTATGGGTGACCAATGGACCCAGGTGAATGGTCTCGTCCTCATCCAAAACGATGCGGTCCAGTCCCGGTACGCGAGTGATGTCGATCAGCGTCTCTATCCCGGTGCGAACCTCGCGTTCGATCTCAAGGATCAAATCTGTACCACCGGCGACGATCCGAGCTTTTTCCCCGCGTCCGGCCAGGAGCTGCAGTATTTCATCGACGCTGGTCACGTTGTGATAATCTTGCCACATTCAGGTGAACCTCCGGTCATCCGCACCGATCGAATCATTGGTGCGGAAAAATTTCATGCTTGGGTATTGTTGAGCTTTTCCAGTTCTCTTTGATCACTTTTCATGACCCTGGCATCGCCGCCACGACGCAGCAGGATGATCTCCGCCATGATGCTGACAGCGATCTCCTCGGGTGTCTCGGCGTTCAACTCCAAACCGATAGGTGAACGTACCTGCCCGATCTGAGCTTCCGGTACTCCGGCTTCCGCCAGCTTGGCGCGTGCGGTAGCCCAACGCCGCCTGGAACCGATCAAACCGACATAAGCAGCTGGTGTATCCAACAACCTGGGCAGCCCTGAGACATCCAGATCTACACTCCGGGTGGTCAATACCAGATAAGTCCAGGCGGTGATCTCCATCTCTTGAGGCAGCTGCTCCATGGGAATCGGGTAAAACTCCTCCGCTTCCGGGATGGCTTCGGGCGTGCAGAATTCAGGGCGGTCGTCATTGGCGATCACACGAAATCCTAACCAATCTGCCAGATGAGCTACCGCCTGGCCGACATGCCCCGCGCCGATCACCACCAGCACCGGCTTTGGACGAACGGGTTCCACAAAAACCTCCACCTTACCTCCGCAGACGCCAGGATCGCCTCGCTCCGGATCGGTCATACGATATTCCAGGATGCGCGGCTGCCCGTCTTCGATGGCTGCCAGAGCTGCGGCGATCACCCGGTTCTCCATTTCACCACCGCCTACAGTGCCCAGGATGCTCCCGTCGGGGTAAACCAACATCTTGCTGCTCTCATGCCTGGGAGTCGATCCCTGGCTGCGAACAACGATGCACAGCGCGCCGGTTTGGTTTTCAGCTTCTAGTTCCGCTAAAGCCTGATAAATTGAGCTCATCTCACGGGTTATCGATTAGCTTTCCAACAGGCCTAAAACCACCGGAAGCAGCTGTTTCTTGCGTGAGACGACGCCCTCGGCTAAACGCGTGCCATCCGAGCGCCGCGGGTACGGCAGGTCACTCAAAGCCGGGACATCCTCGGTCATCAGCAGACGGCTGGAACCACTGACTACATCGGTGACCATCAGCATGGCAAAATCCAGGCCGCGGCTGTCTCGCAGACGCAGCAACGCTTCCCGCAGCGCAGCCTGGTTTTCCTTGAGTTGCATCAAATCGGTGACCTCAGCCTGGGCAATGGCAAAATCCCAGCCTCCAGCCTCGTATACCTTCATATCCATCTTGACGACCTCATCGGGATCGCGCGCCGCAATCCCCGAGCCCGCCTGCAAGATCTGTTCGCCGAAGGATTTAATCGATTCGTTCTCTAAGGGACCGCCGTGCACTAATGCCCATCGAGCTAAACGCTCCGCGGCGCGGTGATCCCGATCGGTGGTGGTCGGTGAGGTCAGCAACAGCGTATCCGAAAGCAGCCCGGCTAGCAGAACTCCGGCTATCTTGGGTGGGGCGCTCAATCCGACGTCTTCCGTGCGTTCCGAGACGAGAGTGCTGGTGCTGCCAACCACATCGACGCTAAAACGGATGGGAATGTGGGTCGATGAATTGCCCAGGCGGTGGTGATCGAGGATCTCAACCAGCTCGGCTTCCTCCAGAGCGCCCAATGCCTGACCAGGCTCGTTGTGATCGACCAGGATCAGGCGCAACCGCGGTGGGTTGAGCACGTCTCGCTGGCGGCAGACGCCGTGGTACGCGCCATCCTTGTCTACGACCCAGAAATCGTCGCCCTCGGCGCGCAAGATGCGGTTGAGCGAATCGCGGATACGCGCGCCTTTCTCAAAACGAGGCACGTTGGTATCGCAGGCTTGATTGCTGGGCAGGTCGAGGATTTCGGCTATGCGCATCTCCTGGCGGCGCGGATGGGGACCGACCAGGTGGCTTAGATACTCGAACAGGCTGGGGCCGTTGACTAAACCAAAGGGCGTGCCGTCCTCATTGACGATGGGCGCCACACCCCAGGTTCGGCTGGCGATCCCCCAGGCATCGCGCAGCGGGCTCTCCGGGGTCGTCGTATCCAACCTCCGGGCGACCGACTCAAAACGCGGCGAAGCGTCGTTCAGCAGCAGCGGAGATTCCAGATCCAGGCGTTTGAGCACCCAAGTCGTTTGCGGGTTCAATGCGCCGGCGCGCGCGGCGAGCGCATCGAGATCGTCCCGCTCGCGAAGCAGCCAGGCATATCCCATCGCCGCGGCGATCGAATCGGTGTCCGGGTTGACGTGCCCGATCACGTAAGTGGTCATCGTCTCAATTAATCCATTCTTTCGTGGGCGAACTCGACCATATGGGCCTGTTTGCCTTCCCGCAGGTTGTCGTAAAACCGTCGTGTCGGGTACGCGAAATCGATGTCCGCGTGTCCGGCGAATTCTCGCAAGATATTTTCCCAAATGGCTTCCGTGCTGGAGCGTCGTTTGCGGGGTTCACATAAATAACGGATGGTGAGCAGCACGCCGCTGTCTTTGACGCTCGTATATACGATCGAACCGAGCTGGTTATATTCAATCATATAATGTTGGGCGGCTTTTTTGAAGCTTTGCTCCGCCCCCCTGGCGATCTCGGCAGCGTGATCCCGGGATATTTCATCCAGAAGTGCTTTAGCCTTCTGCCAATCGCTCTCGAAGGTCACCAGGACGGGGATCTCGTTCCAGATGAAATCCGATCCTTTGGTGTAGTTAGCCAACACCTTGGTGAACACCCGTCCGTTGGGGATGTGCAAGATCCGCCCGGTGCTCTGGTCTGCCTCGACCCAATTGCCGATCTCCATCAACGAGAACTTGAAGACGCGCTGATCGATCACGTCGCCGGCGTATTCGCCGATCTGGATCCGGTCGCCCACTTCAAAAGGTCTGCGCCAGAGGATAAAGGCCCAACCCATCAAGTCGGTGATGGGGTCTTTGAGCGCCACCGCCAGACCTGCCGATACCAAACCCAGATAAGTCGCCAGGGACTGTAAGCCCTGGATCCAGACCGAACCCACCACCAACAAACCAACGGCGAAGGAGATATAAGCAACCAGTTTCTGCCACAGGAAACGTGCGCGCTGCTCCTTGATCTGGTCGATCACGGCGCGCCTTAGTAAGAAATGGATGATCCACAGGATTAGGATTGCGACCAGAGAAGCCAGCAGCCGCTGCTGCGTTTCCGCGCCGATCCCTAGAGTTCGTTCGATCCAAAGGCCGAGTTGATCCATCTTAACCCTTCAGGGCTCGCCAGACCTTTTCCGGGGTGGTGGGGTTCTCTCGGATCTGCGCGCCGCAGGCATCCAGGATGGCATTGCCCACTGCCGGGGCGACCCCGTCCATTGGGATCTCGGCGACAGCCTTGACCCCGAACGGATGGGAAGGTTCGAAAGTTTCGACGAAGATCGTAGTTAGATCGGGCATCTCGTGGGCACGGAAAATATGATAATCGTACAGATCCCGCTCCCGGGCGCGCCCCTTTTCGTCGTAAACCATCTCCTCGCTTACCGCATACCCCAAGGACTGAGTCATCCCACCCTCGATCTGGCCAGAGGCGGTCAGAGGATTGACGATCACGCCCGAATCCACCGCCATGACCAATTTGTCAACGGTCACCGCGCCAGTTTCGACGTCCACCGTGACCTCGGCAAACTGGGCGGCAAAGGGGGGCGGGGCGACCGGCGACATGTACGAACCGATTCCCATGATCTGTTCTTGATTAGCGTAGTGGAGTGAATCGTGGCCGATCTCGGACATTGTCACCGAGCGACCATCCGGAGCGTAGGCTTGTCGATCAGCCAGATGGATGTCATCCGGTTTGACCTCAGGCGGGGCATGCGGGTCAACTTTGACTTTAGGCGCAGAGCGCTCGTTCAACATGCGCGCGGCGCGCACGCGGATTCGCTCGGCAGCGTGTTCGGCGGCCCTGACCACCGCCGCTCCGGAGATGTAGGTCGTGCTGGAAGCGTATGCGCCTTTGTCAAAGGGTGTGAAATCGGTGTCCGAGGAATAGATCACCACGTCATCGACCGGGACGCCAAGCACCTCGGCGGCCATTTGGGCCAGCACCGTGTCCGAACCGGTCCCCAGATCGGTGGCGCCGACCAGCAAGTTAAAAGAACCATCGTCGTTCATCTTTATACTTGCGCCGCCCATGTCAAGATAGGGGATGGCTGTGCCTTGCATCACCATGGCGACGCCAATACCTTTGCGCAAATACGGCTTGCCAGGCATTTGACGCCAGGCTTCGTTGCCGTACTTTTGGTCCCAACCAATAGCAGCTTTGCCCTGGCGGACGCACTCTTCCAGCCCACAAGTTTCAATCGTCTCAGGCTGCGGGGCGCGGCCTTCGCTCCAGGCAGTGCTGAAGGGTTGTAACTCCCCTGCACGCAGAGCGTTCTTCAAACGAAACTCCAAAGCATCGAAGCCCAGTTCCCGGGCAATCATCTCCATGTGACGCTCTACGGGCCAAAAGCCCTGCGGCACCCCATATCCCCGGTAAGCACCTGAGGGCGGCGTATTGGTGTATACCACGTCAGCATAGAAACGAATATTGGGTTTCTCCCGGTAAGGGCTATCCCCAACGTAGAGCGCCATCGCTTTGTGACCGGTATTGCCGGTCACCGTCAGCGCATGGCAGCCATAAGCACCGGTATCGCTCAACGCGTACATCGCGTTGGCGGTGATTGTGCCATCTTTTTTGACCCCAGTCTTCATCCTGACACGCATCGGATGCCGTGACCGGGCTGCGATGAACTCCTCCTCGCGAGTGTATTCGTAGATCACCGGTCGCCCGGTGGCGATGGTCAAATGCGCGGCCACGTCCTCGATCAGGACTTCTTGTTTGCCGCCGAACCCACCGCCAATGCGCGGTTTGATCACCCGGATGCGTTTAATCGGCAGGTCGAGCACAGGCGCCAGCTGCCGGCGGACGTGAAAAGGGACCTGGGTGCTGGTACGAATCACCAGTCGGTCGTTTTCATCCCAGTAGGAAACTACGACGTGAGGCTCGATATGCGCCTGCTGCACTTTGGGTACGGCATACTGCTCTTCGAAGATAAAATCTGCATCGGCGAACCCGGATTCCACATCGCCGATGTCGATGGCGATATGCGCAGCCAGATTGCGGCTGGGGTCCGAATCGGCGAAATCCACGTATTCCGGCTCGTCGTGAATGCGGGGGGCATCCTCGCGAAGCGCTGTCTCCATGTCGAGAACCGCAGGCAGCAGCTCATATTCGACCTCGACTAGTTCCAACGCCCTCTCGGCGATCTCCTCGGTTTCAGCGGCGACGAACGCCACCCGATCGCCTACGAAGCGCACTTTCTTATCCAGCGAAAAGGCGTCGAGAGGCCCAGGAATGGGGTCGGACTGACCTGCGGTGGAGTAGATCACCCGGGGCAAGTCTTGCCAGGTCAAGACCGCTTCGACGCCTTCCAACGCCCTTGCTTTGCTCACATCGATGGATTTAATCAGCGCATGGGCATGCGGGCTGTGCAGCACCTTGGCGTGGAGCAACCCCCGGCGTTCGAAATCGGCGGTGAAGGCCGGCTTCCCCTGCACGAGCTTGACCGCGTCCACCTTGGGTTCTGGTTTACCCACCCGCTGCCATGCCTCGGACTCCGGGGCGACCTGGATCTGCGGCATTACCCGCAGCTCAAGTTCTGGAGCAGCGCTCCCGGGCGATGTAGTCAGTGCGCCGCCACCCGGTTCAACCCCAGAAGGCTCTAACCAAACCGACGGCGCCGGGAGTGAGCCGTTGATGGGATCGACCTGTTCCCCACGCAGGATCGCGGCGGAGCGCAGCACCGCCTGAACCGGTTTGAGGTAGCCGGTGCAGCGACAAAGTACGCCAGAGAGCGCCTCTCGCACCTCCGCTTCGCTGGGAGACGGGTTGCGCGCCAGCAGATCAGCGGCAGCCAAAATCTGTGCTGGCGTACAGTACCCGCACTGGATTGCACCGCTGTCAACAAACGCCTGCTGCAAGGGGTGCAGGCCTTCGGTGCGCTTCCAGCCCTGTTCAGGATGCTCGCCCAGCGCCTCCAGGGTCTCTATGGAATGCCCCTCGGTCTGGGCAGTCAGGTGAACGCAAGTGTTGACCGGTTTCCCATCCAGCAAGACCGCACATGCGCCGCATTCCCCTGTCTCGCAGCCATGCTTAACGCTGAAGTATCCCAGACTTCGCAGGGTTCTTAGCAGGCTGTCGCCGGCAGCAATATTTATGGCTCGTTCTTCACCATTAACCTTCAGGTTGATCTGCATGCCAGTCCTCAAACGATTTATGAATTTCGAATTTCCCGCAAACACCGTTCTGTTAAAACCGCGGCGATCTCTTTACGATATTCCGCGCTGCCCCAATGGTCCCCGGCTGCGCTGTAAGCCTCACGTGCGGCAACCGCCGCGCCTTCGGCTTCCGTGCCGTCGAATGCCAGGCTTGGCGCGCTGCCGTGACCGCCTAACGCCACCCGGGTGCGTCCGGAAGGCCACTGCGCCACCGCGACGCAAACGAGCGGAAAATCCGCAGGTGTTCGGGCGACGTACTCGTAAGCGAGGCTTGCGTTGAGCGGAATAGTGATCTCCGTGATCAGCTTGCCCTTCAACTCGGCCGCGCGAACCGGGAGAAGATCGCCCAGATCGATCTCTTCATCGCCCGGCTTGAACCGGATGCGGGCGTCCGCGGCCAGCAAGATTGTTGCAAAAGGTGAACGTCCATCCGCAGCCACCAGCGTACCGGCTACCGTGGCAGCCTGGCGTAAATTGTAGTTCGCCTCGTGGCGTATGGCTTTTTCCAATGCGGGCTGCACCTGCGGCGTTGCCATCAAAGCCTCTAGACTGACCATAGCGCCCAGGTCGAGGAAATTACCCCGGTTGTGGACCGCGTCCAATCCCAGGGCTTGCAGATCGACGGCGGCAAACTGTTCCCGAGATGGGCGTGTAAGGGCCGAGCCGCCAGCCAGCGGACGTGTAACGATCTCCTCGCGGGCCAACAATTCCAGGGCTCGATCGAGCGATTTAGGCCTGTGATATTCGATGATCATGTTGGCTTTCCTGTTTACTATTTTCCAGGTCCATCATTCGCCGATGCCGAGCTTCCAATCCTTACTCTCAACAGGCTGCGCCATATCACGCGGATATACCTGCCAGCCCAGCCCTTCCAGATCGGATTCGGCAAGCACTTCTTCAGGAACGTCAACGAGTACTGCATGGGCTTCGGCCAGCAAGGCACCTTCAGGGCCGAATATCTGGCTGGTGGCCTCGGCGGATCGACCTCGTCTTTTTCCGGCCAAGCCAACCAGCCGCAAGGGACGCCCAACCGGGACGTTTTTCCGGTAGCGCACCTCCAGGCGGGCTGTGAACATGAAACGCGGCGGGTCGCCGACCATGTGGACGCGACCAGCCAGCTCGTCCAGCATAGCCGCGACGATGCCGCCGTGGACAACTCCGGGATACCCTTGAAAATGCTCGGGGACGGTGTATTCGGCGGTCACCTCACCAGGGCCGGTCTCATAGAACCGCAAACGCAGCCCAAAGCGATTGTCCAGGCCGCACACGAAACAGTGGCGAGAGTTGGGTTGTAATTCGTGCTTGGAATTTGAGGGAAGGGTCATATTATCTTGGCTATTGATCGGACACGGATGCTCTCAAGCTACCGCGAAGGTATCGATAAGCAGTCTCACGTCGCCGCCGACCGGGTATAAAATCGGCACGGTCGCGCCGTGTTTGCGGTATTCATTTACCTTGGCGCGGGCTTCCTCCGGCGTACCGGAGGCGGTGATGCGGTGGATCAGCTCTTCTGGGACCAGATGCTTGGCCTGGCCTATCTGTTCTCTCGTAGCTGGCCAACCTAGGGTAGATTGGATCTTGGCGACTACGTCCTTGGAGACACCAGAGGCTTTGGCGATATGCGGTTGTTGGGCCAGATACTGGGTGAGCAGCTCGCGGGTGGTGTCGATAGCCCTATCGTGATCTTCATCTACCGAACAGACCACCAGCTGAGGTCGGTCGAGGTCGTCAAGCGTACGGCCGGACTTCTCCGCGCCTTTCTCCAGCAGCTCCAAAGCCTTATCGTTATATGCCGGCGGTACGCAGTAATTGAGCACCACGCCGTCAGCGATCTCGCCGGTCAGCTCCATCATCATATCGCCGGTCGCGCCGATCATGATCGGCACGTTGCGCGGCTCTCTGCGGCCGTGGACCACGTCCAGTTCGATCCCATCAACATTGTGAAACTCGCCATGGAAAGTGACCCGTTCCATGTTCAGCAGGCGGCGAAGGACCTCGACCGTCTCTCGCATGGCGGTGAGCGGTTTTCTCCGTTCGATGCCGACGTTGCGCGCCAGCGGGTCCCACCAGGCGCCTATACCGCAGATGACGCGGTTAGGCGCCAGGTCGTCAAGCGTCAGGAATGTCGCAGCCAACAAACCAATGTTGCGCGTCCAATTGTTGATCACTCCCGAGCCGACTTTGATCCGCTCTGTCACCGCGGCATAAGCTGCCATCGGTACGATGGCATCGCGGACCAGGCGGGATTCAGCCTGCCAGACTGCCTCGAAGCCACGCTTTTCGGCATAGCGTGCGTATTCTAGTCCGTCGCGCAGATCGTGGGCATCCTGTAAATACAGCGCTACCCGTTCAGACATTTGCTCCTCCATCAATGATTGATTCGTTGTTCCATTGAGCCAGCTCATCACCAACGATCGTAAGGTCTTCCGGTAGATCCATATCCAGCGCTAACGAAGGCAGCTCGCAAACCTCCAGGCGGGCGCCGGCCTGGCGAGCGCGCTCACAATGCCGCTCGAAGGAGTCGGGACCAAAATCATACTCGATCAAGCCTGCCGGACAGACCAATAAGGCATTGGTACCCTGCCGGTGCCGATCGGGAACGACCACGACCACAGGCGGTTCTTCAACACGGGCCAGGATTAAGCGCAGATCTTCCGGTGTAATCAAAGGGAGATCTGCGGGAATAACCAGCACGCCGCGGGTGGCGTAATTCCGCGCTACGACGGTTGCACGCGTCAACGCGACGTTGAGCTGCGGCGCGCCATTTTCCTGCACGGTGCGCGCACCGTGCTCACGGGCCAGCGATAAGGCAGATGGGTCCCGGCTGACCACCAGGATTTGTTCGATTTCCGGGAGCGCTCTGAGTGTATCCAGCGTATGCGCTAACAGACGCCGGTTCAGCTCGGCGCGCTCGCTTTCTGAAAGTACCTCCGCCAGGCGTGATTTGCCCCTGCGGAGCGGTTTAACAGGCACTATTGCCCATAAGGTCATGGAAATATCTCCAGGTGTCGTGCAAGCCGCCGGTAAAAATAAGTTGTCTAAGCCTGCAATGGCGGCCGCCTGTCGCTCTGGCGATTGACCATCAACCACATTGTTGGTGTCAACGTACAGTTAGCCAACCGCAGAAGGACGTGGATAAGTACAAACAACGATTTCTTGCAAAGCTCGGCGTACTTTGCACCTGGGCGAGCTCTCTAGGATAGGATACTCCCTTGGCAAACCCTCCTCAATTAGTTCGCGTGATTATTATATTACGGGTTTTCATTTCATAAGAAACTAAACACTTACAGACTCCTAAGGTAGAACAAGTTATTTGGACAGCAAGCGCTGCCCAAATTCCAAAACCTCACGCGCTAACCGGCGGCGATCAACCTGGACTCGCATCCAGGTGTCGGTTGCCAATGTCTTTACACCATTCGCCTGGATGCCCTCCTCTTGCTCGGTATCGACTCGATCGAGCACGAAACCATCCAACAAACCGGCATAATGCCCTGCCACCGCGCTTGCGGAAGGTTCTATGCCCAGTTCAGCATACATCTTCGCCGCCGGGCCTTTGACTGTTTCACCGCCGATGATGGGTGAGACCGCCAATATGGGTTTCTCTGCCAACGCCGGTTTAATACGCGGCACCGCCAGGATGGGATCGATGCTCACCCACGGGTTCGAGGGACACATCACCACCAGGTCTGCGGAACCAACTGCCTCCAGCACGCCGGGCGCCGGGCGCGACCTGGCAACGCCTTCGAATCGAAAGCCCCGGACGATAGGCTGGCAGCGCAATTTGACGAAATATTCTTGGAACGGTAGCTCACCTTCTGCGGTCAATACCCGGGTCGGGATGGGGTCATCGCTCATCGGTAAAACCAGGTGCTCGATCCCCCAGGCAGCGCAAAAGTGAGCCGTGATTTTCTGGAGAGATTCTCCGGCATGCAGGCGCCGGGTGCGTTCCAAATGCAATCCCAAATCTCGGTCGCCCAGGCGGAACCAATCAGGGCCGCCCAGGGTCACCCAGGTCTCCAGGGCGTTCCAGGTTTCGTTACTGCGACCCCAACCGGTATCCGGGTTGGCGAGGCCCGCCAGGGTATAACAAACCGTATCCAGGTCAGGACAGACCCACAATCCCAGGTGCTCGAAATCATCGCCGGTGTTGACCACAACGGACAAGTCGCCTGCTGGCAAATTTTGAGCCAGCCCATCGACCAGTTTCGCGCCACCAACTCCCCCAGCCAGAGCAAGGACTTTCATCTCGAGCTCATCCTAATAAAAGCGCGCTACCTCGGTAACCGCACGGCGTGCGCGCCGTTCCGGAATCGCCTCCGGGTATCCGAGTAAAACCAGACCGAGCGGGTCCCATTCCTCAGGGAGATCGAGACATTGGCGCACGGTGTCCTGAGCGAAGAGGGGCGCACACACCCACACTCCTCCCAGACCTTCCGCATGGGCGGCGAGAAGCAGGTTTTCTCCTGCTAGCGCCACACCCTGCACCCCCATGAGATATTCTGCTCGCTGGCGCGCCTCGTCCGGGTAAACATCTCCTACCAGAAGGTCCATACAGAGGACGATTACTGCGGGGGCGGATTCCAAACGCTGGCGTGAGCACTGGACCATCTTCTCGATTTCATCTTCAGAGAGCCCATCGTCTTGCAAATCCCGGCGGAAATCGGAACCCATCGCCCGGGCCAGGTTCGCTTTGTCTCCAGGTTGGGTCAGCACAGCGAATCGCCACGGCTGGCGGTTATGCGCCGAAGGCGCCCAGGTAGCCGACTCGAGTATCCTTTCCAGCACGTCTCGCTTGACCGGCCGCTCTTGAAACCGACGGACCGATCGCCGCGAGCGCAAGAACCGGTGGATCCCCTGCACAGCGCTTACGCTTGCCATTCAGTTCAGTGGGTGTAAACGCTGAACGGCTCGATGACATACGTGACTCGCACGTCACCGGGCTTTAGATTCTTATATTTGGCCTCGGCGGTATATTTCCCAGCCAGGGCGTCGATATGCTCTTTTGCGCCAGCTTCGCGAATTTCTATTACGGTCCCCCGAACCATCAAGAAGCGGTACTCATCCTTCGGGTCCATGATCAGCAAACCAACCTTAGGACGCTCCCGCATGTTCTTATCCTTCACACGGCCTTTCTTGGAGTTGATCAAGATGTTTTCGCCATCGGTATTGAACCAGATTGGGGTCACCTGAGGCGACCCGTCGTCCATGACCGTTGCTAAATATACGAAAGCACGTGTCTCATCGGCTAACAGGTCCCTGTAAGAACTTGGGATCATCGCTAACGACATTTAAAGAAAACTCTCCTTTTTAGTTTGGAATTAAGCTATTGAAGGAACTAACGTAAGGTTCGTTGGTTTATTTATTGTACCGCGGCGCCAGTGCGAGGGTATTAGCAGTGCATGAAAAAAGCAGGATCGGCTACCGGAAAAGGTCCTGATCCTTCGGGCGGAGCAGCTCCTCCAGATGGCCCTCCCGCAGCGGATACGGAAAGCCGCGGACGTGTACGACCGGTGTACCTTCGGCGGCCTGGCCCATCACCAAAGAAGCTCCTGCGGCAAGCTCATCGGCTACGCCGACTTGCGTCACCCGCAGCTGGTAATCGAACAGGTCCATCCGTCCGCGTAAATCGAGTAATCCCGGCAGTCCGGATAAACCAATCGTAAACCCGACCGTTCCCATGCGCCAGGACCGCCCATGGGAATCGATGATCAGCACCCCTATGCGCGCTCCACTGGCGCTCTCGAGCGCCTCGCGCAGGCGCGCGGCTGAGGCGTCCGGGTCTTCCGGCAGCAGCAGCACCCAATCCTCCTGCGCGTCCCCCAATCCACAAACGTTGGAGTGATCGATGCCGGCGTTGGCGCAAACGAAACCCAACCGGTGTTCAACGATGATCAATTCCCCCCGCACGCGCAGCACTTCGTTGCTCTCGCGCAAGATCAACTCAAGCAAGCGCGGGTCTTTCTTCGCACTTTCGGCCAGCTGTTCAGCCCGGGAAGACGGCTTCACCGTCAGTAGGTTGACCTGGCGACCTTCTGCCTTGGACACGATCTTTTGGGCGAGAACCAGGATATCCCCATCTGATAAGGTTATATGGGCGCGTTCTAACGAGCGCAAAATAATATCCGCCAAGTTGTCTCCTTGACGGATCAGTGGGATGCCCGGTAAAGGGGTCAATGAAAGAGTCATAGCAACCTGGCGTTCATAGACCGGTCACACCGATACTGGCGGTCTTGACGCCGTAATGTTTGTTCAGGCTGATCAAGATCGAGGTGAGCCCCTCAACAACCACGGCGTTATCCAGATCGCCGGCGAAATAGGCGCGCATGCCACCGGCCTCAATTAATTCCATAACTCGTTCCGCGGCCTCCACATCATCGGCGCACACCAACACAGCTGAGTCGAGCCTGCCCTCCAGGTTGCGCTTCAGAATATGCGCCGGGACATTTTGCAGAGCAGCCACAACACGCACTCCGGGGCCAAGCTTATCCTGAGCCATGCGCGCAGCAGAGGGCGGCGTAGGCGGCTTTGGATCGCGAAAATCGACCCGCGCGGTGGCGTCGACCAGGATTTTGCCTTGCAAGTCTTCCCGCAGGCCCTCCACTGCAGATTTGTGAGCAGTGTGAACGACGGTTAGCACGCAAATCTCGGCTGCGCGGGCCGCTGCGCCGTTCTCCAGTCCTTGAATGCTGTCAATCCCCAATTTCTCGTTCAGCTCAGCCGCAGTACGCTCCGCTTTCTCCGTCAGGCGTGAGCCGATGATCACCGGGTAACCTGTACTGGCCCAGCGCATGGCCAATCCAGGGCCTTCCTTGCCGGTGCCGCCTAAAATGGCCAGCACGGGTAGAGGCTGATTATTGCTCTTGCTCATTCATGCTCCTATTATTTAGTCTACAGGGACAAAGCTTTCATAACGTGACCACACATCCGGGGCAAGCTCCCGGGCGTGGGCGATGACAGCCTCCTCGTCCAGGATAAGAATCTGCCTGTCCTTCATCAACACTTCTCCGGCGACGAGGGTGGTCGTGACCATGCTCTCGTGAAAACCGAAGACGATCTGCCAGGGCAGGTTATCAACGGTCAGTGGCGTATGGGGATGGTAATCGACCAAGATCAGGTCGGCGTGCGCCCCAGGTTCCAGCACGCCAAGCGGCGCTTCCGGAAAGAATTGACCCGCCAGCCCGGCGTTGTTATAAACGGCCATCTGAGCGATATCGGAGGCGGGCATGCGCCGTGGGTCCCGGTGCCAGACTTTGTGCAGCAGGTATGCGGTCTTCCATTCCTCCCACATGGTATGCGAGAAGCCGTCCGTTCCCAGACACATCTTTACCCCCAGGCGCAGCAGGGCTTCAACCTGGGCCGCGCCCACGCCGTTGTTCATATTCGAGCGCGGCTGGTGGCTCACCCAGGTGCCGCTCTCCGCCAACAAATTCATCTCGACAGCGTCCACATGCACCGCGTGGGCTACGATCGTTTGGGAGCCCAGAATCCCGTGCCGTTTTAGACGATCCACAACCCGCAAGCCGGAGCGCGCTAGGCTGTCGTATTCATCAGCTTCGTGCTCGGCGGCGTGGATGTGGAAGCCGGTCCCCTCCGGGGCGGCTTGACGGCAGGTCTCCAGGGTCTCCTCGGATAGCGTCAGGCTGGCGTGCAGTCCGAAGGTCCCCGCCACTCGTCCCCCGGCGATTTGCTCTTGCCCGGCTCGCTCGAGGAAGCGTACGTTTTCGTGAATACCGGCTAGCGCTTTGTCCTGCCCGTCCCGGTCGGTGACCTCGTAACACAGCACCGCGCGCAAGCCGGCCTCGTCCACAACGCTGGCGATCATATCAAGAGACCCTTCAATGGCGTTGGGCGATGCATGGTGGTCGATCAACGTGGTGGTACCGTGGCGGATTGCATCGACCAACATCACCTGCGCAGAAGCGCGCACGTCCTCAGACGTCAACGCTTTATCCAGCGGCCACCACAACTTTTTCAGGATTTCGGGGAAATCTCGCGGCGCTCTGCCAGGAATCGCCATCCCCCGGGCAAACGCGCCATAAAAATGAGTATGGGCGCAGATATTGCCGGGCATCACGTACTGCCCTGACGCGTCTAGCTGCTGCGCTTCAGGATGTTGGGAGATCAGCTCCTCCTGCGGACCGATGGCGGCGATCAGCCCGTCTTGAATAAGCAGCGCCTGCCCCACAAGGATGCGATTAGGGGTACCCCAGGTGATCAGCTTACCATTGATGATGAGCATGGAATTCCTTTCCAGTGCGCCAACGTGGTTCAGCAATGGGCTACGAACTGCCTTTGCCCCTCGGTTTCGATAGCGTGGGGGATGAACTGGCGGACCCAGGAAACAGCCTGGTCTCCGCTAAACCCCAGGATGCGTTTCGCCAGGCAGGCCAGAAATGTCCCCGTTCTGCCAATGCCCGCGTGACAATGTATCACCAGGTTGTTCCCCGATTGGGCTACTTCCAGCGCCATCGCGAGAGATCGCTCAAACTCAGATCGCGAGGGTATTCCCATGTCCAGGATAGGCTGATAGATAACCTCGAACCCTTCTAGAACATACAGCGCGCGCAGCTCTTTGCCGGTCAACTGCAAACACTCCTCGTCCGGAGCCAGTTGGACGATAGCGGCAATCTTCTCCCGGTGGTAGGCGCCCAGCAGCTGGCCGCCTTGATCGTAAGCGGAGAAAGGCATGGGGCTTCTGAAAACGCGGCCTGGTAAATCGAAAGGCAATTCGGTGAGGGCAGGGTTGGGTTCCATTGTATTATGCGCTGACCGGTGAACGCGAGTTTCGAAACGCGCGTCAATCAAAAATCGCAGGAATGCTGGGGTCCTGCCAGGCAATGAACGCGTCACGGATGTGGCGCGCAGTCGTCCTTTCCCCGGACAGCCTCACGGGAAGATTATCAGGACCGAAGAAGTCAACCGCCGTGGTCTCCGAGCTCACCCGGGCATCACCACCCTCCAATTCGCATAAAAACACCAGCTTGAAAGCGTGAAAAACCTCCAGCTGACCGAGACGATTAGCATCGTAAACGCCGATCAACCGGCTCGCCTGCACTTGGAAGCCGCTTTCCTCCAGCACCTCGCGTTCCACGGCGCCGGAAGGCATGTCGCCGACATCAGCCCAACCGCCAGGTAATGTCCAGCCGCCATCCGCACGCTCCCGCACGAAGAGCAGCTGCCCCTCCCGGAAAACGGCGCCGCGCACATCCACTCGCGGCGTAGCGTAGCCGATCTGGTGGGCAAAAGCAGCATCCAGTGAGTCAAAATCGAGCACCGTATGCTCGGAGATGATCTCCGCGGCGATGGCGCGCAGGCGCGCGTAGCGCTCACGTTCGTAGTCGTTAGCGGCGTATTGTGCCCCGGTCTGGGCTAAAGCCTGGATCTCACGCCCCCACGCCAGCCATTGGGGGATCCCGATCGAGCTCATGCCCCTACGACTGCTTTCTCCCGGCTGAAACCGTGGCTTAATTCCCGGGCGATCACCTCTTGATCAACAGGCAAGCGATCCACCCGCACCCCTACTGCATTGTATATGGCGTTGGTGATCGCCGGAGTAGTGGGTATGCTGGAGATTTCACCTACACCCTTGGCTCCGAATGGACCATCCGCCGTGGGGTGTTCCACGACGATGGAGATGATCTCGGGCGTATGGACGATGGACGGCATACGGTACCGTGCCAGGCGATCGGTGACGACGTAACCATCTTGCATAATGAAATTCTCGGTCAGCGCGTTTCCCAAACCCATCATCACCCCACCCTCGATCTGGCCCTGCAATCCCAGTGGGTTGATCGCTTTGCCAACATCGTTAGCGGCGATGACCCGCAGGACAGTGACCTCTCCAGTCAGGGTGTTGACTTCAACTTCGGCAGCCTGAGCGGCAAAAGAGAAGGCGAAATGCATGTCTCCACCCTGGCCTAACGGTTTGGTCTCCGGGGCCCAATATTCATACAGCGCGCGAGGTTGGCGGCCTTCCAATCTCATCTCTTCCACGACCTTGCCGAGCTCGATTGAATGTCCGTTGACCCGCGCCAGGCCTTCGACAAAGCGGATCTGGTCCGGCGGGTAATCGAACTTCTCTGCCAGCGTGCTGGTAATGGCCTGTCGAAGGGTGCGGGCGGCGTAGCGGGCCGCGTTTCCGCTCACGTAAGTTTGCCGCGAGGCGGTTGTTGGGCCGCCGTCGGGGGTAAGATCGGTATCCGAAAGCAGCACCCGCACCTGATTAAGCGGCACTTCGAACTCTTCGGCGACGATCATCTGCAATACTGTGACAAGGCCCTGCCCGATCTCGGCGGAGGAAGTACGCACCTCCAGGGTGCCATCCTCCAAGAGCTCCACTTCGGCCGAGGCTTTGTCCGGAGCTCCACCGCCTAAGCCGGTGTTCTTATAAGCGACGGCTATCCCCCAGGAGCGGCGCAAATGCGCCGCGCCATCCACCGGCTTCGAAATAAAGGGATCTTTTCCGCCCGTCAGGCGGATCATCTCGCGCTCAACCCGGTCCAGGCATTCGAGCAACCCGACACTCTCTCCCAGGACCTGTCCGGTGTTGGTGATGGATCCCAGGTGCAGAGCGTTCTTGCGGCGCAGCGTAATTGGATCCATCTCCAGCTGTTCAGCGAGGATATCGATCATGCTCTCCACCGCAAAGCAGGATTGGGTCACACCAAAACCGCGAAATGCGCCGGCCGGCGGGTTGTTGGTGTACATCGCGTAGCAATCGGCTTTGCTGTGCGGCACGTCGTAGGGCCCGGAGGAATGCGTGGTTGCTCGGGTCATGACTTTCTCGCCCAAAGAAGCGTAGGCGCCGGTATCCCCATATAATTCGGATTCTACGGCGGTCAAAGTACCGTCCCGGCGAGCGCCGATCTTGACCTTGATCTGTGTGCCGTGCCGCTTTGGATGAACCAGTAAGCTCTCATGCCTGTCGAAAAGCAACTTGACCGGGCTGCCGGTCGCCTGAGTGAGCAAGGCAGCATGAATCTGCCCGGCGATGTCCTCTTTGCCGCCGAATCCTCCGCCGATCATCATGCCGATAATGCGCACATCCTCTTCCGGCCGGTTCAGAACCCTGGCGACCTGGCTGCGATCGGCGTAAGGGATCTGGGACCCGACGTAGATCTCTATGCGCCCCTCATCGGTCAGCCTTGAGATGCTGCATTCCGGCTCGATGAAAGCATGTTCTGTGATCGCCGTGTGATAAGTGCCCTCTACGATCAGGTCGGCGTCTTCGAAACCGCGCGCCATATCTCCCTTGCGCACCTTGATGTGTTTGAGCGTGTTGCCTTTTTCGTGCAGCGTGGGAGCGTCCGCCTGGCGTGCGCGCACCGGGTCGCTGATCACTTCCTGGAGTTCGAATTCCAGCTCGATCAATTCCAGGGCCTGGGCAGCTGCCTCTGGCGTCTCCGCAGCGACGATGGCGACCGCATCTCCAATGTAACGAACGCGCTCCCCTACCCCAACCATCGTCGGCCAATCGTAAACGACCACCCCGTGGTTGCGTTCTCCCGGGATGTCGTCAGCGATCAGCACGGCGACTACGCCGGGCAGCTGGCGCGCCAGCTCGACGTCGATGCGGGTCAAGATGGCATGCGGCACCCCGGCGCGTTTCACCCGCGCGTACAGCATGCCTTCAAAGTTGATGTCGTCGGTGAATTTCGTGGCGCCGGTGACCTTACCGAGCGCGTCCGGCCGCGGAACGGACTTGCCTACAATTTTGGCCCCATCGGAATTCGCGGGTAAGCGGCGCGGTTCTATGGGTTCTCCAGTGTTCAGCTTGCGGGCGGCAGCCTGGATAGCGCTGAGGATGCTGGGATAGCCGGCGCAGCGACACAGGGTGTCCTTCAAAGCGTGGCGCACCTCCGTCTCACCGGCTTCGGGGTTGCGCTCCAGAAGGGCATAAGCGGTCATGATCTGTCCCGGAATGCAAAAACCACATTGCACGGCCCCATGGGCGACAAAGGCTTCCTGCAAGGGGTGCAGGGCAGGCCTCTCATCGCGCCTACTGCCGTTCCCGGTCGCAGCGCTGTCAGCCTGCTGCCAGACCTGCGCCAGCCCCTCGATGGTAAGAACTTGCTTGCCTTGGGCGCGCCGGGCGGGATAATTACATGCAAGCACGGGCTCGCCGTTAACGAGCACGGTGCACGAACCGCACTCGGCTTCGTTACAGCCGATCTTGGTGCCGGTCAATCCCAGGCGCTCTCGCAGCAATGCTGATAGCATTTCTGCAGGTCCACACTCTACCGAATAAGGTCTACCGTTAACCGTCAGTTCCATGACGTTCACATCCTCTTGCTAAACGAAATAAAGTAAAGCTGATCTTTTTCCGAAATATCCGCGAAAATCCGGTTTTTTATCTGTCAACTGCGTACCGATTCGGAATCAAGCGTCCTTGCCCAGGCAGTCAACACTGACTCGCGTAATAAGGATTCGACCAGGTGCCGCCGGTAATCGGCCGAAGCTCTTTGCGGGCTGGTCCGGAAGCGCGATTCTCCCAGCAGAGCATCCAGGGCGGCTTCCAAGGCGCTTTCACCCGGCGCGCGGCCCATGAGCGCCTGTTCTGCAGAGCGCCCACGCCGGGGTGTAGGTCCGGAGGGTCCGACTGATAAACGGACATCCCCAATCACCTCACCTTCTCGGTGGATCCAGGTAGCCATATTGATGATTGGCAGGGCCACGCCTTGCGGGCGCATTACCCGGGTAAACGCGGAGGCCTGGCTCGCCTCACGCAAGGGCAAATAGAATCCCAGGATGATATCCCGGTTCGCTTCCAAGGTCGATCTTCCCGGTCCTATAAACAGTTCTTCGATGGGTTGAAGACGTTGGCTGGAAGGGCTGGCGATTTCCACCTGGGCATTCAGGGCCAGCAGCGCGATGGTGCCATCCGCAGCCGGCAGGGCGTGTCCTACGTTGCCGCCCAACGTGGCAGTATTGCGCACCTGTGGGCCGCCGATCAGCGCGCAGGCTTCTAGCAAAGCCTGGGCGTGTTCTTCAACGATGGGAGAGGCGACGATATGATTGAGGGGAACCGCTGCGCCGATAAAAAGCTGCTCGCGGCGATACTCCAAGGCGCAAAGTCGGGGAATTTGGGTGACGTCTACTAAAGTTTCGACCGGAGCGTGGCGCCCTTGCTCAAGGTCCAGCAACAAGTCAGTCCCCCCGGAAACCAATCGAACCGGACCGGGCGCGTTGCAGAGCGCTTCTAAAGCGTCTTCGACGGTATTAGCGAGATGATAATGCTTCCAAAGAGTCATGGATCGGCGACAAGTCTAGCAGCCTGCGGATATACGGCGGCACTTTTCGACGGGCCATTGCCCGACGCCGTCACAGGCACAGCCGGTGACGACCACCGATCCAGTGTATCCTTATTTTAACATGAAAAATCTTCCGTCAACCCCCTTTCTTACCGTCTCTTCAGGAATCTCATAAAGATGGGAGGTAGGCAGTGAGCATATCGCGTATAATCTCATTCGTCGAATCATAAAAATACCAACAAGTTGCGAGGTGGAAGCGTGTGGAAAGGTGAACTCGAGGCAATTTACATCAGCTCCAAGAAAGGCGACGAAATGCAGGCGCTGCAGCAGGTGCGCGCCGTGCCTGGCAAAGGTTTGATGGGCGACCGTTATTACCAAAGAGCAGAATTGCAGCCCAACGATCACAGCCCCGAGAACGAAGTTACTTTGATAGAGGTAGAGACGTATGATGCGCTGCAGCGAGATTACAGCCTGAGCCTGGATCCGGGCACCAGCCGTCGCAACCTGGTGACGCACGGGGCTCCACTAAACCACCTCGTTGGCCGTGATTTTAAGGTGGGCGAGATCAAGCTGTTCGGTCTCGAACTGTGCGAGCCGTGCACACACCTGGCGAAATTAAGCGGGCGCAGGGAGATCCTGCCGGCTTTGGTCCACCGCGGCGGCTTGCGCGCCCAGATCCTCACCGAGGGGATTATCCAGATCGGCGACGAAATCCGGGAGATCAACCCATCGCCACCTGATTGATAAACCGCAGAGGAGTATAATTCTTCCGGCATATATACACAGAATAAATCCCTACCCCGACAGATTGAGGAGACGATTATGACGAACCAGCGTTCTGCAGCCTTGCAATATGCTCACGAAAACAGCGACCGGTTCCTGGAAGAATTGAAGGACTTTGTCGCCATCCCTTCGATCTCCACCGATCCAGAGCGCAAAGCGGACTTACAGCAAGCAGCAGATTGGGTCGCACAACAGCTGCGCGATACCGGCATTCAAAACGTGAAGGTGATGCCCACTGGCGGGCATCCGGTCGTATATGGTGAATCGCTGTCAGCAGGGGAAACTGCGCCGACGGTTTTGATCTACGGCCATTACGATGTCCAACCCGCTGATCCGGTGGATCTTTGGAAAAGCGGTCCTTTCGAGGCTGAGGTCCGCGGTGACAACCTGTACGGGCGCGGCGCGACCGACATGAAAGGCCAGGTGCTTGCCTCCATCAAAGCTGTAGAAGCGCTCGCCCGTAACGGTGCACTGCCCGTCAACCTGAAGTTTCTGATCGAAGGGGAAGAGGAGGTCGGTTCTCCCAACCTGGGCAAATTCATCCGGGAACATAAAGAACTCCTGGCTTGCGACGTCGCGCTCAATCCGGATACCGGCATGATCGCCCCAGACAAACCGACGATCACGTACGGCCTGCGCGGCCTGGCATACTTCGAAGTGCGGGTTTACGGACCCGATCACGATCTCCACTCCGGGGTTTTCGGAGGTACGGTACACAACCCAGCGCAAGCGCTGTGCGAGTTGATCGCCGGCATGCACGATTCAAACGGTCACGTAACGCTCCCAGGATTTTACGACAAGGTCCGCGACCTGGAAGAAGAGGAGCGCGCCGAGCTCTCCCGCCTTGGAGTCAACGAAGCGGTCTATCTCGACCAGACCGGCGCGCCAGCCCTGTGGGGTGAGCCGGAATACGCTCCTATAGAACGAACCGGGGCGCGCCCAACCCTGGAAGTTAACGGCTTCCTTTCAGGATTTGTCGGAGAAGGCGGCAAGACCGTGCTGCCGTCCAAAGCGATGGCGAAGATCTCTATGCGTCTGGTGCCTGACCAGGACCCGGAAGACGTGCACGAGCAATTGCTGCAATATCTGGCCGATAACGCTTCCAATGCGATCCGCTATGAGGTGGACAAGATGGTCGGCAGTCCGGCCTCGATTTCGGACCGGAATTCGAGCTATGTGAAAGCCATGGAGGACGCCATGGAGGCAGTCTGGAACAGCAAACCACTGTTCAAGCGGGAAGGCGGTAGCGTGCCGGTCGTGGGCCAGTTCCAGGAGATCCTTGGGGTTGAATCGGTAAACACCGGCTTTGCGCTGCCCGACGACAATATGCACAGCCCCAATGAGAAGCTGCACCTGCCCACCTGGTACCGGGGCATCGATGCGCTGATTAATTTCTTTCTTAATCTTGAAGGTTGAGATCGCGCTATAATCCAGATATGAGCGATTTAAAACTACCCAGTTACGGAGGCCAAGCGGTCATCGAAGGCGTAATGATGCGGGGGAGAGCTTCGGTTGCCATTGCGATGCGCGCGCCTGACCAGCATATCGAGATTCATAAAGAGCAGCTCGGCGGCATTTATCTCAGCCGGGTGGCAAAAGTCCCCTTTTTAAGGGGTCTGGTCATGTTGTGGGATGCCCTAGGGTTGGGCGTGCGCGCCCTGACCATCTCTGCGAATATCCAGACGGGTGAAGAAGAGAAGATCGAGGGTCCTGCACTCTACCTGACCCTGGCAATCTCTTTAGGGTTCGGCATTGCCCTCTTCTTCCTGACACCGGCAGCCGTCGGGCACCTGTTCGAGAGCGCTTTCTCCTGGAATGCCTGGTGGAGCAACCTGCTGGAAGGTCTCACCCGGCTGTTCCTCCTGGTCGCGTACATCTGGTTGGTAGGACGCCTCCCGGACATCCAACGTGTGTTCGGCTACCACGGCGCGGAGCACAAGACCATCAACGCTTTTGAAGCCGGCGCAGACCTGACCCCGGAGTCCGTCGCGGCTTACTCCCTGGAACACCCGCGCTGCGGGACAGCCTTTCTGCTGACCCTGGTGTTGGTCTCTATCCTGCTGTTCACCCTGTTGGGCCCGCTGCCTTTGTGGTGGCGATTGCTTTCACGCATTATTCTGCTGCCTGTGCTCGCCGGTCTGGCTTACGAATACATCCGCTGGACTGCCAACCACCTGGACTCACCCTTCGTGCGCGCCCTGATCTGGCCGAACCTCGCTTTACAGCATCTGACGACCCGGGAACCCAGTTTGGAAATGCTGGAAGTATCCATCGCGGCATTCAACGCCATGCGCGCCGGAGAAACAGCCGTCGTCTGACTTCTCAGCATCGGGCCGGATACTACCTATCTGCTCATTTTCCCCCGTCTTGCCCAGGCTCTGCTGGGCAATTTTATTTAAGAGGGCGGGAACGATCAGGCAGGCAATTCCCCGCAACCATTGCAACTCCAGAGAAAAAAAGACCGGTCGCCCACAATCTTGGTTTTTTCGCCAAGTTGCGCCAGGACGGAACGAGTAGTCGAATCCCGACCGGCGGGATCGCTCTTATTCCCCCATGACCTGCACGACCAGTTCCCGTCGGCGAGGGCGGTTGTC
Organism: uncultured Anaerolineaceae bacterium; assembly: GCA_964400875.1. Lineage (GTDB taxonomy): Bacteria > Chloroflexota > Anaerolineae > Anaerolineales > UBA4823 > CAYNWK01. Next base: position 18,086 of record CAYNWK010000015.1, on the reverse strand, counting down.
GAAATCAACGAAGATGATCTGCTGCCAGGTTCCCAGGGTCAGCTTTCCATCGACGAAGGGAACGGTGAACCAAGGCTTCAACAATGCCGCCCGCACGTGACTGTGCCCGTTGCCATCCCCCCAACGGGCGTTGTGGGCGTAATGCCGCTCGGGGTCGATGATCTCGTCGAACAGGCGCTGCAAGTCGCTCACGCAGCCCGATTCGTACTCGATGGAGGTCAAGGCGCTGGTCGAGGAAGGCGTGAATACGGTAACGAGTCCATCACGCAGACCCGACTCTCGGACCACGGAGGAAACTTGATCGGTGATGTCCTGAATATCTGCATTCCCCTGTGTCCGCAGCGGGATGGTTTTGGTTTTTATGCTCATCTTAGGCGCTCATCGATCGCTATCCTGAAGCTTCCTCAGGATACTTTGCTGGACGATTAAGACCTGCGCCATCCACACGAGTACCGCCTGGAACAAAGCGACCATAGCAGAGCTGAACGCGCCGCCTACGAGTAATCCAAGTATGGCTCCGATCAGGGCTCCACTTGGTCCCCCAATAACGCCGCCGCCAAGCGCAATAAAGGCGCCAAATCCGAACGTGTATGCTATGGATACCAACCCGATGCGGTTGCCGACGGCAACCAGGCGTTCGACGATCTGTTTTGTGCGGTCATCTGAATAGAGGGTCATGGAAAGCTCCTTATTCCAAATTTCTTCCGAAATCACGGTGGATTCGGGTTTAGAGTTTAGGCGATGGGCGCGTCTTTGCGGGTGCTCCCATAGTGCTGGGCTTATTAAGCCAGCTTATTCGTTCCGCGATACGAATGGAAACGAATATGATAAATAGTTACAGCTCCAAGTAGCGGTCGATCCGCCTGCCAATCACAGCAAGGCTGCTGTCCCAGAAAGTGCGCTGACGGATATCGATCCCGAAGCGCGCAGCCAGGTCCGCGGCGGAAGCCTCACCGGTGCTGGCTAACAAGTCCATGTAATCCGAAACAAAAGCCTGTCCACGCTGTTGATAGATGGCGTACAAACCTACGCCGAATAAAAGCCCAAAGGCATAGGGGAAATTGTAGAAATTCAAATCGACGTAGTAATAATGCGGCTTCCAGGTCCACATATATTTGTGCAGATGCGCTTCATCCAGGCCATCCCCGTAAGCGGAGCGCTGGGCCGCCTCCATCAGCTCGCACAGTTCACGCGCGGAGAGTTCCGTCTCGGCGCGCCGTTCGAAGACCTCCTTTTCGAACAGAAAACGGGAGTAGATATCCACGATCACCTGGGAGTCGCTGATCAGCGCGGTCTCCAGAATGGCCAGCTCTTCCTGCGGGTCGCTGACCTCGGCCGCGGCAGCCTCCAAAACGATCGTCTCACACATGATCGAGGCAGTCTCCGCCAGGGTCATCGGGGTGATGCGCAACAGCTCAGTCTTGTTCGCCTGGAAGCGGCAGTAGTTGTGGAACGCGTGGCCTAATTCGTGGGCGATGGTGAATACCTGGTCGAGTGAACCATCAAAATTGCACAGCACGCGCGACTCTTTGACCCCGGGGATGGAAATACAGAACGCCCCGCCGCGCTTGCCCACGCGTTGTTCGGCATCGATCCAGCCGTTATCGAAAGCCTGCCCGGCCAGCCCGGCAAGTTCTGACGAGAATTGCTCGAAATGCTGCAGGATGAACGCACGCGCTTCGGTGTAAGAATATCTATCTCCTGTCTTACCGGTCGGAGCGAACAAATCCCACCAGGGCAGCTTCTCCCTTCCAAAACGAGCCGCTTTGGCTTGAAAATACTGGCGGAATTTCGGCAAGGAGGCCTGCATTGACTCCAGCATGACCACCAGCGTTTCCCGATCGATGCGCCCGGTGTCCAGCGCGCTGTGCAGCGCATCCCGGCGCCCACGGCGGCGGTCGAGGGCGCTCACGCTGCCTTTGACGCCGTTCATGGCCGCTGCGAGCGGCTCTTGCACGCCCTCCCAGGCCTCGAGCTCCGTGTAGTAGGCGCGCTCACGCACTTCCGCTTGCGGGTGAGAACGCAAATTGATCAACGCTGGCATTGAAAGCGCTTGCAACTCGCCGTCCAGTTCGAACTCGACCTCCATTTGGGAGGTCACCGTGCCCTGCAATTTACTCCAGGCGCGCGCCCCGCTCAAGGACAATTCTGAAGCCAGCTCTTCTTCTGCCGGGCTCATCAAGTAGGCGCTCTGGCGGGCAGCTTCCTGAAGCACGAAGGCATGCTCCTCGTTCGTTTCGTTAAAGGCAATTACCTGAGGCAGTACAGAAACGAGTTTACCAATGACGCGCTTGAATTTTTGGTGTCCAGTTTCCACCCGGGCGCGCAACTGCTCATAGGCGGAATACCGCTTTTGCGCCAGTTCATCCTTCGAATCCGTCGTCACATGGGCATAGATGTAGTAGCGTAAGGTATTGGAAAGCAGCAAGATGGCATTGAGCCTGTCGATTAATTCTGCGACCTGGGGAGCTAATACCGCAACCGGCGTCTGCGCGTCGATCTCACTCAAATTACGGTCGAAGTAGGTATCATATTTGTCCAGCAGGTCGTGCAAAGCCTGGAAATCAGCATTAAATTCATCCGAATTTAAGTCCGGGTAAACGTTCGTCAGGTCCCAACGGGGTGGTTTTTCTGGCATTGATGACCTCCTTGAAAAGTGAGCTAGCGCTAGTATACTGCACTACTTCGATAGAAACCCCTACTGCTCCACTATGATGTTTAAGAACCCCCGCGCTTTACGATTTCAGATAATTGTTGTAGACTTTCCTTAACTATTTGTCATCCACCTACTTTCGGACTTATGCACCAATCGAAAAAAGGGGGTGATTGGACGGGCTTCGCCCGTCCAATCACCCTCAAATTCCCGGCGAGCTGCGCAACTCCTCTACTTACCGGCACCGACCGATGAACTTAAACCTGCTGAACTCATGGAACTAGATCTCGCTCTCTACCGCCGGCAGGTGCGAGTCGCGACCCAACCCCTCGTGCGGCTCTCCGCCATCGATATATCACCAGCGCACCCAAAGAAAACCATCCTCTTCCTGCACGGGTACGGCGGTGAGGCCCAACAATGGCAGTACCAGCTGCGACAGTTCTCTTTCGAGAACCGGGTGATCGCCCTGGACCTGCGCGGTCACGGCAGCTCCGATACTCCGGAGAAGGGCTATTCGATGTCCCAGATTCAGACGGACCTCGAAAACGCCCTGGACGAACTGGACGCCCTGGGGGAAATCGTCCTGGTTGGGCATTCCTTCGGAGGAGCCTTAGCGGCCGAATTCGCCGTCGCTCACCCGGAACGCGTCTCTCAATTGATCCTGATCGCCGTCGCCGGCGAGTTTAAATTGAACCCCCTTTACCGGGCGCTGCTCCGCCTGCCGCTTCCAGCGCTGCGCGCCATCGGCCCTTTCGTCCGGGGGTGGCTGTCCGCACCGCCTCACGTGATGTATTACTGGTATCACCAAAACCTGCGAGAGTGGAATGGCTGGAGCCTCTTCCGGGACATTTCGGTCCCGACGATGGTCGTTCGCGGCCACCTGGATATCGTCTTCGCACAACCACTTTTTGAGGAAGTAGCCCGTGCTATCCCTGGCGCAGATGAGGTGGACGTCGGCGCTTCGGGGCACATGGTCATGCTGGAGCGGCGGGAGGCGGTCAACCGGGCTATCCAGCGATTTCTCAACCAAGACCTGGGCACCTGGCGGGATCAATCCTGGACGGAATCCGATCCCCGCACCGAACTGGTGCGCAATCGCCCGTGGCTGGCCAATTACGAGGATGAGGTCCCTTACACGGTCGGCATACCGGATGCGCCGCTTTACCAGCTGCTGCGCTCCGCGGCTAACCGCTTCCCCCTTCGAACCGCGCTGGTTTTCGAAGGCAACCGCATCACCTACCGGCGTCTGAATCAAGAGGCCAATCGCTTCGCCAATGCCTTGCGCTCCTTGGGCGTGGATCGCGGCGACCGGGTGATGCTCTTACTTCCAAACCTGCCCCAATTCGTCATCGCCTACTTTGGGACCTTGATGGCCGGCGCGGTCGCCGTCTTCACCCTACCCTCCACAGACCCGAAGGAGCTCATCCGCCAGGTGAAACAATCGGGCGCGCGAGTTTTGGTAACCCTGACGCAATTCGATAGCCTGATCCAGCAGATCAAGACCAACCTGGCGACGGAAGAAGCTTCCTCACTGGAAAACATTATCTTTACCCATATCGCCGATTATTTGCCCCCCCTGAAGCGGCTCGCTCTACAAATCTCTCCCAAAAAGCGCCTGGAACATCTGCTGGATATCCCCATAGATGCCTCCATGCATCGGTTTACCGAGCTGATCTATTCGCACAGCCGCGAGGCTCCGGACGTTCCGGTCGATTCGGAAGACCTAGCGGTGATCCAGTTCACCGGCGGGACGACCGCGGAACCCAAGGGAGTGATGCATTCGCACCGCAACCTGATCGCCAACGCTTTGCAAACCCGCCATTGGATGGTCAACGCCGTCGAGGGCCAGGAGCGGTTTTTATGCGTGGTCCCCTTTTCTCACAGCTACGGCCTGACGACTGCTTTGAACGTCCCCATTGCCCTGGCAGCCACGTTGATCCTCAAAGCCAGTTTCGAGGTTGAAGATGTGCTCAACGCCATCCGGCGCTATCGCCCGAGCATTTTTCCGGGCGTGCCGCGCATGTACGTAGCCATCAAGGACTTTCCAGGCGTTCGGCGCTATGGGATTCGCTCGATCCAGGCCTGCATTAGCGGATCGGCGCCGTTAGCGGTCGAAATTCAAGAGGCTTTTGAAAAGCTCACCCGCGGTCGGCTGGTCGAAGGCTACGGGTTAACCGAAGCAGGACCGGTAACCCACGCCAACCCGTTGAACGGCCGGCGCAAGATCGGCAGCATCGGTATTCCCATCCCTTCCACGGAGGCGCGCGTGGTAGACTTAATCCGGGGTGATCGGGAGGTCCCATCTGGACAGATTGGCGAGCTGGCCGTGCGCGGCCCCCAACTGATGCTCGGCTACTGGAATGACCCGAAAGCCACTCGGAAAGCCTTCAACAAGGACGGCTGGCTGCTAACCGGTGACGTCGCTCAAATGGATGCAGAAGGATACTTTCGTATCGTCGCCCGCAAAGCAGAATTGTGGTACCCGGATAAACCGGGGGAACCGGCCTTTCCTCGCGACGTCGAGGAAGTGCTCTACGAAATCCCACAGGTCAGGGAAGCCGCCGTGGTCGCCGTCGCCAACCAACCGATCGCCTTCGTCATTGCGCAGATAGAAAAGCCTCAGGCCGAGTCGATCATCGCCTATTGCAAACGCCGGCTTCCACCGGCGTTAGTACCTCGGTTGGTGATCTTTGTCGATGACTTTCCCCGCACGTTCATCGGTAAGGTGCTCCGGCGTGAACTGGCTAAACGGTACGACCAGCAGCAGGCAGAAGGATTGGTCAACACGGATTTGGGATAAAATCTGCGCTCGAATGCAGGGCGTTAATTCATTGGGTGTAAATAAGAAAACAAACCATGCTGAACGGATACCACATTAACTACGAAACCCACGGCAAAGGCCGCCCCGCGATCTTGATCCACGGCATCGCCGCCTCGCTACATGATTGGGAATATTTAACCCCTGCGTTGAACGAGGCAGGTTACGAGACTATCGCCCTGGATCTGCTCGGTCATGGCGACAGCGACAAACCTGATGACCCGGGCGCGTATAATTTTGACATGCAGTATGCTTACCTGGAGGAGTGGATCGCGGGATTAAAACTGAAACAGCGTCCCTTGATGATTGGGCATTCACTCGGAGGGTTTCTGAGCCTCAACTACGCCCGATACCATCCAGAGGATATCGAGGGGCTGGTTTTGGTATCTCCTTTTTACCAAAGAGAGCAGATCTCCCCGCTCTTACGCCTGCTGAACCGCCGGCCCGACCTCGGCGCTATGGCCTGGGATTTGGTCCCAAAATGGTTGATTGAAACCGTGGTCAGTTGGGACATCCACCAACGGAAGCAGATCGCCCCCTCCGCACGCCAGCAAATCGTTGAGGATTATAAGCGTGCTTCCCCGAACATCCTGCACCTCACCCATACAATTCCGGAAATCGAGCCCGATCTACCCAAAATCAAACCGACCACACTGGTACTGTGGGGCGAAAAAGACCACACGCTTGATCCGACTTCCTTCCCGGTGCTCGTCAATGCGCTGCCCAACGCAGTCGGAAAGAGCCTCCCGGGTTCGGGTCACCAGCCCCATCTCAGCAGGCCTAAATTGATCAATAATTTCGTGGTGAATTTTTTACAATCGGACACCAGCATGGAAGCCGCTCACAGCATTTACAGCGCAGAAGCAGACAGCGATTGATTGGCTCGCTCCTGCGCCGCTCCCGGCGCAGGAGGGTTTATTGGATGTAGACATACGGCGGTCGCAGCCACCCGCCTTATCAAAACAAAGGAGTCCCTTTTGAACGCAATCGATTCTGCCGAAGGCTCGGGCGCAGCCGCGCGCCATCCAGCGCGCGCGGCAGAAGGCCGGCCTGAGCGCACCGTCGCCTCCCAAATCTCCAGCATTGCAGTCATTCTCGTCTCCGGATATATCGCCGCGCAAATGTTGTCCGATATCGCCAGCCTTAAGATCGGGGTGGTATTAGGTCTGGCAGTGGATATGGGAACGTTTATCTACCCGATCACGTTCACACTGCGAGACCTGGTGCACAAACAGCTCGGCCGCGAGAACGCACGCTTGCTGATCATAGCAGCCGGCGCTATCAACCTGGTCATGGCGGGATATCTCAACTGGGCTGCCAGGGTACCCAGCGACCCCAGTTGGGGGTTGGGAGAGGAATTCACAGCCATTCTGACTCCAGTTTGGCGCATCGTCGTTGCCTCGATCGTGGCAGAAGTTGCCAGCGAGCTGCTGGACACCGAAATTTACCACTGGTTCGTAACCCGCATCACCACCCGCTTCCAGTGGCTGCGCGTGCTGATAAGCAACTCCTTCAGTGTGCCGGTGGATAACCTGATCTTCTCGGTTGGCGCCTTCGGCTGGACGCTGCCCTGGAACGTAGTCGGGCAGATCTTTTTGATCAACCTGCTGATCAAATATGGCGTCACCGTGCTCAGCCTGCCGATGATTTACCTGGCCCCCGATCGCAATTCACACGCGGAATAAAACCAGTAAAACTTACGCAGTTGGTTGAGGGAAGAAAGGGATTATGTGAGCAGAGCTCACATAATCCCTATTTGATCGTTAAGCAACTTCCAGGTACCGCTCAACCTCCCAATCGGTAACCTTAGTGCGGTTCTCCTCGACTTCAGCCCACTTGGCCCGCAAGAAGGACTCGTAAGTCGCTGCTCCAATTGCATCCTTCAAGACCTGGTCGCCATCGAATGCACGCAGGGCTTCGGCCAGCGATCCGGGCAGCTCGTTTATGCCGCGAGTCCTGCGCTCTTCGGTGGTCAGATCGTAAACGTTGAGGTTGTTGAGCGGCTCTGGAGCGTGCATCTGTTTCTCGATGCCGTCTAAGGCAGCCGCCAGCATCACTGCAAAAGCCAGGTAGGGGTTGGCAGACGGGTCTGGGCAGCGCAGTTCAGCCCGGATCGAATTCTCGCGACCCGGAGTGTAATGCGGTATGCGGATCAGGGCGGAGCGGTTGATCTGCGCCCAGCCGATGTAAACGGGCGCCTCGTAGCCTGGGACCAGGCGCTTATACGAGTTCACGGTTGGCGCGACAACCGCCGATAATGCCTGGGCATGAGCCAACTGCCCGGCGATAAATCCGTATGCAGTCGCGGTAAGATGGTTCCCGTCCTGTTCGTCGAAGAATAGATTGACCCCCTGGTTGTCAAATAATGACTGGTGGCAGTGCATCCCGGATCCGTTGATACCATAAATAGGCTTCGGCATAAAGGAGGCGATCAAGCCGTGCTGTGCAGCGATGGCTTTGACGGTGTATTTCAAGGTGAGCACCTGATCGGCGGCGCGCAGTGCGTCGGCGAAGCGAAAGTCGATCTCGTGCTGGCCTAACGCCACTTCATGGTGACCCATCTCGACCTCCAACCCCATCCCGGCCAGCGCGTCCATCAACTCGGTGCGCACCCGTACCGCCTCATCATTGGCCGAAAAGTCAAAGTATCCGCCGACGTCGTGCGGCACCGGATGGATCTGGTTCGGGCCGTTGCGCCGGAAAAGAAAGAATTCGGGTTCCGCGCCGACGTTGTAAACCCAGCCGCGATCCGCAACCCGTTCAAGCACCCTCTTCAACGTGCCGCGTGGGTCTCCCGGAAAAGGGGAGCCATCGGGCTGGTAAATATCGCAAAAGAACCTCGCACGGCAAAGCTCCTCCGGGCTCCAGGGTAGGACCGCGTAGGTCTCCATATCCGGCACCAGGCGCATGTCGCTCTCCTGAATGCGGGCAAACCCTTCCACCGAAGAGCCGTCGAACCAGATACCATCATCCAGGGCTCCGCTCAACTGGGCTGCCGGGATATCCACGCTCTTTACCGCGCCGGTGACATCCGTGAATTGCAAGGAGATAAATTTGACCTGATCTTTTTCCACCTGGGCTAAAAGTTCCGTTTTGTCCATGGCTCCTCCTGAGATCTTGTTAACAGGCGTTCTCCGCCTGCATTGGTGATCATTCTAGTTTACAGCGATAACTCCGTCAACTTCCAATTTCCTCTCCGGCCAGTCCTTCTTGTAGCTCATGGAGCAGTTCACCCAACTCACTTTTTTCTGGTGGCTCCAGGCAATCCCAAGGAGCGTAGAAATATTGATCGGTCTCCTGCTCAACCTGCTGGCGAAACTCCTGCCCCTCATCGGTTAAGCGGAGATCGTCCCTGTCCCCGCGGACGTAACCGCGATCACGCAACTCTAGAAGCGCATCCGAATAAATCTGCCATGGGTGGCCGCGGTGTTCCAATTCTTCCACGATCTCGCCCAGGGACCTGACTTCGTCCCGCCAGAGCAAGGTCAGCGCTTCCAAAGCAGTAGCTGTCAATCCACTCTCACGCCAGGCACCCAGATGGGAGTCGTTGCGATAAGCTGCCAGGCAGGTGAAGGATTGTTCAATGTGTGGGAGACAAGGTTCCAGCGCTGGCATGAGCGCATAACTGCGTTTGAGCGACCATTTATTCGGAGGGGAAGGTAGCCGCAGACAGTTTTCTACCAGGCGCGCTAACAAGCTGGCCAGGCGCTGAGACTTCTCCTCCGGCAAGGGGTCCGCCTCTGCCATAGCCTGACGCGCCGCATGCATGAACTGTTCGACCTTGCTGCGTCCCCGATCAGATAAACGGAACTTGCCTTGAGCGACTTCCGTCATGTATCCGGCAATGGTCGCCGCTTCGAGACGACCCAGATAGTGGTCAGCTGAAGTATAGGGAGAACGCACCATCAGGTACGCTGGTGAGATCTCTTCAGGATCAATAGCCAAGGCTGCCAATAAAACATTCCATACCCGGACATCCAGTTCGCTTTGCTCTACGATACGCTCGATGACGGGCTGATAATGCGGTCCCAGCGCGGACCAGGTCTGGCGAATTAGCGCCCAAATCTCCTTGTCTTCCATCGCTCACCTCTTTTCGCTTTCATCGCTCAGAGCATATTCCAGGTCCGGGACAGTGGGAATATTCATTCAAACCGGCCTTTCTTTACACCCTATTTGACAAAAGGTATAATGACGGCTGTAATTTCCATCCCCGAGGCTGGACCGATCTAAATATCTCGGGAGTGGTTGAGTCCCGGTGGGCTCCCCGGTCTTCAAAACCGGTGGCGGGTCGCGTTGCGGGCCGCGGTGGGTTCGACTCCCATCCACTCCCGCCTGTTACGTCCCCAGCCCCAATCGAAACTGTTTTATCTTTGGATAGTCCCATATTGGCGTAGCCAACTTAAAGTTAAGAAACGCAACCTATGAATCTCCCAATTGAACAACAAGTTGTTGAACTGGATCAACCAGACCCCTACACCCCTCACATCCGCAAGATTATGCGGGTTGACGAAGTCACCTGGGGAGGCAGCAAGGAAAACTTCCTCGTTCGGTATCGCGGCCAGATCCTGCCCGAGCCCCAGGCTGCGTACGATCAGCTCGCCGCAGCCTTAAGGCCGCTAGACGCAACCCCCTTGTTCAGAAGCGAAGAGGGGCAACATGCGGTCATCCTGTTGAAAGGGGTAATCAGCCCCCAGCGCTCCAATCCGATTATCAACTTGCTGCTTTTCATCGCCACTGTGCTAAGCGTCCTGTTCGCCGGGACCTTCTTCAACTACGCCGGGCCGTTATCCAGTGACTTTGCGGTGATCTGGCCTCACCTGCTGCGCGCCCTTGGCCTGGGACTGGCATTCACGGTCAGCATTCTGGCTATTCTGCTGGCCCACGAATTCGGCCATTACTTGGCAGCTCGTTACCACCACACTCATGTAACCCTGCCTTATTTTATCCCCTTCCCGATCAGCCCTTTTGGCACGATGGGCGCCTTTATCCAGCTGAAAGAGCCGCCCAAGAACAAGCGCATCTTGCTAGATATCGGCATCGCCGGTCCATTAGCCGGGCTGGTGGTTGCCATCCCGGTACTCTTCCTAGGATTATACCTTTCGAATCTCGACCAGCTGCCCTTACGCGCTGCCCAAGCCGTCAGCCTGGAAGGCAATTCGATCTTGTATCTGTTCGCCAAATACATCGTGTTTGGTGAATGGCTGCCCCATCCGATCAGTTACGGTGGTTTGCACCCGCTGCTGTATTGGGCGCGTTACGTTTTCACCGGCCAGCCAGTGCCTTTTGGCGGGACGGACGTTGTTTTGCACCCGGTAGCCTGGGCTGGTTGGGCCGGCTTGCTGGTGACCGCGCTAAACCTTATCCCTGCCGGGCAGCTCGACGGCGGGCACGTGCTTTACGTTTTACTGGGCAAGAGAGCACGGGCGGTGCTTCCGTTCGTCCTGGTGGCGCTGGTGGTGCTGGGCACGGTCTGGACCGGGTGGTGGTTGTGGGCCTTCCTGATCTTCCTGCTCGGGCGAGTCTATGCCGAGCCGCTCGACCAGATTACCCCACTCGACTCGAACCGACGCCTGATCGCCATCCTTGGTCTGATTATCTTCTTCCTAGTGTTTACACCGCTCCCTTTAAGTCTATTCGGTGTGTAACTGCCAAACGATTCCAAGAAAGCCGGTCCTGGATGTGGACCGGCTTTCTTGGAATCAACGACATTAAGTAGGCAGCTAAGGCCTTACCTCGCTGAGCACTGCGACCCTGGCGATCGGGTCGCCGAGGCTGTATACTTCAACTTCAAAAGCCAAGGAATCCTCCGGAGTCAGTCCACTCTCCGCCTCCCACTTCCGCACTCCCACAACACGACCATCCTGATCGTAGGCGACCAGCGCCAGCCAAATGACACCGGCCTCTGGACTGCCGTTTGGCAGACTGATATTCCCCCGTATGGTAGCCTGCAGACCATGCTCTTGAATTTTGGTCTCACCGATATCGATGTTGGCGGAAAGATAGCGACCAGCATTCTCCGGGACTGGCAGGGCGGCCAGCAGCTCAACCTGGGGGATAAGTTCCCCCGGAAGAGGCGGCGGGAAGAAAACCACCAGCGGCTGCGCTTCTCCCGCCGGAAGCAGGTTCAACGGCATAATCGCCTCTCCCTCGTCAGCGACTTCGCCCGATGGGGCGAACAAACGCACCCTGGCAACGATATTTTCCAGCGCGAACGCGTTCTGGTTCGTCGCTAATATAAAACACCATACCGCCCCTTGCACGGTCGTGTAGCAGCGCACCGGCTCAAGACGCAAGGCTTCTGGGGTCGGCGTGGGCTGGACCTCCGGGCTCTCCCCTTCCAGCGGGATCACCAGATCAGTATCCACGGATAGGAAGTGCGGGTCTACCTCGGGATTGGCTGCTTGCAATTCTTCGAGCGTGAGTCCAAACCGCAGCGCGATTCCCAGCATCGTGTCTCCTCGTGCAACAGAATAGGTGAATGGCGTCGGGGTGAGCGTGGGGAGAGGGGTGGGCGTGCGGGGCATCTCTGCCAGCTCTGTGCCTGCGGTGGAAGGCGTGGTCGTAGGCGAGCTATACGGGGTCAGCTGCAAGTTAATGGGTGTGGCTGTGGCGGTTTCGAGGGATAATTCGGGAGTACAGGCTGTCGCAGCCAGGATCAGGCCCAACAACAAGGGCGTATACCAGCAGCGTAAGTGGAAAAACATAGCGGCGATTATACCCCAGTGGTATCGCCTTACAGATTTCTGAGGTAACTGCCCTTTCCTTGTCGGCTGCGCATGCCTGTGCTAAACTCGCATTGAGCGGAACAGCCATGGCCGAAGACGTAATGTTAAAAGAAGCGATCGACGCCATCGAGCAGGGGCAGCGAAAACGCGCCCGTGATTTGCTCACACGCCTGCTCCGCGCCGATCAAGAGAACAGTGACTACTGGCTGTGGATGAGCTCGGTCGTGGATACACCCAAAGAGCAGGTATTCTGTCTCCAAAAGGTCCTCCACCTCGACTCCCACAACGAGGCAGCCAAACAAGGAATGGTTTTGCTGGGCGCCGCGCCAGCTCCGGCCATCGTCAACCCCGCACCTCTGGTGCGCCGAGAATGGGCAACGCCGGGAGAAAAAGCGCCCCCGGCGACCGGTTTTCAGGCTTTGATGGCGAACCCTGTGGCGCGCTGGCTCACCCTTGGCGGTGTCGGCGGCGTGGTTCTGTTGTTATTGATGCTGGGTTTTGTGGGCTTTGGGCCGGGTCGCGGCTTGTTTGGTGGGGTTCGGCTGACTATCACACCACTCCCCTGGACCGAGAGGCCTACGGCAACGTTGCTGCCGACCAATACACCGCGCGTGCGAACCCCAACGCCGACCTTTGTGGGACCAACCCCGCTGTGGATGCTACTCGAAGCGACTTATACCCCGACACCGCTGTATGTGAATACCCCACACCCGATCAACGAATCCTACCGCGCCGGTCTGCGCGCTTTGCAGAACAGTGATTTGCAAGGCATGTTGGGCTTCATGCAACAAGCATCTACCGTTGAACCAGAAGCCCCCGATACCTATTATTACGTCGGGGAAGCCCAACGGCTGGAGGGCGAATACGAGGCGGCGATCTCGGCTTACCAGGCAGCGCTCAGCGTGGACGCCGGCTTTGCCCCGGCCTATTTAGGACTGGCGCGGGCTCGCCTGGGACTCGATCCACAAGCAGAAATACTGGATGACCTCGATCAGGCCCTCGAGTACGATTCATCCCTGGCGGAGGCTTATCTCGAGCGAGCCGCTTACTTTATCCGCCAAGGTGAGTTTGAGACAGCCCTAGGTGACCTTGCGGCAGTCAATGAGCTCTCACCTGAATCGCCGCTGCTTTTCCTCCTGCAAGCACAAGCGTATTTTGGGCTGGACCAGTACGAGGTTGCCTTGCAAGCCGCCCAAAGCGCTCACGACCTGGATATCACCCTGTTGCCAGCGTACTACGTCCTGGGCCAAGTCGCTTTGACCAACGACCAATACCGGCTGGCTATCGATACCCTGGAGACCTATACGCTGCACCAACCCGAGGACTCACAAGGTTGGATCGCGCTGGCGCGAGCATATGCTCTCGGCAATCGCGACCCTGAGGATGTCGTCGTTGCAGCTGGTCAAGCCATCGCTCTCGATGACCAGCTGGTGGAGGCTTATCTTTTGCGCGGCGCAGCCTATCTTGAGCTGGAAGAAGGCCAGCCGGCAGTCAACGATTTCTTCCAGGCGCGGCGCCTGAATAGCGAGTCTTTTTTAGCCAACCTGGGTTTCGGCCGCGCACTGCTGCTCACCGATCGCCCGGCGGACGCCTGGAGCCAGATCAACGCCGCCAACGCACTGGTTGAAGACGATGTCCAACAGGCTCAAGTCTATTTCTGGCGAGCAACCGCCCTTGAAGCGCTTGACGAAAACCGGGCAGCGTTAATAGACTGGCAGGCATTAGAAGAACTACTCACCGAAAATCAATCCGATCTGCCAGCTGGCGCCCTTCCCAATACCTGGCTCGGTATCGCTCAAGATCGACTTGTAACGCTCACACCTCCACCAGACACGCCGACAGTTACCTTAACCCCCTCTCCCAGAATTACTGCCAGCTCTACACCAACGGGAACTCAAACCAGGACATCGACGGTGACGCCCACTTCCAAGGCATCGACGGTGACACCTCCATCCAAGACACCAACCCCGTAAGCATGGCGCCCGCTCGCTCGACTCTTATCTACCTTTACCGGCTGCTGGTGGCATCAGCCGGTCTGATCTTATTAGCGATCAGCGCCTTTCTCACGCCAGCTCCAACCCTCGATTATGGCGCCTTGGCCGTCATCGCCTTTTTCGTCGCTTTCCAGGTAAATTTCTCGCTCGAATTATTGCATAGTGAGATCAGCCTGGTTCACGTGCTTGCCTTAGGGGGCGGACTGCTCTATGGTACAGCGACCACTGGTTGGGGATTAGCATTGGGCATCACAACAGGCTATCTGTTGCGCAGCGTGTGGCAGAATAGCCCGGCGCGGCGCACACAATCTGCTCACCCGGCGCGTCTGGAAGTCGGCTTCGTGTTGGGCTGGAACATCCTGCCCCTGGTTATTACCACGCTCTCCTTGGGCTGGTTGAACGGGCTTCCAAAAAACCTTTCCGGAACTGCTGAGGTCTGGAGGTCCACTCTGGCAGCTAGCCTGCTCTTCGGGGTGGTTCACAGCGGCATATTTTTAGGCGATATCCGGCTGCGCAAAGCCAGAACTATTCCCAACTTGCGCCAGGGTCTATTGACCCTTTTGCTGGTGGAGTTTATGCCGCCGCCTTTCATTCTCTTATTAGCCGTCGCTTTTCCTGTTTTGCAAATCTTATCGTTGGCCGCCATCGGCGCGATTCCGGCGATCATCACCGTGCTGCTTTATGGCATGATCCTGGCCCGAAGCGACTTGGACAGGCGCGTGCGCGAGCTATCCACCCTTGACCAGATCAGTGAGACTTTAAGAACGACCCTCAACCTGGGAGAGTTACTGGACACTATCCACTCGAAGGTAACCCAGCTGATGGGGGTGAATAATTTCTATGTCGCCCTCTACGACGAGCAACGCAAGGAGCTATGGTACCCATTGGCTGTCAAGCACGGTGAAAGACAGCAATGGCCGCGCCGTCCACTGGCCGACCGGTTGACAGACCGGGTGATCGGCGAGAGCGAACCCATTTTGCTCGCCAGACAGGCCAGTGAGCAACTGGCGCGTATCGGGCTGCCGCCCAGCGAAGATGCGCCATACGCCTGGATTGGGGTGCCTCTCATCACCTCCGAGCGCACGATAGGTTGCCTGGCGTTATTTTCAATTTCTCCCGACGTTGAGTTTACTGAGCGCGATCTCGACCTGCTGACCATCCTTTCCGGGCAAACCAGCGTCGCCATCGAAAACGCACTGCTTTTCGATCAGGCACAATATCGCGCCAACCAACTCGAAACTTTGAACAGACTCAGCACATTGATCACCGGCAGCCTGGATCCACAAGAAGTCCTGGCCCAGATATGCCGCGCGGTCACGCAGGTCGGCGATGCGCAAAGGAGCGCGATCTACTTGCTCGATCCTGAGGAGGGGCGAGTGTTGTTGGCGCGCGCGTACGGCCTGTCCGAGGAATTCGTCCAGGAGAACGGCATATTTCCCATTGTCCAGAGCGGCCGGTCGCGTTGTCTTCGCACCGGCCAACCTGAGGTCATCCCCGATGTAGCCCACTCCGAGGTCACTCAATCCTTTGCAGCCAGCCTGCTCCGAGAAAGCATCCACGCTTTTGGGGATTTTCCACTGACCACCCCGGAAGGGCATATCGGTTTCCTGTCGGTTTATTTCGACGAACCCCATACCTTGCAGGCGGAAGAAGAAGAGCTTCTGTTGACTTTCGCCTCCCAGGCTGCTCTGGCTGTATCCAACGCAAGGCTCTATGCCCGGACGGATATGGCGCTCTCTCGCAGGGTGTCCCAGCTGTCCATTCTAGAATCGGTCAGCCGCGAGCTCGCCGCAGCCATGCGTTCGGAACGTCTTTTCGAAATGATCCTGGCCTATGCACTTGAATTCACCAATTCGACCTGGGGCATGATCGGCCTTTACAACGAACAAACCGCGCAGCTGGAGGTCCGGGCAGCGCAAGGATACAATCAAGATTTGCCGGATGTCTTTGGCGTCGATCAGGGGATAAGCGGCAGCGTATTCCACACGCGCAACACCCGCATAGTCAATGATGTCAGTGGCGATCCGACTTACCTGGATTTCACCGACGGTTTGGCGAAGTCGCAGTTGAGCATCCCGCTAATCCACGAAGAGCGTGTCCTGGGCGTACTCACCGTAGAAAATCCCGAGAAAGATGCCTACCACCCGAACGACTTGAGCTTTCTCAACCAACTTGCCATGCAAGCGGCAGTTGCCGTGGTCAACGCGGAATTATACGGGGAGACTCAACGACGCCTCCACGAACAATCCATGCTCTACCAGATCAGCAAGCAGCTGGTCGGCGATTTAGAGCTCGACAGCGTGTTGACTACCATCGTGCGAGCGGTTAGCGCAGCCGGGGCAGCGAAAGCCAACGCGATCTATATCTGGGACGAATCCAGTTCGAAATATCACCTGCGCAATACTGCGCCTTCCGAAAACCACCCTTTCAAACCTTATTTTGCCAAAGAGCATCTCCCGGAATTATTCGACCAGCTGCTGGTCCACTCGGACCCTGTTGCAGTTTCTCCGGGCCAGAAGGGGTACGAGCTCCTAACCATTGATTGCCCGGACTGTGAGCAGGTGATTTTCCCACTGGTTGCAGCTCGCCAGCGCCTGGGCATGGTCATTCTCCATCTGGCGCAAGGCAACCGCCTGAGCGGAGATGAGCTGCAGCTGCTCAAAGCCATCGTCTCACAGGGCGCGATTTCGTTACAAAATGCGCTGCTTTTCAACGACATCACCAACGTTCGCGACCGATTGGCAGCAGTTTTGAATTCAGTTGATGAGGGAATCGTTCTGGTAGAAAACGACGGTCGCATCGCTCTGGTCAATGAGACCATTCAAAAATTCACGGGGATACCTGCGAATGAATTAATCGGTCAGTGCCTGGATGAACTCCCGGAACAGGCCTTACGTACCTTTGGCTATGCAAGCCTGGAGGAAGCCGGCGCTGTGATGAAAAATCTTGGACAGACCCGGCTCGCGCCAATTTTGAAATCCACTTATTCACTGGTTGGGAGCAAACCCGAACGCGTGCTGGAACGCACTGCTGGCGCAGTATGGAGCCAGAGCGGTCGGATCATCGGTTGGGTGCTGGTATTACGTGATATCACGGAGGAATATCAAGTCAACCAGGCCCGGGAGATGATCACCGAAACATTGGTGCATGACCTGCGGTCACCCATGAGCGCGGTCATGGGTGCACTGGATGTGATGGAAGAAGTTTACCCCCCAGATGCCAGCGAAGACGAGATCTCCACTCAGGCAATACGGGTGGCCAGGCGTGGAGCAAAACGAGTGCTCGGGATGGTCGAATCATTGCTGGAAATTGCTCACATGCAATCCGGCCAAATGGATTTGAACCTCGCGGCCATACGCTTGCGGCCGATGATCGTCCAGTTGCTGATCGATTTCACTACCACCGCAAATGAATTTGGCGTTATCCTGCGCAATGATGTACCGCTAGAATTACCGACGGTGCGCGCCGATCAAGGTAAGATTACCCGGGTGCTCACCAATTTGATGGATAACGCACTCAAATTCACCCCTGCAGGTGGGCAGATCCTGGTGACGGCTGAGGTGTTAACGGGCGACGAAATCAAAATCCAGGTCTTAGATAGCGGCCCCGGCGTCCCTGAGGAATACCGCGATAAAATCTTCGAACGCTTTACCCAGGTACCAGGCCTGCCCGGACGCCGGCGGGGCTCCGGCCTGGGACTGACTTTTTGCCGTCTGGCGGTCGAAGCGCACGGCGGACGGATCTGGGTAGAACCGAGAGATTCCGGCGGCAGTGTATTCGCATTTACGCTGCCGATTTCCGGTCCCAGCGCAACCGCCACCGACTGAGACCAAATTTCAAGCTATTAGGTGTTCGCCCGCCCAACCCCCACCCCATCACCGATGAATTGTGTATTT
>CAYNWK010000014.1:0-46720 GCA_964400875.1 uncultured Anaerolineaceae bacterium | reverse complement strand
AAACTCTTTGATTGCTATCGGATTCTCATTGATTGAAGCCAGTAATTCACTTAACTGTTTTTTATCGACATCCGTCATAACCTCGTAAGCATAAGCGATCGGTATAGACTTGCGAAGTTTATGGGAGTTAATCCTTACATCGAGAGAGCCCAGGGAGTTAATTTCTTCAAGATCATCTTTCACCTGAACGAGCAGTCCGATATTCCGACCATAACTTTCATAGGCCGCGAGCTTCTCAGGATCTTGAGCGGCAAGCTGCGCACCTGCCAAAGTAGCCAATCCGAAAAATGCTCCAGATTTGTAGCGTGCAATCTCCCAGGCCTGTTCCAGATCCGGAGACCTGGTGACCAAATCCAGCTGCTGTCCCGCGCACATGGAGACAAACCCCTCGTAGAAGTTATCAACAACATTCTGCGCTTGCCGCCGGGTTCCTTCCAGCTGATACAGATCATTCAAGCTCTGGGCAGCGGTGAAAAACAATCCGGAAGCGACGTTGATCGCCGTAGCCGGACCGAGGTCCCTCCACCATTCATCCGGCTGATCCTGGTCTTCGATGCTGTCCATGATGTGGGCAGCCTGGTAGAACAACATCCATGCAGCAGCGAGATAATCTGCCTGGGACTCATCTCCACCAGCAGCCTGACAACATAATCCCGGCAGGCGCGCCCACCGGGATTCTTGATTGCTGCTGCTATTCGATTGTAATGCCTTGCGCATTAGCTCAATGAATTGCTCCTGAATTTGAGCGTTGCGCCTAAAGTTTGCGAGTTTTTCCAGGATCAGATTAATCGGATCACTCGGCAATGATAACTATCTCCAGCCTGTGGCATTCTTCCTGGCGACGTCGAAGATCTTGCTGAGTTCGTCAGCTTCATTCTTCAGGACCTTGAGTAAGAAGGCAATCTCTTCCTTGCTCAGAACCCAACCCTTAGCAGCCAGAGCCCCTTCTGGATCACTCCTCATTTGGGAGGCGAAGCCATTGTCGGTGGAGATGTGGTAAACAACCTGTGCGAGTGCCATGATATCCTCCAAAAGAATATTATTGAATTGTGATGATTCAAGTTTCCCGCCCGCTGAATTGCCAGCTCAACAGGACAAAGGGATTCAATCAACTCAATTTATCTGCTAGGGTCACCTCCAAAAATCAAGCTTCCAAGTGTAATTAAATTTGACAAGAATACTCCGAATAGTGAAGTCTTGCGCAAATTCGCTATCAAAATATCACAAATAATTGCAAAAGTCAATAAGCCACACCAATGATTGGTACTTATGGACTATAATTTTGCCCAAAGATAGTACCGAAGTACTATGGAAAACAGCGATTTTGTGTTTGAGGTGTAATATTTATTGCAGTCGTTGAATAATTACTTGGGTTAATTGGCAAATTATATTGAAACTTCAACAAATATTTCATAGATATATCTTTGTCAACGGAAACGATCGCGAACAAGCAGCGACATTCGCAGTATACTTAAAATGTAAGGAATTATTGAAAGGATATGAATGGCAACCAATCATCTGCTCAAGGTAAAAGAGGTCTACACACTCGACCTCGACTTTATGGGATTCTCGGGAGCAATCGCCGCCTACTTGATCCCCCATTCTTCCGGTGTCGTATTGGTAGAATGCGGACCGGGATCGACCATTCCGGCATTAACATCCGGGTTGAAAGAATTCGAACTCACACCGGCGGACGTTACCGATGTCCTGCTCACCCATATCCATTTGGACCATGCCGGGGCCGCCGGCTGGTTAGCCCGGCAAGGCGCCCGTGTGCACGTTCACCCCGTTGGCGCGCCGCACCTGCGCGACCCTCGTAAGCTATTGGAAAGCGCAGGCCGAATCTATGGGGATATGATGGAACCGTTGTGGGGCGAGTTTCTGCCCGTTCCTGCGGAAAGTCTAAGCATACCGGATGACGAAATTCCAATCGAGATCCATGGTTTACGCTTCATTCCATTGGATACCCCGGGCCATGCCAATCACCACTATGCCTACCTTTATGAAAATACCTGCTTTAGTGGGGATATCGCCGCAGTTCGCATGACCGGGTTACGACATTTGCGGCTGCCGATGCCGCCGCCTGAGTTTCACCTGGAGAAATGGCGCGAGAGCCTGAAACGTTTACGCGATCTTTTCGCCGCAGGTGAATTCTCCCGCATTGCGCCTACTCATTTTGGGATCTTTGAAGACCCGGGCTGGCATCTAGCGGCATTGGCGAGAGACTTGGACGAAATCGATGCCTGGATGGAAGCAGTTATGCCAGCCGATCCGGATATAGAATCCCTGAACGAAAAATTCTTGGAATGGACACAACAGCGGTCCGCCGAACAAGGCCTGGATAAGGGTCAAACCGAAACCTATGAGGCTGCTAACCCTTCGTGGATGTCCGGCTACGGTATCCAGCGATACTGGCGTAAATATCGGTCTTGAGAAAATCAGGAGCAGCTCATTTGGATCGCGAGAATGATACTCCAATAAAACCCGGACGGGAAAGCACTGGCGATCGGGAAAGTAATTCAGCAACAAACGAACTGGACTGGTGCCCGCGCTGCGGGGAAAAAATTGGCGAGATCCTGTGGGGGTCAACCAACTGTCCACGCTGCGGCTTGCATTTTGAGTGCTGTTGATGGGCGCCAACAAACACGCGGTTATCCCCGGCGCGCTGATCAACCTTCTGCGGGAGGATCCGATAACCGCAGTACTGACCGGTGCAGGGATCTCGGCTGAGAGCGGGGTGCCCACATTCCGAGAAGCGCAAACTGGACTGTGGGCTCAATTCGACCCACAGGAACTCGCGACGCCCCAGGCTTTCCAGAAAGATCCCAAACTCGTTTGGGAATGGTACCAATGGCGCAGGGAACTGGTCAATCAAGCTGCTCCAAACCTGGGACATCACGCACTGGTTGCAATGGAAGCCCAGCTCCAAGATTTTAGATTAATCACCCAGAACATCGACAACCTGCACTATCGGGCTGGCAGCGGTCAAATGCCAGGCGGGCAGCTGGTCGAACTTCACGGAAATATCTATCGCACCAAGTGTGTGGAGGAAAACCTCGTAATGAATTTCTGGCCCGAGATGGAAGAAATGCCCCCACAATGCCCGCGCTGTGGGGGATTGTTGCGCCCAGACGTAGTCTGGTTCGGGGAAAGCGTACCGGAATGCGCCCAAAACGCAGCCCTTGAGGCAGCCCGCACCTGCCAAGTTCTCTTCTCTATCGGCACCTCAACTGTTGTCGAACCCGCCGCTTCCCTGCCGTTTATCGCGCAACAAAACAAAGCTTTCGTGGTCGAAGTGAATCCCGAACCAACGCCGCTGACCCCATACGCAGACGCCGTGCTGCCTCAACCGGCCGGAAAAATTCTACCCGAGCTCGTCCGGCTGGTCTGGGGAATCGAGCTAAACGGTTAACCACCTAGCACCATGCCGCCTGCAACCCCAGTTCTAGCTCAACAGTGCGCCCAAACGATACGGGAGGCCTATAACAGCTATCGAAACGAATTCGATGCGATCACATTCCGCGCGAAGACGAACTTCGAACAGCGGGACTGGAGCAGCATGCAAGCAGACGCCGTCAAGCGCCTGGAGCTCTACAAGTGCGTGGTCGATCCCCTGGTGCAAGCTGTACGGTCTGAGCTGGGAGAAGCGGTGAAAGATAAAACCTTATGGCGGGAGATGAAGACGTATTACTCAGCCATGATCACGGAATCGAAAGATTTCGAGCTGATCGAAACTTTCTTCAACTCCGTCACCCGCCGAATCTTCGCTACAGTTGGGGTGAACGATCAGATCGAGTTCGTCGATTCGGATTTCGAATTTCCCCCAAACGAGACGGCCCAACCAATCTACTCGACCTTCCCTTCCAAAGATAAGCTCTCAAGTACAGTCGAAAAAATTCTACGCTCATTTTCTTTTCAAACCCCTTATCGAAATCTCAGCCGGGACGCCGGATTGGTTGCTGGGGAAATCCAGCGCCATTTAATCACCAAGCAAGCCATCGACGCATTTGAAATCGTTTCCTCGGTTTTTTATCGCAACACCGGCGCTTATCTGGTGGGTCGAATTCGCCATAGGCAGGAATTCACCCCGTTCTTCCTCTCCCTAATGAACTCTGTGGAGGGGATCGAGGTTGACGCCGTTCTGCTCACTGAAGATGAGGTCAGCATCGCCTTCAGCTTCGCCCATTCTTACTTCCACGTCCAGGCCGAACGCCCTCATGAATTGATCCGTTTCTTGAAATCCGTTCTGCCTTTAAAACGAGTCGCCGAGCTGTATATCTCCATCGGTTTCAACAAACACGGTAAAACCGAATTCTATCGTGACCTGCGCAATCACTTGGCCAATTCCGAGGATCAATTCCTCACCGCGCGTGGGGATAAAGGAATGGTGATGGCTGTATTCACCATGCCATCTTACGATGTGGTTTTTAAAATCATCAAGGATAAATTCGGCGATCCGAAAACGACCACTCGCAGGGAGGTTATGGAGCGCTACCAGCTGGTGTTCAAGCACGACCGGGTGGGCCGCCTGATCGACGCCCAGGAATTCGAACACCTCCAGTTCGAGCGCGCCAGGTTTTCGAAGGATCTGTTGAACGATCTTCTAAAGGCTGCTTCAGCAACGGTCAAGCTTGATGGAGAATACGTTGACATACAGCACCTGTACATCGAACGCCGGGTGACTCCGCTTAACCTCTACCTGTCCGCTGCAGATACTTCCCAGGCCGAGGAAGCCACCCTTGATTACGGTGAAGCCATCAAAGACCTGGCCTCGGCGAACATCTTTCCAGGTGATATTCTGTTGAAGAATTTTGGAGTTACCCGCCACGGGCGTGTGGTTTTCTATGACTACGACGAATTATGCTTGCTCACCGACTGCCGGTTCCGGCGCATTCCTCGGGCTCGCTCTCATGCGGATGAATACGCCGCCGAACCCTGGTTCTTCGTTGATAAGCACGACGTTTTCCCCGAAGAATTCCGGACCTTTCTAGGACTGCGGAACCATTTAAGAGCAACTTTTATTGACGCGCACTCTGAATTATTCGAGGTTGATTATTGGTCAACGATGCAAGAAGGGCTAAGAGACGGGAAGGTGTTCGACGTATTTCCTTATAAGCCCCACCGACACTTGAAACCTATTTAATCCAGCTTCCAGCCCGATTGATTAAATCACCTCCCCTAAATAGCGTTGGGGAGGTGATTGCCTAGTTTGGCGACGATCGGTGATAAACTGTCGTCTCCTCGCAGATCAGAACATCATCTCGTTGACTTCGTGAATCGATTCCTTTGCAGGACGGAGTCCTTGAGCAGGTAAACGGTTAAGGGCTGTGTCCGTCAGGTTATACACGTCGAACAGCGAAGGTTTGTCGGTATTGATATAAATCAGTCCGGTCAACAACCATTGCTTGGCATTTGCTTCTTCCAATACCTGGATTGCCCCTACCCGGTCGGTGGGATCATAATCCTTTTCAAGCTTCTTTAGAATCACCGTCGAGCCATCATGCATGGTGACTTCTTTTATCTCGCCTTCTTCGTAATCCACGATGATGTCTTCCGCGGGAGGCACGTAGGAGAGCTCATGCAGCGCGACCTCGTGTTCCTTCCCCCAGGCATACGAATGATTCGAATCATCCCTGTTGTTGAAGGTCACACATGGGCTGATGATATCGAGCACTGCCGTACCGTCATGGCTGAAAGCGATCTTCAGCAGTTCCTTGACCTGCTTGGGATCTCCGGCAAAAGAGCGGGCCACAAACGTGGCGTTGCCAACAACTGCTTCCCAAGCGATGTCAATGGGCATGTACGGATTTGTGCCATAGCCTTTCAGTTCCAAGCCAGTTTCAGCCGTTGCGGAAAACTGTCCCTTGGTGAGACCGTATACCCCGTTGTTCTCTATGATGTACACCATCGGCAAATTGCGACGCATGATGTGTTTGAACTGTCCCATACCGATGCTGGCTGTATCGCCGTCGCCGCTGACGCCAACCCCCAAAAGACTCCGGTCACCGAACATAGCGCCGGTGGCAATGGAAGGCATACGCCCGTGCAAGGCGTTGAAGCCGAAAGATCGGCCTAGGAAGTAAGTGGGACTCTTGCTGGAACAGCCAATGCCGCTGAACTTAACGACGTCTTCAGGAATAATTCCCAGTTCGTAGCAGGCAGCGATGATCTGGTTGGAGATGGAATTATGCCCACATCCCTGGCAAAGCGTGGTCGGCTGGCCGCGATAATCCGTTCGCTCCAGACCAACTACGTTAACTTGTAACCTGCTGGTGGTTTGATTAGCCATGGTTGGTTAAGCCTCCTTGGCTTTGATCTCCTCTCTTACCCTGCGGGCGGTTAGCGGCAACCCATCGAGGTGAGCGAGTGAGGTTAATTTCTCGGTTAATTCAGGATAGCGGATGGAGAACAGCTGGTGCAGCTGTCCATCGCGATTCATTTCAACGACGTAAATCATCTTATGGTTCTGGATAAACTCCTTCACCTCATGCGCAAATGGAATCGCCCGCAAACGCAGAAAATCTGAGCGGATGCCCGCTTCGGCGAGCTGGTGACGGGCTTCTTTGACGGCCGGCTCGGTAGAGCCATATGCGATGATGCCGATCTCGGCGCCATCCATGGTATCGATCAGCGGTTTAGGCATCATCGTGCGAGCAGTCTCATATTTCTTCTTCAAACGTTCCGCAAGGCGAACATAAACCTCGCTATCTTCGGTATAGGTCGCATACTCGTCGTGTCCGGTGCCTCGTGTGAAATAAGCGCTGCCAGTCTTGCGGTTCCCGGGTATGGTCCGATAGGGAATGCCATCGTCATCGACGTCCAAGTAACGACCCCACCGTTCGGTTAATTCTTCCAGATCCTCTTCCCAATAAACTTTCCCTCGATCCATGGGCTGATCCGGATACTTGAACGGCCTAGCCATCCATTGGTTCATACCAATGTCGAGGTCGCTAAGCACAAAAACTGGGGCTTGCAAACGCTCCGCCAGGTCAAAGGACCGCCAACCAAACTCAAAGCATTCTTCAATCGGACCCGGCAGCAATATGATCTGTTCGGTGTCGCCGTGACCTAAGAAATGGACCATGGTCAAATCGCCCTGAGAAGTTCGCGTGGGCAGCCCGGTGCTCGGCCCAACCCGCTGCACGTCCCAGATGACTACTGGGATCTCAGCATAATAAGCCAGCCCGGCAAATTCAGACATCAAGCTGATGCCGGGACCGGATGTGGAGGTCATCGACCGCAGGCCAGCCCAACCTGCGCCGATCGCCATGCCGATGGCGGCTAACTCATCCTCGGCTTGAACCACGGCGAAGGTGTTCTTGCCTGTCTCCGGATCTTTCCTGAGCATAGGGAGATAATGATCCAACGACTCGGCCAGGCTGGAAGCCGGTGTGATCGGGTACCACGAAGCAAATTGAACCCCACCATACACAGAACCCAGCGCAGCTGCCGTGTTGCCATCTGACATAATATAGTCATTCGTGGAGTCCATGGGTTCCAAATAGTATGGATCGCTTTTCTCCAGATTTTCGGAAGCCCAGGCCGCAGCGCTCTCGATCAGACCATAGTTCAGGTCGATCGGTTTTTGCCTGCTTTTAAAATGAAAATCCAACGCCTGGTAAATCTTTTCCAGGTCGATTCCGATCATCTGCGCCAGGACGCCAACGTAAACCATATTGGCGACGTAGGTGCGCAGGTTGGAGGGTGGACTGGCGTCCCTGACCAGTTGCTTTACCGGCATCGGGTAAACAACCACATCCTCCCGTTTGATGGCTAAATTGATATCATCAGGATAAAAGAACGCCCCACCGGGTTTGACTTTTTCGAGATCCTCGGCGAAAGTCGCCGGATTCATGGCAACCACGAGCTCATGCTCTTCCCGCCGGGCCAGGAAACCATCCTTGTTGACCCGGATGGTGTACCAGGTTGGCAATCCTTGAATATTGGAAGGGAACAGGTTCTTTCCAGAGACCGGGATACCCATCTTGAACAAAGCGCGCAGGATGGTCAGGTTGGAAGTCTGACTACCGGATCCATTCTCCGTCCCCACCGTGATCGAAAAGTCATTCACCACCCGTTCCGAAATCTGGCTGGTTTGTTCCTTTTCTAAGGTTTGTACTGCGGACATTGAGAAATTCTCTCCTTCGTTTCCGGATACACCGGAGATAATTATTTAGTGGTTAGTTCTGTTTCGACAAGCCGAGATTCAGGACGATGGAAAATCAAATCCGCGTGTTCGATCAAGGCCTGGTAACCGGTTTCGTAATCGGCGTTGCGAATAGCCTGGACCATACTCTCATGATATTTCCACACCTGTCGTAAGTATTGGATATCGGCGTAGACATTTAGGCCCACGGCCTCGTAAGCATCCCAGTAGGCTTCCAGGATACCCTGAACGAAGGGGTTGTTCAGCCGTCGATAAATCAACAAATGGAATTCGCGATGCTCTGCCTGGGGGATGACAACCGGCGCGCCGTTGAGCTTCTTCCAGGCGCAGGCCAGCAGCTCGCCCAGCGCAACAAGGTCTTCCTGCGTCAATAAGCGAACGGCTTCATACCAGTACGAAGCCTCGATGTGCACGCGCAATTCTGAAAACATCTCGAAATAGGAGCGGTCCAGCTGGATGGCATAGAAGAGAGACTGCTTCACAGCAGGCGCAAACGTATAAACTCGGCGTTTAATTCCGGTGCGAGGCTTCACCTCGACCAATCCCAGGGCCCGGGCGACCTCCAGCTGCTCCCGCAGGCGAGAAACGCTGATCTCCAGCTGGTCGCTTAAAGTATTCAAGGAAGGCATGCGGGCGACTTGGTGCTCTCCGTCGCCACAGCTGGCCAGGTAATCCAAGAATTCGGAAGTGTGTTGATCTCGAGACATCTTATTACGCTGTTCATACAGGTCAATTAATCCGATCATTCCTATTATTCGGATAATTGGATTCTATCACCTCCTGGCTATACAGTCAAGCCGGCCAATTTGGTAGGGGATGGTCGGGTGAGTTCCAAGCGCGAACGGAGTTCTACCCTTTTGGAGTAAGAAAATCATATATCGAAGCCGACATCAAGGCGACTGCTTTTGGCAAGGCGGCTTCATCGAAATCGAAACGAGGATGGTGATGGGTGGCATCCAAGCCTCTGTTCGGGTTGGCTGAGCCCACAAAGAAATATGTGCCGGGGACCTGCTCCATCATGAAAGCCATGTCTTCCGAGCCCATGGTGCGGTAATCGGTCACGAGTGGGTTTTGCGGTAAGAGCTGCCTGGCGACCTGCTGCACGCGGCTACTGATCTCAGCGTCATTAATCAGCGGAGGCGTGACTCTGACCATGTCTATGGAGACCTGACAACCAAATGCAGCGGCGATCCCTTGGACGATCTCGTCGAAGCGCGCCAACACTGTATCTCGAACCTCCGGCTCGAAGGTTCGGACGGTGCCTTTCAACTCTGCCTGTGAGGGGATCACGTTGAAAGCCTCCCCGGCGTGCAAGCTGGTGACCGAGACGACGGCGGATTCGAGCGGAGAGACGTTGCGAGCAGTGATGGTTTGCAAGGCTGTGATCATCTGCACGGCTGCGACGACCGGATCGACCGTCAGATTAGGGAGAGCGGCATGCCCTCCTTTACCAGTGATCCGCACGGTAAATTCGTCCGCTGCAGCCATCATGGGACCCGGTACGACGCCCAACCAACCGAGCGGCTCATTATTCCACAGATGCAAGGACAGGGTCAAATCGGGTTTGGGGCTCTCCAGGACACCCTCGGCGACCATGCGTTCGGCGCCGCCCTGACCTTCCTCGGCAGGCTGGAAAACGAACTTTACTGCACCGAACATCTCGTCCTGGTGTTCCTTCAAGAGGCGGGCGACAGTCAACCCAATGGCGGTATGCCCGTCATGCCCGCAGGCGTGCATCACCCCAGGATTCTCCGACGCGTACGGCGCGCCGGTTTCCTCCACGATCGGCAAGGCGTCCATGTCGAAGCGGGCCAAAACGACCGGGCCCGGCCGCGCGCCATCAAGAACAGCTACCACGCCGGTCTCGGCTATCCCGGTGCTGACCTCCAGGCCTAACCCGTTTAATTCACGGGCGACGATCCCGGCAGTGCGAACTTCCTGGAATCCCAATTCAGGATGGCGGTGAAAATCACGCCGCAACGACCGAGTATATTCAAACAACTGCTCCGCTTCTTGGACGAAATCAACCATGTTCCCTCCACTTATAGATATTATAGTTAGGACTTATGCACTTGAGGGTAGAAAGAGGTGTTTGGGCGGGCTCCGCCCAAACACCTCTACTTTCTAGGAGAATTGCGTAACTCCTGACAGAATCAATGTATTCACGGGAAGACGATGCGGCGAAAGTGCTCACAGTAAACCGGGTCCTCGAGCGTGCTGTCTTGCGTATGCCTGGCGCGCATGCGCTCGATCAGATCCTCCGGGTCGCCAATCTGGCTTTTGTGTTCTAGCAAAGCGTTTATTTTCGTATCCCAAAAATCGGTCACGTCGAGGCTGACGTTCGCCTGCAAGGGTAAAGAGACCCACAGCTCCTTGACGATATGCGGTTCCAGTTTTTCATCGCGCCATAATTCGATGAAATGTAAATGGTCGCGGGCAGCCGGAAAGACGGCGTCCAGGGTGGCCTGACCCGCTGCCCGGTGATCCGGATGGTTGATATAAGCATCGCGTACATATAGATTGGTTGGATCGCAGGTCACCAAGATATCCGGGGTTTCTTGGCGGATCACGCGGGTAATATCCCGGCGTAACGCCAAATCGGAGACCAGATAGCCATCAGGATGGTCCAGAAAGCGGACGTGGCGCACCCCCAGCACTCCGGCAGCTGCCTTTTGTTCTTCACGGCGCATGCGGCATAATTCTTCACTGCTGAGGTCGCGGTCTTTAGTGCCTTTATCGCCGCAGGTGAGCAGGCAATAAGAAACAGAATGCCCGGTGTTCGTCCACCGGGCGATGCTACCTCCACAAAAGAATTCGGGGTCGTCTGGATGGGCCAGCACGACCATGATCCGCTGCGGCTCTTCCCAACTATCAGGCTGGTCGTCTGGATTGGTCATTTTTCTTTCCCACAATCACAGCCGCCGTTTTCATGTTTATCGCAGGGCTCTTGAGATTTCTTACGCAACGCTTCCAGCTCTTCCCAGGGTTGAATATCCTCCCGGGGAACCTCCACCTCGGTCGAATCGTTCAACTCCACCATCACGGAGTCTTTTAATAAGTACACATCCACAACCTTACCCTCACCCATCGGCGTGCCGACCTTCTTCCCCCGCTTGGGCAGCTGCTTTCGAGCTTTGACGTACTGCTCATATTCGTAGATCAGGCAACAACGCAAGCGCCCGCACATCCCGGTGATCTCAGAGGGCGTCAAGGAGATGCCTTGTTCTTTGGCCATCTTGATCGATATAGGGCTGAATTCGGTCAAGAACATCGAACAACAACGGGTTTCCAAACCGCATGCGCCCAGCCCACCGATGATCTTGGCAACATCGCGCGGGCCGATCTGGCGCAACTCAATGCGACAGCGCGGGTAGGTCTGGCGCATAGCCCTGCGCAACGCCCGCAAATCGGCCTTATCACCCGATTCCGTGTTGTATAAGAATGCCAAACGCTTACCATCGAAACTGAATTCAGCAGCGACGATCTTGACTTCGTCCAATTTCAACTCCGCCGCCTTCGCCCGGCAGTTGATCATCGCTTCAACTTCTTTTTTCTGCCAGAGCTGCCGCAGCAGGAGATCCCGAGGCGTGGCCATGCGCTGGATCGGTTTCCAATTGCCTTCTGGCGGGGAGGCTGGATCGTCCAATACCTGGATGATCTCTCCCAGCTGTTGTCCCCGGCTGGTTTCGACAATAGCAAAATCACCGGGTTTCAGGTCTTGAAACCGGCTGGCATCAAAATGGTAAATCTTACCGACTTTTTGAAAACGGATACCGACAACGAAAGGATTCATGATCGATCAACCGATCATATTGATCGGAATAAAGTCCTGGCTTCCCTGCACCGCGGCAACGCTGACTTTGGCAGCCAGGTCTTCAGCCACCTTTCGCAAGGCTCGCGCAACCGGTGAATCGGGCTTGCTGACCACGACGGGAACTCCCAGGTCGCCGCCTTCGCGGACCGCCGGGTCCATGGGGATTGAACCAATATAAGGAACACCGCTGGCTTTGGCCAGCTTCTCGCCGCCTCCAGCTCCGAAGATATCCATGTGCGAGCCATCAGGAAGCTCAAGATAGCTCATATTTTCGACAACCCCGAATACCGGCACGTTCAATTCGCGGAACATTTCCAAACCGCGACGGGCATCATCTAGAGACACCTGCTGCGGCAAGGTCACAATCACGCCTCCGCTGAGCGGCATCGACTGCGCCAGGCTCAAGCCGGCGTCGCCAGTTCCCGGAGGGAGATCGACGATCAGATAGTCCAGCTCTCCCCAGATCACATCGGTAAGAAACTGCCGGATCGCAGAGTGCAGCATCGGCCCGCGCCAGATCAGGGGTTGTTCCGGTTTGACCAGAAAGCCGATAGACATCATTTTGACCCCATGGGCTTCCGCCGGGACGAGCTTGTTATCCTGTGGGGGCGGCAACCGGTCAACACCCATCATCGTCGGAACGTTCGGACCGTAGATGTCCGCGTCGAGCAGCCCGACCCGCGCTCCCGATTGCGCCAGGACCACAGCTACATTCACTGCAACGGTGCTCTTTCCGACGCCCCCCTTACCAGAAGCGATCGCTACGGCATTGCGGATGGGTAATTCGAGCAAGCCGCGCTGACGGCCGTCGCTGGGAACATTCGAATCCATGGCTATTTCCACGGACGAAACTCCCGGAATGGACATCACTGCCTCGCGCGACTCGCGCTCGATCTGCGTTTTCAACGGGCAGGCCGGTGTGGTCAACATGATGGTGAAGCTCACTTTGCCGCCCTTGATCTCGATGTCCTGAACCATGTTCAGGGTGACCAGATCTTTATGCAGTTCGGGTTCCTGCACGTGGCTGAGGGCTTCCAGCACACCTTTCTCTGTGATTTCTCCGTTATTTACCATAAAACAGACTCCCTAAAATTATCAAACTATGGGACTTGCGCAGCGAGGGTGTTTGGCGGGATGGTGTCTGGTAAACACCCCGTTTTCCCACAGGGTTATCGTCTTCCGGCCTTGCGGGCTGCTTTAGCAGCCTCCGCCTCGGCGCGGGCGGCTTCCTCCCGCGAATAATTAGACGGACGGATGGAAGCGTAATAAGAGACCGGCTTAGACAATTTCGCTTTATTATAGATGTTGCGGGCGTGGCGGTCATAAACGGCCAATTCGTAATCGTGATCCATCTTAATAGCGTCAAAGGGGCAGTACTCGGAGCAGAACCCGCAGTTCATGCAAATATCCACGTCAATGTAAAATTCTTCTGGCTCCGGCACCGGACGGCCGGTCTCCGGGTCATTGGTGCGCACGATCCAGATGCATTGCGGGGGGCAGACTTTGGCGCAGATCCCACAAGACGTGCAGCGGTCCTGCTGTTTACCGTCCTCGTCAATTTCGTAGAGCAAGAAGGGGATGAAGCGAAATTCCTCCGGCACAGGCAGCTTTTCTTCCGGATACTGTACGGTGAAAATGCCGCGCGTCTCGCTGCTCATGCGGTTGGCGATACCTTCTTCGGAATAGTAGCGCTTCTTACCCAACCACTTAATATCCTCAAGATAGGTGTCGACAAAGTGTCTCAGGGTAACGCCCAGACCCTGAATAATTCCTTTACCATACATCGGTTGATCTCCCTATTCTGCTAGCGGTCGGTTTCGCCCAGGACGATGTCGATCGATCCCAGAATGGCGACGGCATCAGCGATTTTATTGCCCTTGCACATCTCTCCCATAGCAGTCAGGTTGATGAAAGATGGCGCCCGGACGTGATACCGCCAGGGGTTGGGCTTGCCGTTGGAAACTATGTAGAATCCAAGCTCCCCTTTGGGGCCTTCGACGCGGCCATAGGCCTCTCCAGCAGGCACTCGCACCTGGTACTGCGGTTTGCCTTCCTGGATGGACCCTTCGGGAATATCCCTGACCACTTGCTGGAGAATGCGAATGCTCTCGCGAATCTCATCTATGCGGATCAGATAGCGGTCGTATACATCACCGTGGTAGCGGACGGCGACATCGAAATCGAAGCGGTCGTAGATGCCATAAGGATCGGCCCGGCGAATATCGTAAGGAACCCCTGAAGCGCGCAATACGGGGCCTGCCGCCGAGTAAGCAATAGCCTGCTCCGGCGTCAATACCCCAACACCTTCACAACGCGAACGGATGATCTCGTTGTTAGTCAGATAAGCATCCAGTTCGTCGATCTTGCGAGGCAAACGCTCCAGGACCAGGTTTTTGATTTTCTTGAACACGCCTTCCGGCAGGTCGCGGGCGACGCCGCCAAAGCGGAAATAATTGCACATCATGCGTGACCCAGCGACGGCTTCGAAGATATCAAGGATCAATTCGCGTTCCTCAATCGCGTACAGCGCCGGGGTAAAGAAGGCACCCAAGTCGTTGAGCAAAAATCCTATCGCCCAAAGGTGGTTGCTGATCCGGGTCAGCTCGGCCATCATCACGCGAATATACTCGGCGCGCTCAGGAGGCTTGACGTCCATGAGCTTCTCGACCGCGAGAGCATAGCCAAAGTTATTGCTCATCGAGGAGAGATAATCCAGCCGGTCGGTGAACGGCATATTCATGATATAGGTGTTGCGCTCACCAATCTTCTCGTGGTTGCGGTGGAGGTAACCCATCACCGGCTCCAGGAAGCGGATGGTCTCTCCTTCCAGTTTGACCACCATGCGGAAGACGCCGTGAGTAGATGGGTGCTGTGGGCCAAGATTAACCACGATCTGGTCGGTAGAGATGGCTGTTTCACTGACAGGCTGCTCCACCTTACCTGCTCCAGCGTAAATTGCTGCGTCACCAATCGGCGTCCAGGTCTCTGGATCGAAACCAGCGGGATAATCTACGTTTTTATAAAAGGGATTGCGGTCCTCGGCGCGGAACACTTCACCCTCGGGCCAGCGGCTTTTGTAGGGTTTGCCGTCCTCTTCGAAGTAAGATTCGCGCCAGTCCTTTCGCAGCGGATGCCCTTCGAAACCCTCCCACATCAGAATCCGCTTAAGGTTAGGGTGACCTTCAAAGCGAATGCCCATCAAATCCCAAGCTTCCCGCTCCTGAAAATCAGCTCCCGGATAAACGGATACCAGGGACGGTACGACCGGATTATCGCGAGGCACCTGAACTTTAAAGTTCAGCCCCGGCCCGCCGGTGCTCTGATAAGCGTGGTAGACAACCTCAAACCGATCGTCTGGAAGATAGTCCACGGCGGTGACCGAAGAGAGGTAGTCGTATCCGAGCTCATCCCGGATGGTACGGGCGAATTCGATCAGATTCTGGGCTTCGACGATATAACCTTCATAGCTTTTACGCTCTTCCGGTGCGACGATGCCCGGGAAACGCGCTTCTATTGGAGATACTTCTTGGACAAGTGTTTCTTCACTCATTCGAGGGCTCCCTCTCAAGCTTCTTTCGTCGCCGGGGCTGCACCAGCAGCTTCGAGTTGTTTTTCTTTCTCGGCAGCCTGCTGATCGGCCAGTTTCTTCTGAGTGTATTCTTTTATGGCAGCGTACTCGCGTGGGTCCATGATATCCGGACCAAGCACAGGGACAGGGATCGGCTCCAGCGGTTCTTTGCTATACCAACGTACCGTCTTGATCGATTGCTTGTCAATTTTCTTCTGCAAGCTGATCAACCCGTGCAGAAGGGCCTGAGGGGTTGGCGGGCATCCGGTCACGTAAACATCAACGGGGACAAATTTGTCCACGCCGGAAACAACATTGTATCCTTCTTTGAAGGGGCCGCCGCCGGAAGAACAAGCGCCCATGGAAACCACGTATTTGGGTTCCGGCATTTGGTTGTAGAGGCGCACGATCTGGGGGATCATCTTCTTGGTTACTGTGCCAGATACAATCATCACGTCCGCCTGGCGGGGGCTGGGGCGCATGACTTCCATACCGAAGCGGGCGAAATCGTAGCGGCTGGCAGCCGTGCAGATCATCTCGATCGCACAACAAGCCAAACCGAACATCATCGGCCACAGGGAAGAGCGCCGGCCCCAGTTATAGATCTTATCGATAGTAGTTATGGAGACTTGGCTTTGCAGCTCTGGGGGGATGTCGTAGCCGGGAGAATTAATATCTTCCGTCATACCGGATTTACCTCCTCGAACCATTCTTGATAGATTGCCGCCAGGATTCCGTCATTGGCCAGCTCGCGGTCATCGTCGAATTCTGGCAGCGCGATCGTCCATTCATAGACCATTTTTAATGAGACCTGTTCTAAATCCACCCGGGGATGGTTTTTTAACAAACGGCGCGCGATGGCGAAGGTGTGTTCCCAGGTGAGTGTTTCGGGCATCATGCGCTTATTATAAACCCCGTGTGAACAAATTTCAACGATTTAATACGCATAATATTATTTGCGTAAATAGAGGAATGCTCTTATAATCTAGAAATTCCGCAATTCACGAGGGTACTGGGTGTTTTGGGCAGGCTAAACCCACCAAAAACACCCACCCATCTTCAAGTACGTAAGTTCTAAATTCATGAAAAGCACCCGTCAACGCATCCTGGATTATATTGAAAACCGGCGCGTGGCGACGACCGCGGACCTAAGCAGGGCTTTGCACGTCACCAAGGCAAACGTGCGCCATCACGTTGCCAATTTGTTGGAGCAAGGACTGATAGAAATCTCCGGCGAACGCGCCCAAGCAGGGCGCGGCCGTCCTTCCCGTTTGTTAAGCCTTGCCGACCGCACACTGGGAGATAACCTCGATCGCCTGTCCAGCGCCCTGCTGAGAGAATTATTCGAGGGTCAACCCGAAGCCAAGCAGCAAGCGCTGCTACGACGCCTAGCCGAAGCACTGACCGGCACAAGTGAAGATAGTACCGAGCTGTCTAAAAGCGCAGACCAGCCCCACCTGGCGCGCAGGCTAGTAGCGGCCATCCAACAGCTCAACCGGCTAAATTATCAAGCTCGATGGGAAGCGCATGCCGAGTCCCCAAAAGTGATCTTCGAGCACTGTCCTTACGCTAAAATCATCTCCGAACACCCCGAATTGTGCCAGATGGATGCCCTCCTGCTCGAGCATTTTCTGCAAACCCCAATCCAACAAACGGAGAAACTGGCACGCGACCCACGCGGCGCGACGTACTGTGAGTTTCTCAGAGCTCGTTCGATGAGAGACCGATAAGGATTACCCGGTCTCTCAGGCAGTTAAAAATACAGTTAACGGCGCGAGAAGAACCTCGCGCCGTCAACTTTGAGCCTGGGGGAGCAGTAGTGGTTCAAAGCAGTCAACGACCAGGAAACCATTGATATTTTAATCTTTAAGAAAGAGAATCGCGGTATACTTAGAACATTAGTTCTATATTATTAGGACTTACACTCTTGGTGAGAAAAAGGGGGGAGTTTGGGCAAGCGAAGCCCACCCAAACTCCCGTACTGCACCGGCCAACTGCGTAACTACTATGTATTAGCACAAAGCAATCGAACTCTTAAGTTCAGCGGAGATGGAAATGACCGGCGGACGTGTAGATGGCCTGACTTTAGTAGGATTGGCTCTGATCGCCTTCATGGGACTCAACTTAATTCTCGATTATGAGGGCAGTTCCGCAAAAACTTTGGTGCCGGGCGAGATAACCGTGCAGATAGATTTGCAATCCCCTGCCCAAGGCGGGGTCGAAGATGGCAATGTTGAGAATCCGATTGTTGCGGAAGAAGATGCACAGCCCCAGCCAAAGAAGCCCAACCAGAAAGCATTCCGCTCCCCTTACGATCACTACACCCTGACCCAAGGGCTGCACG
Organism: uncultured Anaerolineaceae bacterium; assembly: GCA_964400875.1. Lineage (GTDB taxonomy): Bacteria > Chloroflexota > Anaerolineae > Anaerolineales > UBA4823 > CAYNWK01. The sequence continues at coordinate 28,827 of CAYNWK010000014.1, read as the reverse complement.
GCCAATCGTACGGACATAACGCCATCGACATCGCGGCTGGCAAAGGCGCCAAAATCAAGTCTCCTATTAACGGCGAGGTCGTAGACTTATTCGTCGATCAATACGGGAATACAACCCTGATCCTGGAGAACGACCGCTGGCGCGTCACCATGCTGCACGGCGATTACAGCGTTGAAATCGGTGATACGGTGGAGATCGGTCAGAAAGTGGGCAACGAGAGCAACCACGGCTACACGACCGACATGCAAGGGAACCCGTGCTGGAACCGAGACTGCGGGTACCACACGCATCTGAACGTTTTCGACAAAAAGACGGGGGAAAACGCAAATCCGTTGGATTTGATCAACTAAGCAGGATCAACAGTAGACTACTCCACCGTCACGCTCTTGGCCAGGTTCCGGGGTTGATCGACGTCCAGTCCGCGCAGCGCGGCGATGTGGTAGGCCAGCAGCTGCAGCGGAATGACAGTCGTCACCGGGCTAAGCATCCAGGGAGTCTCCGGTACCCACAAGACGTGGTCGGCGACGCCGGCGATGGTCTCATCGCCTTCTGTCGCAACCGCCACCACCGTACCGCCGCGTGCTTTGGCCTGTTCGATCTGGCTGAACATCTTGTCGTACCAGGGGTCACGCGGGGCGATCACCACCACGGGCATATTTTTATCAATCAGGGCGATCGGGCCATGCTTCATCTCCCCGGCCGGGTAGCCTTCGGCGTGCACATACGAGATCTCCTTGAGCTTTAAGGCGCCTTCATAGGCAGTAGGCATGTTAATGCCGCGGCCGAGGTACAGGCAGTGGGATACATCTTTCAAGGCCTGGGCGACCTGCTCGACCTCGTTTTCCCGGTCCAGACAGCGTCCGGCGAGATCCGGAATTAACAGCAGATCTCCTACCAGACGGCGGCGCTCGGTTACGGTGAGGCTACCCCGCATATCGGCCAACAGGATCGCCAGCATGTATAGATCCACCAGCGGCGCAGTATAGGCCTTAGTCGAGGCTACACCGATTTCCGGACCTGTCTGCATCGAGATGTAGCCGTCGGCCAGGCGCATTGCTTGCGAACCGATCACATTGACGATCGACCACAATGTAGCCCCTTTACCTCGGGCCTCCTCCATGGCTGCCAGCGTATCGGCGGTCTCTCCAGACTGGCTGATAGCCAGCACGAGCGTATCGCCATCGATGATCGGATCGCGGTAACGGAACTCCGAGGCGATGTCCAGCTCTACCGGAAGGCGGGCGAGCTTCTCAATGAGCACCTTACCGACCATGCCGGCGTGAGCCGCTGTCCCGCAAGCTGTGATATAAATTCTGCGAATGCTGCGGGCTAACTCCGAGGTCAAGTTGAGCTGGGGGAGACGAACCTTGCGCCCGTTATCCACGTCTACCCTTCCGGCAATCGTATCGGTCAACGATCGGACCTGTTCGTGGATCTCTTTGTGCATAAAATGACGGTATTCCCCCTTCTCCGCGGAAACCGGGTCCCAGGCTACATTGTGAACCTCATGGGCAACCGGATCGCCCGCCAAAGTTTCGACGCTGACGGAGTCACGTCGCACAACTGCCATCTGACCCGATTCTAGGAATACCATCTGTCGGGTGTGCTCCAGAATGGCGGGCATATCTGAGGCAATATAATTCTCACCCTCTCCCAGACCGATGACCACACCGCCAGCATTGCCAATGCGAGCGGCAACAATCTTATCCGGTTCGAGAGTCGACATCAAGACGATACCGTGGGCGCCTTTCAAGTAAGCCAGCGCCTGGCGTGCCGCTTCTACCAGACCAACTTCAGCCGAAAGAAACCGCTCCACCAGCTGAACGATAACTTCCGTGTCGGTTTCCGACCTGAAAACTACCCCTTCCGCATTTAATTCATCGCGCAGTTCGAGAAAATTCTCGACGATGCCATTGTGCACCAGCACCACGGAACCGTTCATGCCCAAATGAGGGTGGGCGTTACGAGCGCTAGGCTCACCGTGGGTAGCCCAACGAGTATGCCCGATACCTAGATTTCCAGAAACAGGCTGGTTGGCGACCAAGTGCTCCAGGTTGGTCAGCTTGCCGGCGTCCCGGCGCACGACAATAGCGCCGTCTTGCATCACTGCCAAACCGGCTGAATCATAGCCGCGGTATTCCAGACGTTTAAGCCCACCCAGGATAACCGGCGTCGCGTCGCGGAGACCTATATAACCAACAATGCCACACACAGGAGTCCCTCCTATTCGATCAGGTCACGAGGCGGCCTGAAGCAGGCGCGCTCATTGATCTTCGTATCCACTTTTCGTTCACCACCCTTTGCGCCTCTGTTCCCCGGTTACCCGAGGTTTTTCACGCAAAGTTCTGTTCAGGAGGGAAAAGACGTTGGGCTGTGGTGCACCCAGAGGGCTTCCGCTGATCTTTCGATTTTCCCAGCGCTCCAATTCGATCTGACCACTGCGCCGGTTAACCCCGCCTGGCGGCAGGGAACCCTCATCCTCGTCAACCGGAAGAGTCTAAATCGAATCTTCCGGCCCATGCGCTGTCCTTTCCTAACCATTCGTTGAAATTTGTCTCCTCGTCTACCTCCTCAGAGTATGGGATACTAAAGGATTGAAATTATACCGTAAATACTCCCGGACAATCTGAGAAGTAACGCGGTTTTTTAGAATCTCCGTGGAAATGTGGAGGGGTGATGGTTTGGGGGATAAAATACCTCAATCCTTGCGAAATTAAAAGGAAAACTGGGTTAAATTGATAAGGAGTTATGCAGTTCCTCGAGCAGCTAGGGTTGTTTGGGCGGGCACAGCCCGCCCAAACAACCTCTCTACCTCAGGTGCATAAGTCCTAATGGTATAATCACGGCTGAATTTGAGGATGTGTCGTCTATCACAAATGGTATCCGGGTACCAAAAGCCATCCTGGTTACGTCGCCGCCTGAATTCCAAACACAAAGGAGCCCGTATTGGCTTTTAATCCCCTGAATTGGTTGTTGGGGTTTTTCTCACTTGATATCGGAATCGACCTGGGTACCGCAAACACTTTAGTAAACGTACGCGGGAAGGGTATCGTCATCAATGAACCTTCCTGGGTGGCGATCGATAAGCGTACCCGGGAGCCTAAAGCGATAGGCGTCGAAGCGAAAGAGATGGTCGGACGCACCCCGGCCAACATTATTGCGGTTCGTCCGTTAAGAGACGGCGTCATCTCCGAATTTGAAATCACCGAAGCAATGCTGGAATACTTTATCGGTAAAGCGCACCAGCAAAGCATCGTCCCCGTCCCCCGCCCACGTGTTGTTATTGGCATCCCTTCCGGTGTTACGGAAGTTGAGAAACGCGCCGTTTACGACGCCGCCATGTCGGCCGGGGCGCGCGAGGTAGGCCTGATCGAAGAACCAGTGGCTGCGGCGCTGGGTGCTGGCTTGCCCATCGCCGAAATTCGCGGCAGCATGGTCGTCGACATTGGGGGCGGTACCACAGAAGTCGCTATGCTCTCGATGGGCGGCGTGGTGGTGTCCCGCTCGCTGCGGGTCGCCGGGGATGAGATGGACCTGGAAATCGTTCAGTATATGCGGAATAAATACAATTTGTTAATCGGCGAACGGATGGGGGAACAGGCAAAAATTGCCATTGGCTCCGCCTATCACCTGCCGGAAGAGAAGACGATGAGCCTACGCGGCCGCAACCTGGTCACCGGCTTACCGGACTCGGTCGAAATCTCTTCCGTGGAGATCCGAGAAGCCATCTCCGGGTCGGTTCAAACCATCGTAGACACCGTTAAAGATGCCCTGGATGAAGCGCCGCCAGAGATCGTCGCCGACTTGATGGAAACCGGAATTTGCCTTGCCGGTGGCGGCTCGCTACTGCGCGGGCTGGACCGACGGCTCACCGACGAGATCCACGTGCGAGTTTGGGTGGCGGAAGACCCGATGACCTGCGTGGCGCGCGGCGCCGGCATGATCCTGGAAGACTACGATAACTTGCGCATGTTGCTGGTAGGACTGGAACGTGGCAGCACGCGGCACTCATGAACTCCCCGCGCACTTTTCAAACCGTCATCTTGACGATCATCGTCGTCGGCATCCTGGCACTGGCGCTAAGCGGCTACCTGTCCACTTTCTCGCGCCTGGCGCTTTCACCCTTCGTCGGCGTGCAAACCTGGATCTCGACCCGCTACCTGGCACTCCAGGATTTCATCAACACCCCTCGAGACGTTACCTTGCTCAGGCTGCAAAACGCCGAATTAGAGGCGGAGATCGCCCAACTGCAGGCTCAAATTATCGAACTCCAGCAGCAGAATTCAGAACTGGAGGTACTCTCGGCCTTGCTGGATTTCGCCCGCGCGCATCCGGAGAATGAGTATCTTTCTGCGGCAGTCATCGGCCGGGATCCCAGCCCCTTTCTACATTATGTGATCATCAACCGCGGCTCTGACGACGGCTTGCAGCGCGGTATGCCGGTGGTATCCCAACAAGGCTTGATCGGGCGCATCGCAGCGGTCACGGCGGGCGCAGCCAGCGTCCAGCTGATCACCGACCCGGCCGTCGCCATAAACGTTGTCATTCAACCGTCCGAGGCTGAAGCCAGCCTGGAAGGTTCGATCACCGGCGAGATCAACGTGGTCGAGATCCCCCTGGATACCAGTGTGCAGCCAGGCGACCTGGTGCTGACTTCCGGGCTGGGAGGCAGTTACCCGGCGAACATCGTCGTCGGGCAGATCACCAGCGTGCGCTCCCGGCCCTTCGATTTGTTTCAAAGCGCCTCCGTCCAACCGGTCGCCGATTTCTCCCAGCTGGATATCGTGCTGGTGATTACCAACTTCCGGCCCGTGGACATCTCCCCCCTTATCCCCACACCCAGCGCGCCCTGACACAGCGCCGATCGAACCTTCGTTCCCATGGCAACTTTAATCGCCATACCCATTTTGGGCCTGCTGCTGATCCTGCAATCCGCCATCGTGAGCCGGATAGCGCTGATCCAGGGCACCGCGGACCTGGTGCTGCTTGCATTAGTCGCCTGGGCGGTGCAGGAACGCGTTCGCACAGCCTGGCAGTGGTCGATAGTCGGCAGCCTCTTGGTAAGCGTGGTTTCCGCCGTCCCGCTCCTGGCAATCCTGGCAGGCTATCTGCTCACTACCCTTATCGCCGTTCTCCTACGGCAACGCCTCTGGGGTGTGCGTATCCTGGGTATGTTTACAGCTACCTTTGTCGGCACGTTGATCACCCATGCGATGACCATCGCCGCCCTGCAGCTCAGTGGAACGCCAATCCCCTGGGACATGGCCTTAAACACCATTACCCTGCCCAGCGCACTGTTGAATCTAATCCTGGTTGTGCCAATGTACGCCCTGATCGGAGACCTGGCAAACTGGATCTACCCAGAAGAGATCGAGATTTGATCGATCGATCAATGTTGCGGTATGATTAATTTCTTGGACTTCTGCCATTGGACGAGGATTGTCATTTTTGGGCTGGCATCAATAGTCCAAATATCCTGCACTCCCGGTTAATTGCGTTTCACAAAATTTGTTTAAGACTAGATTTTGTTGACTCTTAGTACTGGTAAGTAAGATTAAATGAGATGAACGGTAATTCCAGACTGCATAACAATATCCAGCCCTGGCGGATCGCGGTATTTATCTTCGTCGTGGCAGGGGTATTCCTGATTTATATCACCCGCCTGTTCGCTTACCAGATCCTGCAAGGCCCTGAGTACGCGGCGATCGCTGAAGAAAACCGCATCAGCGAGATCAACACACCAGCGCAGCGGGGCGTCATCCTCGACCGCAACGGGTTCGTCCTGGCTCGCAACATCCCCGCCTACAACGTAGTGATTACGCCGGCTCAACTTCCGGATGATGAAGGCGCCATCCAGGAGATCTACCGCCAGCTCTCCGAAATGCTCAACGTGCCCATCAACCTGGGCGAAGTCACCCCAGAGGACCCTTACGTACCCTGCCTGTCTGAACACGGCATCACCCAAATCGTAAACTACGGAGAGACCACCGCGCCTTACGAACCGGTAAAGGTATTGTGCGACATAGACCAGGAATTAGCCATGGTCGTTAAGGAGCACGCCATTGACTGGCCCGGCGTTGGTATCGAGGTCGAGTCAGTACGGGATTACCCCACGGGCTCGCTGACCGCCTCGATGATCGGCTTCCTTGGTCCAATCTCGGCTGCCGAGGAAGACTATTTTGTCAACCGAGGGTTTGTCCCAAATCGGGATAAAGTTGGCTACGCCGGGGTCGAACGTTATTTTCAAAGCTTCCTGGCGGGGAAAAATGGGCTGCGGGAAGTTGAGGTAGACGTAGGCGGCCAGATCTTGCGCGATGTCGCTCCGCCGATCGCGCCAACCCCGGGATTCAACCTCGAACTAACCATCGATACCCGGCTTCAGAGCGTAGCCGAAGCCATCCTGACCGGCGAGATCAATTTCTGGAATACGTACCTGGGACAAACGCTTTCCACCAGCGGCGTAGTTATCGCCATGAACCCGCGCACCGGCGAGATCCTGGCCATGGTCTCCTACCCTACTTACGAGAACAACCGGCTTTCCCGGGTAATCCCCCAATATTATTACGAACAACTCGCCGCTGACCCGCGCAACCCCCTGCTCAACCACGCGGTAGCAGATGAGGTGCCGGCTGGTTCAGTCTTCAAGCTGGTTACCGCCATCGGCGCACTCAACGAGGGCGTGGTCACACCGGACCAGATCATCAAAACCCCGGGCAAACTGGTCGTCAACGAGACGTTCACCGCAAACGATATCGGACGAACGCGCGATTTCGTCGATTGGATCTACGACGAGCGGCCGGAAGGATTCGGCCAGCTCGATTTCGTCCATTGTCTGTCAAACTCGAGCAATGTATGCTTCTACAAATTGGGCGGTGGTTTCGAAGATGAGATCCCCGTGGGCCTGGGTATCTGCCGGCTGGGCACGTACGCGCGCGCAATGGGTTACGGCTCCTACCCCGGGATCGAGCTGCCACTGGTCGAAGATGGCCTGGTCCCAGACCCAACCTGGAAGCGGATCACGCACGGCGAGAACTGGTCAACCGGCGATACTTATATTGCCAGCGTCGGGCAGGGTTACGTGGTCGCCACACCGCTCCAAGTGCTGCTCTCCGCCTCGATTATCGCCAACGACGGTGTGATGGCCCGACCGACGATCCTGCACCAACTTACCGATGGCGAGGGGAATCTGGTAAAAGGCTTTATGCCGGATCCGCTTTGGGACATCACCCAGGACCCCATGATCGACGTGATCAACGATCCGGGCGGTCTGGGAGGGTGTGAAAATAAGATCACCGGTGAGAAAAAGACCGTTGAACCATGGGTGATTGAGAAAGTTCAGGAAGGAATGCGACTGGCGGTGACCGAAGGTACCCTGGCCAATGAGTTTGACACGGCAAATATTGCCGCGGCGGGAAAAACCGGAACGGCTGAGTACTGCGATAAGTACGCCAACGAGAAGAACTTATGTAAGTTTGGGCAGTGGCCGACACACGCCTGGACCGTGGCTTACGCACCCTTCGACGATCCAGAAATCGCGGTGGTCGCCTTCGTCTATAACGGCGGTGAGGGTGCGACTGTTGCCGGGCCTATCGTCCGTCAAGTCTTGCAAGCTTATTTCGAATTGAAAGCAGCCGATACAGCTCAAGGTATTACCCCATGATAGGGATACATCTGGCGCCTGCCATGGCAATCCCCAGTGTACGTTTGTGCTATAATCGCCGCTTAGGATATGTTCACCTGCGCCGGTTGACCGGTCGCAGGCGAGTGCGTAATGCGGGGTAATCACCGGATGGAAGCGCCGCCCAGTGTCAGGATCAAAGGGATTCGCGAAGGACTGCTGATCACCCTCGGGGAAGGAGACTGGCCGGAGGTCCGCGCTGCCTTCCTCGAACATATCGAGCAGCAAGCTGAGTTTTTAAGCGGCGGGCGATTGATTATCGACGTAGGCAACCATGTTTTAAGAGCTGCCGAACTTGGTAGCCTACGGGATTTACTGCTGGAGAAAGGGTTGAGCCTGTGGGCGATCCTGAGCCGTTCACCGGTCACGGAACAAACCGCCCAGACACTAGGATTGGCTACACGCATCACTAAGCCCAGCCCAGAACGTACAACCCAGCCTACGGAGACCGCCCTGACCGGCGACGAAGCGGTCCTTGTGCGCCGTACGCTGCGCTCGGGGTTCAGTTTGCAGAACAAGGGGCATGTCGTGGTTATTGGCGACGTAAACCCAGGCGCTGAGATCGTCGCGGGCGGGGACGTGGTAGTCTGGGGGCGTCTCCGCGGAGTCGTCCATGCCGGCGCGGCCGGCAACGAGGATGCCGTGGTCTGCGCGTTAGATCTTTCTCCTACCCAGCTGCGTATTGCCGGCAAGATCGCTACCTCACCGAAACGGCGCGGTAAATCTCAACCCGAGTTGGCCAAGCTCGAGGGCGGACAGGTCATCGCAGAGCCCTGGAATCCGGGAGAAAAACGACGTATTTTCCTCTAAACAATACTCAATAGGTTGAAGGGAACGAGATGCCAGGGAAAGTAATCACAATTACATCCGGAAAAGGAGGCGTTGGCAAAACGACCGCTACTGCCAACCTGGCCGCGGCCCTTGCCGCGACCGGAGACAGGGTGGTCTGCATCGACGCGGATATCGGCCTGCGCAACCTCGACGTCGTTATGGGACTGGAAAACCGCATCGTTTACGACCTGGTCGATGTGATCGAAGGCCGTTGCAGGCTGCGGCAGGCGATGATCCGGGATAAACGCATGCCTGAACTGTTCTTGATCCCTGCAGCGCAAACGCGGGATAAAAGCGCCATCTCCCCAAGCGACATGGTCCGCCTGGCCGATGAGCTGCGCCCGGATAATGATTGGATCTTTATCGACTCCCCCGCCGGCATCGAACGCGGCTTCCGCAACGCCACTGCTCCCGCCGACTCGATTATCGTGATCACCAACCCCGAAATCTCGGCAGTGCGCGATGCAGACCGCATTATTGGTTTGATCGAAGCTGAAGAAAAAGGTCCTGGGCGGTTGATCATCAACCGGGTCAAAATGGATATGGTACGCCGGGAGGAGATGCTTTCACCGGATGACGTCATCGAACTCCTGGCGATTGAGTTGCTCGGGATCATTCCCGAGGATGAATCGGTGATTCTAAGCACCAACCGGGGCATGCCCATCGCCCTGGACGGCAACAACCGCGCCGGTCAGGCTTTTCGCAATATTGCCCGCCGGATCCGCGGTGAGGAGGTTCCCTTTATGGACCTGGAAGAAAAAGGCGGTTTGTTTGGGTATTTGGGCCGCTTGATAAAACCGAGAGGTTAAGGCAATGAATGATTTCCTGAGCCGCATCTTCGGTAGAGAACGAAAAAGCGCCCAACAGGCTAAAGAACGCTTACAATTGGTGCTGATCCACGACCGCACGGATTTTAATCCCGGCAAAATGGAACAGCTGAAAGACGAGTTGATCGAAACTATCTCCCGCTATATTGAGATTGATCCAGCCAGCGTGCGGATCGAGATGACTCAAGAAGGTCGTGAACAAAGGTTGATTGCCGATATCCCCCTCCAGCGAACCGGGCGTAGGCGTTTAAGTTAACCTATCCGTGGGATTGGGCGGGTATAACCCTTTCGAACCTACCAGAATTCTACTTATCTTATGGGTAATCAAGGAACTTCCTGGCGCCACTTCGATTTTTGGCTACTTGGCGCCGTCGCCATCTTAGCTATTTTCGGCATCACCATGATCCGTTCGGCTATCGCCGGCAACATCGACCTTGCCGAGCACGATCAGCGGCAGATCATCTTTGCTGTGATCGGCTTCGTGGTGCTGCTGGGCTTCACGTACGTCGATTACCATCTGTGGTCCTCCCTAAGCCGCCCAATATACCTGGGTATGATGGGCATCCTGATCGTGCTCTACATTATAGGCACAACGCTTTTCGGTTCTGCGCGCTGGTTCGAGACCCAATTCTTCTTCATCCAGCCCTCCGAACCTGCCAAGATCGTGATCGTGCTGGTGCTGGCGGATTTCTTCTCCCGAAACCAGGACCACATCCATGAGCTAGGCTGGATTTTTCGCAGCCTGATTTATACCCTGGGCATCGTCCTCTGGATCGTGCTGCAGCCCAACCTGAGCACTTCAATCGTGATCATGGTGATCTGGTTTGCCCTGCTGTGGGCCAGCGGTTTGCGCATCAAACACCTGCTCATGTTTACCGGCGCCGGCGTTGCGCTGCCCTTCATCAGCTTCCCATTTTTAGAGGACTACCAGCAACTGCGCATCCTGAACTTCCTGTTCCCCGATCCCAACGCCCGGCATGGTGAGCTCTACAACTTGCAGCAGGCACTGATCAGCATCGGCTCAGGTAGCTGGTTGGGGCAGGGCTACGGTCACGGATCACAAGTACAGCTGCGCTTTTTAAAGATCCGCCATTCCGACTTCATCTTTTCCGCGATGGCCGAGGAGTTTGGCTTCGTAGGCACCGTCCTGGTGATCGCCCTGCTTTTCTTCGTGATCTACCGCTGCCTGCGCGCGGCTCGTATGGCGCGAGACACCTTCGGCGCCTTGATCTGCTACGGCGTCGCCACCCTGATCGCCTTCCAGGCGATGGTTAATATCGGCGTCAATTTGAATATGATCCCTGCCACAGGCTTGCCGCTACCCTTTATCAGCTACGGAGGAAGTGCTTTGCTCACCTTGATGGTGGGCATTGGGCTTGTGGAAAGCGTAATCATCCGCCACAAATCATTGGATTTTTAATCTGAACCAGATCGAACTGCGCCTTGATGTATTCCTGGCGGAGATTTCAAACGCGGTAACCGATCTTTCGAGAAGGAGTCTGAAGTAGATGACGGCATTGAAACCGGCCCGGGTGCGTTTCGCCCCTTCGCCAACGGGCCGCACGCACCTGGGCAGCGGTCGCACAGCGCTGTACGATTACCTCCTGGCGCAGCAAACTGGCGGGGAGTTCATCCTGCGCATCGAGGACACCGATCGCAAGCGCTACAAACCAGAATCAGAAGATGAGCTTATCGATAGTTTGCACTGGCTAGGGTTGGTGTGGGAGGAAGGACCGGATATAGGCGGCCCGCATGCACCTTACCACCAGTCCGAACGGAAAGATATATATCTGCAACATGCCCGGCAATTGATCGAACAAGGTGACGCTTATTACTGCTTTTGCTCTCCGGAGCGGCTGGCGAAAGTACGCGCAGAACAGCAAAAACACAAAGAACCGCCTCGCTACGACAGCCACTGCCGAGTCATCGATCCACAGGAGGCTCAGGCGCGGGTGGACGCCGGTGAAACCCACGTTATCCGCTTCAAAGTCCCGCAAGAGGGATCGATAACGGTCTACGACAGGCTGCGCGGAGAGATCACCGTCGAAAACCGCAACCTGGACGACTACATCATCGTGAAATCGGATGGACTGGCGCTCTACCACCTGGCGGCGATCGTGGACGACCACTTGATGGGCATCACCCACGTCATTCGCGGCTCCGAGTGGCTGCCTACCTTCCCGCTTCACGCGCATATCGTGCGCGCTTTCGGCTGGGAAGAACCCGAATGGGTGCACCTTTCGGTGTTTCTAAAGCCCAGCGGCAAAGGCAAGATGAGCAAACGCGACTCGTCGGATTTAATGAAAGACGGCAAGTCAATTTACCTGACGGACCTGCGCGAGTTGGGCTACCTGCCAGAGGCGGTAGTTAACTGGATCGCGTTGATGGGCTGGAGCTACGACGACCACACCGAATTCTTCACGATGACCGATTTGATCGAAAAGTTCAGCCTCGATCGTCTGAAACCATCGCCTGCTGCGATCAACTTCTCTAAGCTCGATCACTTCAACGGCCTGCACATTCGCAACCTGGAGATAGCCGACCTGGCGCAGCGGATAAAACCTTTCTTCGAGGCCGCCGGCTATCGCGTGGATGACGAAAAGCTGCTCGCCATCGCGCCGATCATCCAGGAGCGCATGACAACGCTGGAGGAGGGCGTCGAGATCGCCGGTTTCTTCTTCAAGGAGCAGGTCCATCCGGAGCCGGACACGCTGATCGGGAAAAAGATGAGCGCGGCCGAGTCCGCCCAGGCCCTACGCAGTTCCTACCATCTCCTGGACAACTACGCCGAAATCAAGCCAGAGGTCATCGAGCAGCCGATGCGCGATTTGGCCGACGCGCTCGGCTTGAAAGCCGGGCAGTTATTCGGACTCCTACGCAACGCGGTCACCGCCCAACGCGTCAGTCCGCCGCTGTTCGAGACGATGGCGATTATTGGCAAGGAGACCGTCTTGGAACGCATAATGCGAGCCACTGAGACACTGGAAGGGATGGACAAGTCCGGGCAATTTGACGGCTTTTAATGAAGATGGTACAATACGCGCCCTGAGCACTGGGGGCTCGTCTAACGGTAGGACAGCGGACTCTGAATCCGTATGTGGAGGTTCGAATCCTTCGCCCCCAGCCTGTTGCAGAAACCTACCCTCCTCCTTCAACCAAACACCCCGAGCTCAACAACTCGGGGTGTTTTTTTTGTACGTTGATCCGTTAATGGTGGTCGATCCAAAGTTGAAGAGATTAATGCGCGGATTACGCAGAAAAACTGCCTTGGAGCAAGATCCGGTTCAACTCACAAGAAAAGCCGTCAAATACATGACCGCCAGACCAACCAGGAAACCACCGACGTTCAGCCACGAGAAGAACGGTGTACCTTCGCGCCGGGCATAATCCCTCAGCAAGCGGACCACTTCGACGATCACCTGCCAGATTGCACCTGCGCCGATGCCGAAGAATAGGGTAGCCCAAAAAGGCGAGTAGGCGAACCCACCGATCCAGGACCCCAGGATCGCCGGCACCCCCGCCAGGAGAGCCAACCAAAAGAAAGTCCAGAAACTTGGGCTGCTCTGGTCGGAATCCCCAGAGCGTCCGGTGGGCAGCAGCGGCGCAGCGATGCCAATGCCCTCGGTGACATTATGGAGCATGAAACCGATTACCAGGAAGGACCCCAGGGCAGCTTCGCCGATGGAAAAAGCCACGCCAATTGCCAGACCCTCTCCCAGGTTATGCAAGCCAATGCCGAGCGCAATCATCGCCGCCAGATAGACGGCAGGGCTCATGCCTCCATTGGTTTCGGCCCGATTTTCCCGCCGACCAACGGCAAGCAGGACCAACCAGGTCAGCAAGGCTGCGTAGATCGCCAGCGGGACGCCCTGGAACACCTCCGGCAAAGCTGCGGCAATGTCGAACGACTCCAGCATGGTGTCCACAAGTAAGAAGACCAGCAGGCCAATTGTCAGCGCCAGGACTGCGCCAAGCCATTCACGGCCTAAACGCCGCATGGCGGGGAACCATAACATGCCCAGGGCAACGGGGATGATACCGACATAAACCCCGATTAACCCGTAAGCCAAGAATTCAGGCAGCCCAGGCGCAGGAGTCTGCGTGGCGATCTCGACCCCGGTGGAGAAGGTCACACCGGTCGCGGTGATCACGGTGATTTCGTGCGGTTCTCCGTACACCCAGGGATAACCGATGGTCAACTTTGCCCGGCCCAGGCGAGGGATCGTCGCCGACGGGTCGATCTGGAATTGCCAGTAGGCCTCATCAACCTGTACCTGGGCGATCGTAACCGGATCGGGACCCCCATTTACTGCAGTGACTTCAAAGCCGGTATCCGTCACCCGCACCTGCTGCAAGGTCAATTCCTCAATTGGCGGCAGGTTGGCTTTGAAAAAAGCCAGTGGATCGATCAAAATGAAAAGCAGCAGGATTGCAGCGATGGCGATCAAAGGAAGCGCCCAAACCGTCCAGCGAGGCGGGCCAAAAAATTTATCCGGTTTTTTCTTATCCAGTGCACTCATGACAGCTCCCCTTATTCGACCACTTCGAAGAAAGCCATCCATCCCAGCTCAGCAAACTCGCTCTGGTGGGCGTGGAACATGTACAATCCCGGTTCAAACCCTGCGAAGGAAAACTCCAGAATGCCGCGCTGCGCCTGGCACTGCATGATCGTGTCAACCGTCTTCAAGGTCGGTTCCAGCGTGGTGCCGTGATCGTAGTAATCAAAGAAGTTGGCGTGGGTGTGCAAGGAGTTGATCGGATCGAACTCGGTCACGTTGATCAGATAAATGCGTTGTTTTTGATCGCGCCGAACTTTAATAGGCTGCTTGCTGTAAGCGAAAGCAACCGTGTTGACCGCGTAGACTTCATTGCTCCCATCAAAGTTGGTATCGAAGCCGTTCATCACCATCAGCATCTCGTTAAATTGTTCGTTTTCGGGGTATTGATGATGGCGGGTTTTGGCAACCTCGCGGGCTTCACCAGTATATTTATCCGGATCGGGATCGACGATAAACGCGCCGTATAGACCTTTATGGATATGGCGCTTCAAAGGGTTGGCATGGCAGTGGTACAAATGGCAGCCAAAGGGAAACGCATCGAACTCGTAAACCGTAAACTCGCCGGTGGGGACGACGCCCGCGCCGACCCCAGGGACGCCGTCCATGGAGGAGCCATGAATGCCGTGGAAGTGGATGGTATGCGGGTGCGTGCTGGCGTTCGCGAAGCGGATGCGGATGCGGTCCCCCTCAACGCAGCGGATGGTCGGCCCCGGTGCGCGCCCGTTGTAAACCCAACCCGGGAAGTAGACGCCTGGCGCGACTTCGAGCTCTTTGTCGATGGCGACAAAGTTGTACTCGCGCAAGGTTTGCCCGTTGGGTAAGGTGCTTACCTCCCCGTAGTCGTAATCGTATAACATCTCGTGAGGGTCGAAACCGTTAGCTTCGTTATCGACCTGTCCCACGGCGCCGAAGGTGCCGTGAATGTGCGGATCGGCGCCTGGAACCTCCCCGCCGGCGGTCCCTTGCTGGCTGTCAGGCTCGTGAGCCCCAGGGCTTTGCTCCCCTTTGTGCGCCAGGGCGCGGTCACCCATCGCGGCACCACCCACAGCCAGACCACCTGTCAGCAAAGCCTTGAGAAAATCTCGCCTGGAAAGGCGTTGGATGATCCCATACCTATTCTTCATACATTCACCTCAGTTAAAACTTATATTAGATTAGGCTAAAAATACACGGGTTGATTATAAAGCCACTCCCTCTATACGTCAACCAAGGACCAGGAGATCGGAGGTATTTGCAAATCGTCGAGCGATATCAATCTATTGAAACAAGCCTTACCCTTATGACAAATATCCATTGTATATGTGACAGCTATTACTAACGACTAGTACCCCCCCAATTTATACTATGCTTAGTAGAAAAGCTATATTTACCAATGGGATATGGAAAATTAGGATTCTCCACAGGAAATGGGAAGGAAGTAGGAGGGGCGAGAGCGACCTCCTCTCACTGTTTCAGTCAAACAAATGAATAGCTAGATTCGGGAAGGTGAACATGGAGAAGGTGTCGATAGAACTACCCACGATGTACGGCGATCACCACGTCGTCGAGGTGAGACGCATCCTGTTCGGGATAGCCGGAGTCGAAGAGGTCTACGCCAGCAGCGGATTTCAAATGGTTGAGATCAATTACGACCAGGAACAAACTTCACCGGAGGCGATCAAGGCAGCTCTTGCCAATGCGGGCTACACCGGTGAGCTGCCAGCGCCGCTAGAAACCGAGCCTGAGATTGCCCAGGGGGAAAATAATGGGAAGAAGCAGTACTTCCGCCATACCGCAGTTTACGAACAAATCAACCAAAACGTCAGTTTTGCGCAAAATGTCGCTTTCGAAGGCCGTCCTTTGTGGCCATGCCCGGGGATGGAACCGATCAAGCCATCGGATGAATAGATCGTAATGAAAGGTGAGGAAAAATAATGCCCAAACAAAAAAGAACTCCTGAAGAACACAGCATCGACCCGGCCGCCCAGCAAATGCTGATCCGCGCGGACGAGCTAGGATTAAGTACAGCTTTCACCCGTGCGGAGGCTATGGCCCCCTGCAATATCGGCAGTGCAGGGATGTGCTGCAAAATTTGCGGGATGGGGCCCTGCCGGCTTACCAAAGACGGCCAAACCGGCGTATGCGGCGCGACTATCGATACGATCCAGGCGCGCAACTTTATCCGCGCGATATCCGCCGGGGCGGCGGCCCACTCCGATCACGGCCGCGATATGGCTTTCATCTTGAAAGCCGTCGCCAACGGAGAAGCGGAAGGCTACGCCATTCGCGACGTCGCGAAGCTGCGCACCGTAGCGGCATTATATGAGATTCCCATCGAAGGGCGTTCACCGCAGGAGATCGCCAACGACCTGGCCGATTTATACATCGCCCAATTTGGACAGCAAAATGGCAGGATCGTCCTGACCAAGCGCGCTCCTGAAAAACGGCAAAAGCTCTGGGAAGAAACCAAAGTTCTGCCCCGAGGCGTGGATCGAGAGGTGGTCGAAGCCCTGCACCGCACCCATATCGGCGACGATCAGGACCCCGAGCACATCCTACAGCACGCCGTGCGCACCTCGCTCAGCGACGGCTGGGGCGGCAGTTTGATCGCCACCGATATCTCCGACATCCTGTTTGGCACACCTGCTCCGATTTTAGGCCAGGCCAACCTGGGAGTGCTCAAAGACGATATGGTCAACGTGATAGTCCACGGACATGAACCAACACTGAGCGAAATGATCGTGGCGGCCTCGCAAGACCCCGAGATCATTGCCTACGCTCAAGCAGCGGGCGCCAAAGGTGTCAACCTGTCCGGCATCTGCTGCACGGCCAACGAGATCCTCATGCGCCAGGGCATCCCAGCAGCGGGCAACTTCTTGCACCAGGAACTTGCCATCTTAACCGGCGCGGTGGAAGCCATGGTCGTGGACGTGCAGTGCATCATGCAAGCGCTGGTCGGTCTGGCGACAAACTTCCACACCCAGGTGATCACCACTTCTCCAAAGGTGAAAATCAAGGGCGCCGTCCACATCGAGTTCGATGAGCATCACGCCTTGACCATCGCCAAACAGATCTTGCGCACTGCCATCGACAACTATAAGAACCGCGGTGAGATCGAAATACCGGACGTGCGCGAGGACTTGATACCCGGCTTTTCCCAAGAATACCTTAATTACATGCTCGGGGGTAATTACCGAGCTTCCTTCCGCCCGTTGAATGACGCGATCATGTCCGGGCGCATTCGCGGGGTAGCCGCCATCGTCGGCTGCAACAACCCGCGCAGCCAGCAGGACTATTTACACACTTACGTAACGAGGAAATTGCTCAAAGAGGATGTCCTGGTGGTCGAGACCGGCTGTGGAGCGATCGCCAGCGCCAAACTCGGGCTCTTACTCGGCGAGGCGGGACTGGACCAGGTCGGCCCCGGATTGCGGGAAGTTTGCGAAACGGTGGGCATCCCGCCGGTGCTGCACATGGGCTCCTGTGTGGATAACAGCCGCATCCTGACAGTGCTCACCCAAATGGTCGCCGAGGGAGGTTTGGGCGACGACATCGACCAGATCCCGGCAGTCGGCCTGGCGCCGGAATGGATGAGCGAGAAAGCGCTCTCCATCGGCACATACTGCGTTGCATCTGGGGCATACGTCATCTTCGGCGGCAGTTCGCCGATCAGCGGCATGCCCGACAGGGTATCCGAGAGCGATATCGTCTCCAAGTACATCAGCAGCGGCTGGGAGAAGCTCTACGGCGGCAAGATGGAATTCATCGCAGATCCGGACGAGATGGTCAAGCGTACCCTGGCGCATATCGATAAGAAACGCGCCGCGCTGGGTTTGCATGCTTACGAGGCTGATCGCTTCGGCCGCAGTGGCGACGCCCGCATGATGGAGCTGGAAGAACTTCCTTTGACAGAACGTCGCGCCGCGCTTTACGGCGTTGCCGCGGACTAAAAGGAGCTTTGATTAATGTCCCGATACATTGCCACACGCGCCATTCGTGGCGCTAACGCCCTGGTCACCGAGGCCGAACAGATGCTCACCCGAGCACTGGCAGAAAACGGCCCAGAGACCCCAGTGGCGTTCCCAAATACAGCTTATCACCTTCCCTTGATCTTCGGCATGACCGGCTCAGAGGTAAAAACCCTGGACCAATTAAAGCCGATCCTCAAGCACGCTCGTGAACTGCTGCACCCGCTCCCGGCCCGCAAGCACTGGACTCCGTACCTGGGAGAAACCCTGGACAGCGGTATGGCGACCTTATTAGCAGCCGAGGCGATCGAGGCAGTACGTTTTGTATATCAATTGCAGCCAGAACCCATGCCTGGCATCGAACTCGCCGGCGGAACAGCTTACTCGAACAACGGTAGCGGCATGGTCGGCCATCTCAACGGCCCCATCGACGATATCCAGCTGCGCTCCTGGGGTATCCAGCTGGTCGATGGACGTATGCCGGGATTTGCAGCCATCGTCGGCGCGGCAAAGTCCAACGAAGTCGCCGTAAAACTCGTCCGCGAGCTGCAAAGGCGCAATATCCTGACCTTCCTCTCCGGCAACGTAAATGGTCGCAGCATCATCCACCAGTTGATGGAAGAAGGGGTCGAGCTGGGCTACGACACCTACACGGTGCCCTTTGGCACGGACACGCTCAGCGCGATCTACGCCTTGGGCTTCGCCACCCGCTCCGCCCTGACCTTCGGCGGGATCAAAGCGGGACAGGCCCGTGACATCTTGATGTATAACCGGGAGCGTGTGTTTGCTTTCGTGCTCGCCCTGGGCGAGGTAGATGATTTGAAGTACGCGGCAGCAGCCGGCGCGATCAACTTCGGCTTCCCGGTCATCGCCGATACCGTCATTCCCGAGATCCTACCGACCGGTGTGACGACCTACGAGCACGTCGTCAGCATGCCCTTCAACGAGATCGACGGCGCTGATGACTTGGAACGAGCCGAGCGCCTGGTGCAAAAATGCATCGAAGTGCGCGGCGTCAAGCTCAAAATGGCAGAAGTTCCCGTGCCAGTGCCGTACGGCTCAGCTTTCGAGGGCGAAGTGGTCCGTAAGACGGACATGCGCGTCGAATTCGGCGGCAAGTACTCACGCTGCTTTGAATACCTTTACAAAGCCGAGCTCGACGAGGTTGTGGACGGCAAAGTAGAGATCGTCGGCCCTAACTTCGACGACGTCGAGGACAAAGGTAGCCTGGATATGGGCATCGTCGTCAAGGTCGCCGGACGGCAAATGCAAGAAGACTTCGAGCCGGTTCTGGAACGCCAGATCCACTATTTCGTCAACGGCGCTTCCGGCATCCAGCACATCGGCCAGCGTGACATCGCCTGGATCCGCATATCCAAAGCGGCAGCCGATAAAGGTTTCGAACTGGAGCATTTCGGCAAGATTTTGCACGCCCGCTTCCACGCCGATTTCGGCGCCATCGTCGATAAGGTTGAGGTCACGATTTACACCGACCACGAAAAGCTGCAATCCTGGCTGGAAACAGCCCGGGAAGCGTACGACTACCGCAATAAGCGCCTGGCCGATCTAACCGACGACAAGGTCGAAGAATTTTACTCGTGCACCCTTTGCCAATCCTTCGCACCCAACCACGTCTGCGTGGTCAGCCCTGAGCGCTTAGGCTTATGCGGGGCTTACAACTGGCTCGACTGCAAAGCGTCCTACAGCATCAACCCCACCGGACCCAACCAGCCGATCAAATTGGGCAAGCTGCTCGATCCGGTCAAAGGGTACTGGTCCGGGACCCTGGAATACGCCAAGGTCGGCTCCCACGGCGTCGTCGAAGATGTCTCCATGTATTCGATTATGGAAAACCCGATGACCGCCTGCGGATGCTTCGAATGCATCGTGATGTACATCCCCGAAGTCGAGGGTGTTATGGTGGTCAGCCGGGAGGACACCGGTATGACCCCGGCGGGTATGACTTTCAGCACCCTGGCAGGGATGGCCGGCGGCGGCGTACAGACCCCCGGCGTAATGGGCGTCGGCAAGTTCTACCTGGTCAGCCCCAAATTCATCTCGGCCGATGGCGGTTTCAAGCGCGTGGTATGGATGAGCAGCGTGCTCAAAGACACTATGTCCGCCGAGCTGCAGGCCGTCGCTGAACGTGAGGGCATCCCAGACCTGATCGAACGCATCGCCGATAACCGCAGCATCACCACGGTTGAAGACCTGGAAAAATGGCTCAAAGAGAAGCAGCACCCCGTGCTGGAGATGGGCACGATGCAGCCCGCAGCCAGCGCAGCACCGCAGCACGACAACGAAGAAGAATTCATCTCCAAGGCCGAGGCGGTGGTAGAAGCTGCCATAGCGAAAGCCGATACCGGCGACGCCCCAGAGCCGGAGGAGCCGACGAGCGAATTCGAGGAAACCAAACCAGAAACGCCTCCCGCTCTTGAACAAGACGTGGAATTGACGCAGCCTATGGCAGATGCCAAACCGGCGCCGAAAGCCGAGACGCCTTCCACACCTGCCCCTCCGAAAGGTCGGGCGACAGAAGACCGGGCTGAACAGGCCGTCGAGATCTTGCGGCGGGCACTGATCGCCGCTTTGTCCGAACTGGGTGGTCTGGACGCCGGGGACTTCCAGATCCCCTCAGCGCCGACCGCAGCCGAGGCAATTCCTGCTCCAGCCACCGAACCCGCAACCGTGGAAGCGGAGCCCGAACTGCCAGCTCCAGTGGTGCTGGAACCGGATAAGCCCTGGATCGACGCGGACACCAAAACGGAAATCGTGAAAGAGAAATGGTCCGGGTCCGTGAGGGAGATCACGCTGGGTGCGACGGCCGAAGAGGGCGGCACCCGCAAGAGAACCGTCACCGTCGGCGGTGAGAATGCCATGCCCTTCATGCATTTTGAAGGGAAGATCCCCCACAAGCCGGCTATCGCGATCGAACTCAAGGATTACAAACCGGTAGATTGGTCCCCTCTGCTGTATACAGCCTGGCAAGAGGTGATGGAAGATCCGGCTCGCTGGGCTAATGCCGCGGAAGAGATCGGCGCCGACTTAATCTTGCTTAGCCTCTCGCTGACCGACCCCAACGGCGCGCCTAACTCCCCAGAGAAAGCTGTCGCAGCTGTCCGCCAAGTGCTGGAGAGCAGCGGGCTGCCTTTGATCGTTTTCGGCCCAGGGCAAGCAGATCTGGACAACCAGCTGCTGGTTCCGATCGCAGAGACCTTCAAGGGTGAACGGCTGCTGCTAGGTGTGTGCGAGGATAAGAACTACCGCACCATCGTCGCCGCGGCCATGGCAAACGGACACCTGGTAAACGCCCGCACAGCGATGGATGTAAACCTGGCCAAACAGCTCAACATCCTGATCAGCGATATGGGCCTGCCGCTCGACCGCATTATGATGGACCCAACCACTGGCGCCCTGGGTTATGGCTTCGAGTACGGGTACTCGGTGATGGAACGCCTGCGACTCGCCGCATTACAGGGCGACAACATGACCCAGCTACCCATGCTGGTTACCCCAGGTGAGGAATGCTGGAAGACCAAAGAGGCGAAGGTTGGCGAAGGCGTCCCCGAAGAATGGGGAGACTGGCTCGAACGCTCGATCAACTGGGAGACGCTCACCTCGGTGATGCTGCTGGAAGCCGGCGCGAACATCGTCGTTTTACGTCACCCGGAGAGCCTCAAGCGCACCCGACTGGCCATCGAAGACCTGATGAAGAAAAAAGAGTAAAACGTATCAACAGTCGGAGGACCTAGACGAACCCGGTCCTCCGTTGGGAGAAAACAAACATGGCACTTTCGGGCATCCAAATTTATAAGTTGCTGCCTCAAACCAATTGTAAGGAATGCGGTTTCCCTACCTGCTTGGCTTTTGCTATGAAGCTGGCCAACAAACAGGTAGAACTGGCTGCCTGTCCCTACGTAAGTGACTCGGCCAAAGAACAGCTATCCGAAGCCGCTGCGCCGCCCGTACGCCCGATCACCCTTAAGTCGAACGGGTACGAGATCAAAAGCGGCAACGAGGTCGTGCTGTACCGCCATGAAAAGACCTTCTACAGCCAGCCGGGATTGTTCTTACGAGTCTACGACACCGACCCGGTAGAAGTCATCAAAGCGAAAGTTTCCCCCGCTGATGAATACTCCGTGGATTACGTCGGAATCGATCTCTCTATGGGCGGGTTCGTCGTGCAATCCGAAGGCGGCGATTTTGCAGCAGCGGTCGAAGCAGTACGCTCAAGCAGCCACCGCCCGTTGATCCTGATCGGCGACGTGCAATCCCTCAAAGCCGGACTCGGCAAGACCAACCCAGGTGAAAAAGTACTGTTGGCTCACGCCAACACCGGGAACTGGTCCGAGATGGCTGCCCTGGCAAAGGAGAGCAGCGCCGCGCTCGCCATTCAATCCGGCAACCTGGACGAGATGATCGACCTTGTCGAGAAAGTGAAAGGCGCCGGGGTTGAAGACATCGTGCTCGCCCCGGAACAGCGCTCGCTGCTCGGCACGCTTAACGCGAACACGATCACCCGGCGCCTAGCCCTTAAGAAGACCTTTCGCCCCGCTGGTTACCCAATCTTAAGTATCCCCGGGGACGTGGGCGATCCGGCCAGAGAGGCGCTTTCAGCCGCACAGGCGATCGCCAAATACGGCAGTTTCATCGTCATGGACCACTTCGATCCGGAGACGGCCTACCCGCTGTTGGTGCTGCGCCAGAACCTTTATACCGATCCGCAAAAGCCGATCCAGGTCCAACCCGGTGTCTACGAGATCAATGACCCGACGTCGGCCTCCCCTGTGTTAGTGACTACCAACTTCAGCATCACCTATTTCAGCGTCGCGAACGAGGTCGAGAGCTCTGGCTTGCCAGCCTGGCTGTTGGTCACCGACGCGGAAGGCATGAGCGTACTGACAGCCTGGGCAGCCGGAAAATTCGACTCCGAGCGCATCGCCAAAGCTGTCAAGTCGTTTGGCGTGGCAGACAAAGTCGAGAAAAAGCAGATCGTGCTGCCGGGACACGTTGCAGTGCTCTCCGGCGAGCTCGAAGAAGAGCTGCCAGGATGGGAAGTGCGCGTCGGCCCGCGTGAGGCAGTCGATCTGCCAGCATTCATGAAACAAGCTCTGTAAACCACGGCTCCGCTGAAGGATGTCCTCCGCCAAGCGGAGCCGTTGGAAATTCGTTTCACATGGCTGAACATCTCGTAAAATTCGACCTTCACCCTGAGCCCGTGCGGGTGCCAACCGGTACTTTGCTATCGGAAGCGGCCCAGCAGGCCGGCATCGAGATCGCCCAACCCTGTGGAGGACAGGGACGCTGCGGTCGCTGCGCGCTGCAGATCACCTCCGGTGAAGTGCGCCGGCGCAGCACCTTACGCTTGTCTGCAGAAGACCTCGAAAAAGGGTATGCGCTGGCTTGCCAATCCGTGGTTGAGGGGGATATCAACGTCGTCGTCCCACCCCAAGAAAAGATCTCCCGGCTGCTGACGACCGACCGCACGGTTAGAAAAGTCAGTGTACCATCCGGATACGAATTTTCACGAGATCAATCGATACGCCGGGTACTGGTGGAGCTCTCCTCGCCGGATTTGACCGATCAGACGGACGACTGGAGCCGTTTGCTCACTGCGCTGCGCCAGCAAGGCAGTTTTTCCGAGGTGCGTGTTACCCTCCCACTGCTCAGGCGCATCGGTTCCATTTTGCGGGCAGGGGATTGGCAGGCTACTGCCATCCTGGACACGTTCACCTGGGACTGCCCAGATTGCCCACCACGCTTGATCGACCTGAGACCCGGGCACGAAGCAGGAGATGCGCCGATCTGGGGAGCGGCGATCGATATCGGCACAACCACCGTAACCATTTGGCTGGTTGACCTGGTTAGCGGCGAGGTCAAGGCGCAATCCGCCGAATATAACGGGCAAATCGCCCGGGGTGAAGATGTGGTCTCGCGTATCATCTTCGCCGGCAAGAACGGCGGAGCTGATCAGCTGCGCAACCTGGTCCTGGAAACGATCAACGACCTGTTGGCTCAGGCCTGCAAACGAATCAAAGCCAAGAGTCCGGTAACACCGGGAGATGTGGTCAAAGCTACTATCGTCGGCAACAGCACGATGATCCACCTGCTGCTCGGCATCCCGGCGGATACTATCCGGCTAATGCCGTTCGTCACGGCAGTCAATCACGTCCCCACTACCACAGCCAGGGAAGCCGGTTTGAACCTACATCCCGAAGCCACAGTGGATTGCCTGCCAGGCGTAGCCAGCTACGTAGGGGCAGATATCAGCGCAGGCGTGCTGTCCTCCGGTATGGATGACAGCGAAACAGTCGCCCTCTTTATGGATGTGGGCACTAACGGTGAGATCGCCCTGGGCTCCAGCGAGTGGCTGGCGACTTGTGCCTGCTCGGCTGGGCCGGCGTTCGAGGGGGCTGGAGTCGGGCACGGCATGCGCGCCACTAAAGGCGCTATCGAGGAAATCTGGATTAACAGCAAGACCTACGAGCCGAGTTTTCGGGTAATCGGTGGGGTCAAACCGCGGGGTGTGTGCGGCAGCGGGCTGATCTCCTTGCTGGCTGAAATGTTTCTGACCGGGGTGGTGGATAAAGGCGGCAACCTGGACGGCACTCTGGGCAGCGCGCGTGTCCGCCGGGGTGAGCACGGCTGGGAGTACGTGATCGTTTGGGCGCAAGACAGCGCCACCGGTGAGGATATCGTCATCACCCGAGTGGACATCGATAATTTGCTGCGGGCAAAAGCGGCAATCTATGCGGGGATATCCGTGCTGTGCGTGAGCGTCGGGGTACCATTGGAGACCATCGAACAGGTGCTGATCGGCGGCTCGTTCGGGAAATATATCAACGTCGAAAAAGCAGTCGAGATCGGGCTGCTTCCCGACCTGCCCTGGGACCGCTTCCAATTCCTGGGCAATACTGCCGTCCTAGGCGCATACCGTGCCTTATTAGAGCGCCAGGCGCGCGACCGGGTAAAAGACATCGCCGCGCGCATGACATACATCGAACTCTCGGCCGATAACACTTTCTATGAAGCCTTCACCTCCGCGCTGTTCCTGCCTCACACGGACCTGAGGCGCTTCCCAACGGTGGCGGCAGCCAAAGGCCTGTCGGTCTCGTAATCCCATAAGCCAATTTATTCTAGGACGATAAGGAAAAACTTATGTACATCATCGGCGAAAACATTCACATCATCTCCGAAAAGGTCAAAGCAGCGCTCAAAGAGAGGGATGCAAAATTCTTCCAAGACCTGGCAGTCCAACAAGTGGAAGCCGGCGCTCAGGCGCTGGACCTGAACCTGGGACCGCGTAAGAAAGATTGGGAGGAAGTCTTCCCCTGGATGGTTGAGACGGTCGAGGCGGTGGTGGACGTTCCACTCAGCTTTGACAGCACCAACCTGGCCGGCATCGAAGCGGGACTGAAGAAAATCACCAAAGCCCAGCCGATCATCAACTCGACCTCGGCGGAAGCCGAGCGTCTCGAAAGAGTCCCGCTGGTCGCCAAGCAGTACAATGCCAAACTGATCGCCCTGACCATGGGCAAGAGCGGTATCCCGGTAGGCGCGGACGAGCGCGTCAGCATCGCTCTGGAGCAGCTCATCCCGCGCATGCTCGAAATCGACTACCCGATCGAGGATCTGATCATCGATCCGCTGGTACTGACCGTCTCTGGCTGCCAGGAATACTGCCCGGAGCTGATCGAAGCGGTGCGCACCCTGCAGTATGCCTGGGATCCTCCTCCGGCGATATCGGTCGGCCTTTCCAACGTCTCAAACGCGGTCCCTGCTGAGAACCGCCCCCTGATCAACCGGGTGTACTGCGCCATGCTGATGGGCGTGGGGCTGCAGACGATGATCGCCAACCCGATGGACGAGAAGCAAAAAGAAGTCATTCGAGTGATCGAAGAACGGGACGATACCACGCCATTGAACCGTCTTTACCTGACTCTCGCCGACCGCACGGAGGCGATGGAGGAGTTGACCGCCGAGGATGTGGACATGAGCGACCCAGATCAAGTCAGCATTTGGAAGACTACCCAAATCCTGCTCAACAAGGTGATTTACGCAGACTCGTATTTGCAGCAATAAGGTCCCGAAAGCCCGTTTTCATGCTCCAGCAGAAAACGGGCTTTTTCATCATTAAGGAGAGCTGCCATGTTGAAAGAAAAAGAACCCCTTAACGTCGAGGAGCTGCTGGCAAAAGCCACGAAGCCCTCAGCCGACGCTCTGAAGCTACACCCTTTTTACAGGGGGAAAATCGAGACCGCACTCAAATGTACGGTGCGGGATTTCAACGATTTTGCCATCTGGTATACGCCCGGCGTCGCCGCGCCCTGCCGCGAGATCCAAGCCAACCCGGAAAAAGTTTATGACTATACGAACAAATGGAACACCGTCGCCGTCGTCAGCGATGGGACCCGGGTGCTCGGACTCGGCGACATCGGACCCAAAGCTGGGCTGCCGGTAATGGAAGGCAAGGCCCTTCTGTATAAATACCTTGGCGGGGTGGACGGCGTCCCGATTATGCTGGATACAAAAGACCCGGACCAGATCATTAACACCGTGCTGATGCTGCAACCTGGTTTCGGTGGAATCAACCTGGAAGACATCTCGCAACCTAAATGCTTCCGCATCCTGGACACACTGCGAGAAAAAGCCGAGATCCCGGTATGGCACGACGATCAACAAGGCACCGCAACGGTTACATTGGCGGGCTTGATCAACGCCCTTAAAGTCGTGGGCAAGGAGATGAGCAAGGTCAGCATCGCCTTCATCGGCAGCGGGGCCTCCAACGTCGCCTGTTCCCGGTTGATCTTCGGCTGGGGCGCCGATCCGGCTCGCTGTTTCATGGTGGACAGCAAAGGCATCCTGGGGACTCACCGCAAGGATCTGGAATTACGCAAAGCCGAATACGTGGATAAATGGCGCCTGTGCCAGACCACGAACAAGGAAGGCCGGGAAGGGGGCATTCCGGAAGCCCTGCGCGGCACAGACGTGGTCATAGCCCTTTCTCGTTCGGGTCCAGGCGTGATCCTGTCCGAATGGGTCGAACAAATGAGCGCCGACGCCATTCTCTTCGCCTGCGCCAACCCCGTGCCGGAGATCTGGCCCTGGGAAGCCCAAGAAGCCGGCGCGCGCGTGATCGCCACCGGTCGTTCTGATTTCCCCAACCAGGTGAACAATTCGTTAGGCTTCCCGGGTATCTTTCGCGGAGCGCTTGACGTGCGCGCCCGAACAATCACCGACGAGATGTGTTTCGCCGCCGCTGAGGCCCTCGCAAACCAGATCGGTGACCGGCTCGACGAAGAGCATATCTTGCCGAATATGGATGATTGGGAGGTCTTCCCGCGGGAGGCGGCAGCGGTCGCCATGAAGGCGCAAGAGCAAGGTGTCGCCCGGCTGACCCAGAGCTACGACGAGCTCTATGCCCACGCGCGCAAGGTCATCAAACGCTCCCGCGAATTAACCCAGACAATGATGGCTGACGGCTTTATCCCGGAAGCGCCGGATGAAGACTGACCCCACCATACGGACTGGAAAAAACGGATCACGGATAATTTTTAAGGCGAGAGGTGAACCATGTACGACCTGATCATCATCGGCGGAGGACCTGCTGGACTTACCGCCACGATATACGCACTACGCAAACGGCTCAACGTGCTGCTCCTGACAAAAGACCTAGGCGGGAAAACTAACTACCGCCTGGCGCTGCCCTGGATCGAAGATTACCAGGTTATCCGCGGCCTGGAAGTGGTCAACAAATTTAAAAACGAGCTGGAATACTTGAAATTCGCCCGCCACCTGGAACCGGTGGACCGCGTCGAACAAGTGGAGGGCGGTTTTCTTGTCCGCACCAAGGGCGGCGGTGAACTGAGCGCCAAGGCAGTGATCATCGCCACCGGAGCGACCCAACGGCGACTGACCGTTCCGGGTGAAGAAGATTACATCATGCGGGGGCTGTGTTATTCGGCGTTGAGCTATGCGCCGCTGTTTATCGATCGACAGACTGTGGTGATCGGCGACGGTGAGCTGGCCATGCGCTCGGCAGCCGAGCTCGCCACAGTAGCCAAACACGTTCACATGGTGGGAGTTACCGAACCGAGCCTGCGGGCTCCACTCGGTGAAAAACTAAAGGCCGCCGAGAATGTCACCATCCTAGAGGACTACCAGGTCGTTCGAGTCTTGGGCAACGGGTATGCCAACCGGATCGTGGTCAAGAGCCCAAAAGGCGACGAATCCGAGATCGAAGCGGACGGCACCTTCGTTGAAATGGCATTGAACCCGAACTCGCAGGCGGTGGCTGACCTGGTCGCCCTGGATGAAGCCGGACGGATCAAGGTGGACGGGATGGCGCGCACCAGCGTCCCCGGTATCTTCGCGGCAGGGGATGTGACCGACAACTACACCGAACAGGTTCTGGTGGCGGTCGGCGAGGGCGCCAAGGCTGCCCTCAGCGCTTACGATTACCTGCTCCCAATGCTGTAACGCGGATTGAGATGAATTGGCGGGCCTTCCACCCAGTTTGTTGGAAAGCCCGCCACTCTATTATCCTGACAGATACAGGTCAGCGGCTTTGTCGTCCGCGAGGAATGCCTGGAACCAAGCCACTACCTCAATAAGAAGACCATTCACCAGTATCTGGCTGATAACAACATTCCCGGTATCTGGGGTTTGGATACCCGGGCGATAACCCGCCACCTGCGCTCATCCGGTGTGATGATGGGTATGCTCACCAGCAGCAAAACGTCCCAGCAGGCAGTCGCCGAGATAAAAGCCATGCCCGATTACGGCACCATTGACTTCGTGCGGCAGGTATCGGCAGACAAGCCCTACCCCTGGCCCACAGAGGAGTCCAGCCCTTTATATGATATTGTCGTGCTCGACTGCGGCCTGAAATACAACATACTGCGCATCCTGAGCCGGCTCGGCTGCCGGGTATCATCCGTCCCCTGCACCACCCCCGCCGAAGATATATTGAAGATGAAGCCGGA
>CAYNWK010000013.1:2704-47183 GCA_964400875.1 uncultured Anaerolineaceae bacterium | reverse complement strand
TGAACGGCCTGGGTCAGGTCCTGGGCGGCGTAAATGGAGTTGATCGTCGCCGGCAGCAGGTCGGCGTGAGAACGCCAGTTGCCTTGCAGCAAGCTGTCTTCCAGGTAGTCAATGGCCGCGTCCCAGCGCCCCACCATGGCCAGAACGTGCCCAACCCTGCCAGGCGTGAAATGCTGGGCTAAAAAATGCCGGTAGATCAAGTTTTGCAGCCGGTAGCTGTCTCCCTCGGCGTTTTCCACCACGCCGGTCAGGTAAAGCGGGTCCAGGTCGGGAGAGAGCGGCAGCGGCAGGGTGGCGCGCGGCACACTGTCCTGCTCCAGGAGCATCAAGATGCACTGCAGCAGGTCGGGGTCTTCCTCGACCAGACGTACGGCTTCGACCAGCGGCGCGTAGCGCGGGACTTCCTCGCGCAGGAACCGTTCGGTTATCAGGGTGACGTCGCCGGAGCGAATCCGGCTGGGCGTACGATCCCGGGCTATCTGAGCGCAGCGCTCCCCAATACGGTGGATCAAGTAGATATCACCGCTGGTGGCGCGCAGCAGCTTTGCCAGGGCGGGCCGGGTAGCGCTGACCTCCCCTTCTTCCAACACTTCCAAGATCAATTCCTGGCTGGCCTCCACCGAGAGATCGCCGACGAACACGCGGCGGGCGATGCCCCGGAACGGCGAAGACTCGCCGACCGTCAGGGTGGCTAGGCTGAGCGCCCCAGAGACCACCACGGTGACCTGTCGGTCCAGGGTTTGCTGGTCCATGTAAGCCGCTCGTAAGGAGGTCAGCAGCGCCTGGACGAGATCGGTGGGCAAGGCCTCCAGCGGGTCGAAGATTAAGACCAGATCGCCGCCGCTGGCTTCCAGGCAGCTGGCCAGAAAGCCGCGAAAAACCGCGCTGCTGGCAGCTTGAGCCTCCGGTATAGGGACCGGCGCGCCGCTCTTTTCGGACAGCCGTTGAGCTGTCAGCCGGATCAGATCGCTGAAGAAAGCCTGCTGGGTGGTAGCGCGAATCTCTAAAAGGTTGAGATACACGCAGGTCCAACCCAGGAGTTTGGCCAGATTGCCCTCCAGGTAGCGCAACAACAAGGTTTTACCGCACAGCCGTGGGCCGAGCAGGGCGCAGTAGACCCGCTCTTCCACGCACTGGACGATCTGCTCAATGGCTTCCCTGTGATAGCGCGCCGTCGCTGGCGCATCCAGGACGGCCTCAAACTCGAGCATAGCCTTCCTCTTTGACCTTGCGGAACAAGTAATTCAGATCGTATGTTTGCTGTAGCACCTTGGTGAAGACCGGCGAGGTGAAGAAATATTCTTTGCCCTTGCGGTGGATCACGCCGGCCAGCGTGAGTACGTTACAGGCTTCGTCGAGGTCTTTCTGCAGCAGCTGGATGCCGCCTTTACGCAGCACGCTGTCCATCTCCTCGTGACCGAAACCCTTTGTCCCGGCGTTCTCGGCGGCCATCAAGATGGCGTACACCAGAGCCTTTTCCCGGTTCTCGGTGTTCTGCATAAAGGAGGCCAGCAGGTGGCTGGTAAAGCCCTCGTCGCGATAGACGTCGATCAGGCTTTCGGGGCTGATCTCTCGCTCCCCGGTCTGGTCCAGCTGCCGCAGCAAGATCATGCAGTAGTATTGGATCAGGTTGGGATGACCGGCGGTCTCTTCGTAGATCCGGCCTACCACTTCTTCTTCATTGCGAAAACGCACCCGCAGGTTCTGAATCGGTGTGACGATCAGCTCGCGGGCTTGCTGGCGGGTGAACTCGTTCAGGCGGATCTCCTGGGCGAAATTATAGAAGGGCGAGTCGAGCATATACTGCTCGCGCATCGCCTCGCGAAAGCCGGCGATGATGTACTGGCAGGCGCCCTTGTTGGAGGAGGCACGCAGCATGCGAAATAGCTCCCAATCACCGCGCTGCATGATCACCAGGTTATCCACCTCGTCGAGCAAGAAGATGATCTTGGCCTTGAGCTGTTTACTCATACGCTCCAAGAAATTAGGGAAGAAGAACACGTATTTCTGCATGTGCAGGCGGGGGAGCTCGCGCGGGTTGAGCTTGCGCACGACCTCGCGAATGTAGTCATCAGTAGACAGGAGGTCGCTGCACTCCAGGTAGACCACCCGGGAGGCAGATTCGCGCTCCCTCAGCAGGCGTTCGGTCTCGCGCAGCAAGGAAGTCTTGCCGATGCGGCGGATGCCCAGGATGGCGTGATTGGTATCGGGGTTGGAGAGGATGCGGGCGATCTCTTGCTCGCGACCGAAGAAACGGCTGCCCGTGACAGGCGCGCGCGTCTCGTAGGGTGAGAGGTACGATATGGGCACCTGTGCGGAGATCAGGTCGAGCAGTTCACCGCTAGGGCGGCGGGACTGGACCACGTTCTTCTGCTGCTCGGCGCCGAGCAGGACTAGGTTGTAGTGCAGGCCGGACTTGTGCTTGAACAGCGGGGAGCTGTTGCCGTCCAGCAGCACCAGCACGATCTGGCGGCTCAGGTTGCGCTCGCGCATCACGTCTTCCAGGCTCTGCATGACGTGCTGCGCGGGTACGCCATCCACGTCCTTTGTCCTCACCCAAACCACCGGCGTGCGGTGGGATAGGCGCAGCTTCCAGGAAGACAAGTCGACGAAGAACAAACTGTAACCCAAGACAGATTTGCTCTCGATTACCGCGTAGCCCAGTTCTTCATTCAGCAAATGCAGCAGCCGGGGCCAGTCTTTTGTCATGCGTATCCATTCTCCCGACTATTTTCAGGGAGGTGCTCAATGATTCGATAACCAGACAAATTATATATCAGGATAAATGTAATATAGGATCATTGGGAATCACCGTGCAGGTGAACGGTCATGAGATCGGCATACGGAACCAGGCAAATTAAGAACGGACTGCTCGTCAGGGCAGTCCGTCCTCGTTCTTGTCGTTCGATCGAAGCCGCTCTTTCCCAGCAGCAATACCGCCCGACACCACGTCGTGGTACGGGCCGGCGGGAACCTCATACAGGCAGGCAGCTGCCAGGTCGTAATACTTTTGCGCTTTTTCCTGGTCGCCGAGCACCTCGTGAGACCAGCCCATGTTCAGGTAGAGCGAAGGATAAAAGCCGCGCACTTCTTCACCGCCTACCGCCTCGGCGTGTTGGAGGGCAAGCCAGTTCCAATGGAGCACGTCGGTTGGATTTTCCTGCTGCCTGGCGAGGTAGTGAGCGGCGATGCAAGCCTCGTAATCGTCCTGGCGGGCTTCCCAGGCGCGGGTGAACAGGTCCAAGGCCAGCGCGTGGTCGCCTTCGGCCTCCGCCTGCATGCCTTGCGCACAGAATTTTACAACGGGATTATTTGGGTCCATCGCGGGATTTTCCTCAACGAGTGCGAATCACGACCAGCCGATCGACCCCGGATTCAGCACCCCAGATCTCTCCAGGGCTCCCGAGGATCTGGCGGACGTTGGCTGGCGAGCTGGGCAAGGTAAAGACCTCGAAACTTTCGCTCTCCGGGTCGAAGCGCACCAGGGAGTTGCTTCCAAAATCGCTCAGCCAGATTTTCTCCTGCTCATCGACGTAAACGGCGTACGCGCGTGGGCTCTCCCCGGGCAGGCGCCATTCCTGCCAGGACTCATCCGCCGGGTCGTAGACGGCGACCTGACCTGCATCCCACTCACTCACCCAGATGCGCCCCTGGGAATCGGACCACACCCGCCGGGCGCCCTGTCCGGGCGTGGGCGGTTCCAGGATGGTGGCTTCTCCGGTTTCCGTGTCGATTCGGGCGATGTAGCTCCCTGCCAAGGAAGCGTAATAAATCTCACCGTTGTGTGTAGCGGTGATGCCGTATGGTCCCCGCCCGCGCGGCGCGGGGAAAGTTTCTACCTCGCCTTCAGCCGGATCGAGGCGACCGTAGACCCCGCTCTGGCCGGTAAACCACAATACGCCCTGGCTATCGAAGGCTGCGGTGTTCAGGTTGGCGTAGCCGCTGCCCGCCGGGAGCGGGTATACGCTGATCTCTTCGGAGGCGGGGTCCACGCGCACGATGGCGTTGAGGCCACCGTCGGTGATCCAGGGCGCGCCGTCCGGCCCGACGATCACGCCATGCGGCGCGGAACCCTCGCCCAGGGGGATCTGGCGCGTCTCGTCGCTTTCTGGGTCGAGCCAACCCAGCTCGCCCGATCCCTGCCCTGTGTACCAAACGCCACCGTCCGGGGCGGGCGCGACGTCGTGCGGGCGCGTGCCGGGCGGGAGCGGGTATTCCTGGATCGCTGGCTCCTTAAGCGCATCGCCCGTAGCCTGGGTGACCTGCCCGGTGGGGGCAGGCTGCGCTGTGGAGGCCTCCGTTTGACCGGTGGGCGTCCGAGTCGGCTGGACTGTCGCCGCAGGAGCAGCGCTTTCCACCGCTGGCTCAGGCGTGAGGGCGCCAGGGTCGGAGGCAAGCTGAGCTGGTTGGCAGGAAGTTATCAGGAGGATCAACCCTAGCCAGGCCATTATCGTTTTAAGGTTTGGGGTGGTTGAATTCATCTTGGGTTTAGACTCAATCGGTCCATGGTGGTTGCCAGGGTGGGGGAAATATTGGGGTATTTCGGACCGGATTTATCGATTATACTTCGTTTGGTTAAATCGTTTTGTGGGTGGGGTGCACAAGTCCAAAACACCCTCTAAAACCCGGTCTGTTAATCAAGAGCATCAAGGAGTGAGGAGAATATTTTGATCGCTCGAATTTGGCATGGATGGACAAAACCGGAAAACGCAACAGCTTATGAGAACCTGTTGAAAGAAGAGATTTTCGTGGGGATACGAGGCAGGCATATTAACGGGTTCAAGAGCATACAGCTCTTCCGGCGAAGCGTTTCAAACGAAGAAGAATTTGTAACCCTCACGTATAAAACGATTGAAATCTGCACTGTCCCCCATTCTCTCCAAGTGAAAGGCTGAACATGAAAACCGCATTGAAGCTGGCATTGATCGGCGTCCTGTTTTCCGTTGCATTGCTCAACTTGCATCCCTCCGGCTCCGGACGAGCGAATTCGGACTTGACGGTCGAGGGCTTGGTAGATCCGGTGAAAGGACCGATCGTCAGCCAGCCGGTCTTCCCCGGGATCAGCCCCCCGCTGCGCGATCTGCCGCTGGCGAGCGAAGGGAACTCCCCCTCCGCGAATCCTCCCAGGCTGAACCCACTGGCCAATCAGCCGGAATCGAAATTCATCAACCCTGAAGCGAACCTGGCCGCGCCCATAGACCCGTTGATCGCTTCCGGACAAAACCGCTCAGGACGAACGCCGGCGCTCAGCTTGTCGTTTGAAGGCACCGGCAATCCGGTCGCTTGCAGTGGCTGCTCTCCGCCGGATACGGTCGGCGATGTGGGCCCGAACCACTACGTGCAGATGGTCAACGCCACCAAGGTGGCCATCTATAACAAATCCGGCGTGTTGGTCAGCGGCCCATTCAACTTAAGCACATTATGGTCGAGCGGGAACTGCACCTCCAACGCCGGGGACCCAGTCGTCGTTTACGATCCCCTCGCCGACCGCTGGCTGCTCAGCCAGTTTGCCGATCCCAACCACATGTGCATGGCGGTATCGCAAAGCGCAGATCCAACCGGCGCATACTTTACGTATACTTTTGACGTAGGCAGCTTCCCGGATTACTTCAAGCTGGGCGTCTGGCCGGATGGCTACTATATGTCCAGCAACGAGAGCTCTTACACAGCTTACGCTTTCGACCGGGCCAGCATGCTCGCCGGCGCGGCGGCGACTTACCAAAAATTCACCGGCGGCGCCAATTTATACCTGCCCAGCGACCTGGACGGGGCCACACCGCCCCCGGTCGGGGCGCCAAATTACTTCTACACCTTCAAAGACGGCGCTTTCCACGGCGGCGGCGCGGACCGCATCGAGGTATGGGAGTTTCACGTGGATTGGACCACACCGGCCAACTCGACCTTTACGCTGGGAGATTCGCTGCCGATCAGCGCCTTCACGTATACTGTATGCGGCTTTTTCAATTTCGACTGCGTCCCGCAACTGGACACCACCCAGAGGCTCGACACCATCTCGGAATGGCCCATGTTCCGTTTTCCCTACCGCAACTTCGGCGATCACGAATCACTGGTGGGCGCGTTTACCGTCGGCGGCGGGATTAGTGGCTCTGACAATGTGGGGGCAGCCATCCGCTGGTTCGAGCTGCGCAATACACCGGTCGGCTGGACCCTTTACCAGGAGGGCACTCACGACCCTGGCGACGAGCAAGACCGCTTCGTCCCCAGCATCGCCATGGACGGGGCGGGCAACATCGCCCTGGGGTACTCGGTCTCCAGCAGAACGTTGAATCCTTCGATCCGCTACGCCACACGCCTGTCCGGCGACCCGTTAGGGACTCTGCAGACCGAAGCCAGCCTGATAGCCGGGACCGGCTCGCAAACTGGTTCCAACCGCTGGGGCGACTACAGCGCCATGGCAGTGGACCCGGCGAACGATTGCAGCTTCTGGTACACCAACGAATATTACCCGGTCGACTCCAGCAACCAGTGGAAAACCAGGGTCGGCGTGTTTACCATCCCGGAATGCCTGGGCGGTGGGTCGCCTACCCCGACGCCGACCAGCACTGCGACCGAGCCGGCGACCGCGACCGCAACATCCACGCCTACAGCCACTGCAACGCCACCGCCAACAGAAACGCCGCCTCCAACGGCAACGCCGGAACCGGGAGTTGACCTTTATCTGCCGTTCGTAAGGCGATAACAGCAGACATATGTTGGGGGGATTTCGGGGGGCGCTTTACACCTCCGAAATCCCCGGGTTCACCTCTTGCAAAGGTATTTTTTTCTGTTATGATAGATATTCGGGCTGGATCGTTTATCGTTAGTTGACAGTTGACCAGGTTTGCTCATGAGTGTGGAATATCGGCTTCAAAGCACTGTAAATCCCAAACCTTGGGGACCATACCTCACCGCGCTGTGCGTCGTGTTGATCTATTTGGCATCACTCGCCGTGCTGCCGCGCCTGAACAATGAAATAACCCGGGATATTTCCAGACTCCCCGGAGCATTGCCGACCTCGGACGAACAGGCCGTGTACCAGGAAGAATATTCTCTGGCTGTCGATCTGATCCAGGAAGGCCATTATGACCAGGCCGAGCTGATCTACCGCCAACTGACCACCGCAGAACCGGAAAACTCCCTGGGCTACGTGGGTCTGGGGTCCAGCTTGCTGCTGCAAAACAAACTGGACGAAGCGCAACAGGCCTATCAATATGCCATCGAGCTCGATCCCGGAGACGTCTATGCTCTGGGCGGGTTGGGCTCCTCTGCCTTAAAACAGGGTGATTTCGGCCGGGCGGAGGGTTATTACCAGCGAGCGCTGGACATTCAACCCGACCTGCCCGATCTGCATTGGGGCATGGCTTTGGCGGCAGAAGGCCAGCGCAAAGATCAGGAAGCCATCGACCATTTGGAGCGCTTCCTCGACCTGGCGCCGGATTCTAGCCTGGATGCTACGCTGATGGATCGCGCCAGGGGCAAGATCAATTTCCTGCGTTCCAGGCAGCCGGATCAATAAACAACACAGTTCCCCCAGTTCATCACATTTGACGCTATAATTCACGCGGTTCTTTAGGAATCTCCGTGGGAATGAGGCGTGTGGATAGTTTTGGCGGGCGAAACCCGCTAGAAGTCTCCACATCTCCCTGCCACGGCAACTGAAAACGAGCTATTTACCCATCCGCATAAAGCCTGGGCTTTGGGGGCCCATGCCGGGGAGTGTCCGATGGTAGCGCAATTTGTGATCGGCCGGATAGTACGCATTTCCAAGCTGGCGACCACGCCGGAAGACAGCGAGGAGCTGGTCCTACAGAAAACGCTCATGATGGGCGGCAGCATGATGTTCATCCCGGTGGGCTTGTTGTGGGGCCTGATCTATATTGCCTTCGGGGAGCTGCGCGCCGGTCTTATCCCGGTCAGCTACAGCCTGCTCTCGCTGATCAGTTTAGTCTATTTCACGTTTACGAAGCGTTTCAGCGATTACCGACAGATCCAGCTGCAGCTGATGCTGTTCTTTCCCTTTTTGTTAATGCTGGTCTTGGGGGGGTTTTTTAACGCCTCAGCCGTGATCCTGTGGTCGGTGCTCTCACCCTTCGGGGCGCTGTTGTTCGCGGCCCCGCACCAGGCGCCGCGTTTGTTGA
Organism: uncultured Anaerolineaceae bacterium; assembly: GCA_964400875.1. GTDB lineage: Bacteria > Chloroflexota > Anaerolineae > Anaerolineales > UBA4823 > CAYNWK01. Next base: position 39,045 of record CAYNWK010000013.1, on the reverse strand, counting down.
TCGCTTATTTGCTGCTCGTAGCGCTCAGCGGGATCCTGGATCCGGTCATTCGATACGAAAGCCAGCTGCCCGAGCTCCTGAACGTCGTCATGTTCGTGCTTAACGTCGGCGGTGTGAGCGCGATCGCCTTCATCTTGCTGTACTATTTTGTCGCCGGCAAGGATCGGGCGCTGCAGCTGCTGCGCGTCGAGCAGGAGAAGTCGGAACGACTGCTGCTCAACGTCCTGCCCAAAGAGATCGCCCCGGCGCTGCGCGAGGGCGACGGCAGGGTCGCCGAAAATTACGACAGCGCCAGCATCCTGTACGCCGACATTGTCGGCTTCACCACCCTTTCGGTAGAGATGAGCGCCGAGCAGATGGTCGATCTGCTCAACACCATCTTCTCTCATTTCGACGACCTAGTGCAGCGCTATGGGCTGGAAAAGATCCGCACCATCGGAGATAACTATATGGTCGCCGCGGGGGTGCCGCGGCGCTGCCAAGATCACGCCGACCAGATCGCCCGGCTGGCGCTCGACATGGCTGCGTACATCCGCTCGCTGCCGCCGCAGGGGAACCGCCAGATTCAGTTCCGCATTGGGATCAATTCCGGCTCGCTGGTAGCCGGCGTGATCGGAAAGCACAAGTTCCAGTACGACATCTGGGGGGATTCAGTCAACATAGCCAGCCGCATGGAATCCGAGGGGGTCCCTGGAAAGATCCAGATCAGTCCGGCGACGCACGCGCTGCTCAGCGATAGTTTCCGCTGCGAGCCGCGCGGCAAGGTTAAAATTAAAGGCAAGGGGGAGATGGAGACCTGGTTTTTGCTGGGCGAGGTGGCCGCCGTCCACGAACCGGTCGATTAGCCCGAACGCCTGGCGACCTTCATCAGCACTTTCCCGTTCGGCCGCAGCACGAACAGCGGGTCCGGCTGGATAGATTGGCCTGGCAGCAGGCTCATATCATAGCTTTGAGCCAGGATGGCGATGATCAACTGCGCCTCGATCAAGGCCATGTTGTTGCCGATGCACTGGCGCTGCCCGGCCCCGAAGGGGATAAAGGCGTAGCGGTGCCGCCCGGCAGAGCGCTGCTCGGAAAAGCGTTCGGGGTCGAACGCGTCCGGTTCATCCCAGAATTGCGGGTGGCGGTGAAGGACGTATGGGCTAATGGCGATGATCGTGCCGGCGGGCACGCGGAAGTCCCCCAGGCTGTCCTCGCCGAGCGCTTTTCGCCCGAGGATCCAGGCCGGCGGGAACAGGCGCATGGATTCGTTGAAGACCATGTGCGTGTAGACTAGATCGGGTAGGTCCTCGACGTCGGCCTGGCGATCCCCCAGCACCTGGTCGAGTTCCTGGCGCAGCCGGGCGCTGGCCTCGGGCTGCTGAGCCAGCGCGAACCAGGTCCACGTCAGCGCGTTGGCGGTGGTGTCGTAACCGGCCAACAGCAAGGTGATCACCTGATCGCGCAGTTCGCGGTCGCTCAGGCCCTCTTCGCCAATTTCTTCCCCGGCGTTCAATAACCTGGAGAGCACATCATCCTTGCCGTTCTCCGCCTGGCGTCGTTCGGTGATGATCCCGTCCACGACCTCGTTCATCACGGCTAGGGCGTTCTGGAAGCGCGGGTGGCGCGGCTTTTCCAACAGGTCGAAACCCATGTTGACCGTGGCGCCCACGGCGCGCACGCGCTCGCCCAGGCTTACGCCGAACAGCGCCTGGGTGGTGATGCTCAGGGTGAGTGCGGCCATCTCTTCAGCGACATCGATAGGCTGGCCCGTCCGGGCGGGCTCCCGCCAGCGCTCTGCCACGGCAGCAGCTTCCCGGACGAACAGGGGAGCCAGGCGTTCCAGTCGCTGGCGGTGGAAAGCCGGCTGCATCAGCCGGCGCTGGCGCAGCCAGGCATCGCCTTCGCTGACCAGCAGGCTGTCGGCGATTGCTTTTTTGAACATCTCGTTCGTGTAGGTGCCTTTGGTGTAGTTGCGGTGGTTTTCGACCAGGATATGCCCCACGTGGTCTGGATGGTTGACCAGGAATGCCGTTTCCGGAGCGGAGCGATAGCAGACCACGTCGCCGTACTCATTGGCCAGATTGAGGTAAAAGTTGAGCGGGTCGCGCAATAACTGACGCACCGATCCGCGAGGGCTCGGGGGCATTTGCAGGGCGCCGGAGTCGCCGCCGTTTTCCGCGCTGCGAAGTTCAGGCATAGCCGTTCTCGCCTCCAGCTCAGGGGTTTGAAGTTTGACTTGGCGTTGATCGTCGAAACGGTGATGCAGTTGGCAAAGTTTATCACATTTCACCGGTTACGGCGGCGCGCCGGTCCGTCCCCCACGCGGGTGACCCCCACATTTCCCCCCGCTATCCCCCCAGGATGGGATTGCGGCCAGTAGCCGGGGTTGCTATGCTGGTCTGGTTGAGAAACCAACTAGCGGAGACGCCATGTACAGCCTTCCAGATCTGATCCCCCCCGAAACCTTCACCCCGGGCGCGCGCTACCTCTGGCAGGCGCGCCATGCCCGGAGCCGGGTCCGCGCCCTGCTGCCCGTGCTCTTCCTGGCCTACGACCCGTGCCCGGCCTTCGTGATCGTGCAGAATCGGGAAGGCCGGCGGGTACGCTGCCCGCGCGCGGAGCTATATACCCGCGCGTTGAGCGAATAAAATTTAAGGAGTCTCGATCAATTCTCCCGGCGCAATGGATCAGGGGGCGAAGGGTTGCTATAATTGCCGGTATGTCCACATGCCGCCTTCACCGCCGTCCGCTGCTGTTCCTCCTCCTGCTACTGACCCTGGGCGCTTGCCTGCCCCAACTTGGCTTGCCAGACACACCGCTTCTCACCCCAGGCCAGCCTGATAACTGGTATTCGATCTACTTCACCGACCCGGCAGGCCCGGCCGCGGAGACCCTGCGCGGCGGGCCGGACGCCGCGCTGGCCCAGGCCATCGAGGCGGCGCGGGTCAGCGTGGACCTGGCGATTTACGACTTTGACCTGTGGAGCCTGCGGGACGCCCTGCTGGCCGCGCGGCGCCGCGGGGTGAGCGTGCGCCTGGTGCTGGAGAGCGACAATCTCGACGATCCGGAAGTCCAGGATCTGATCGACGCGGGCATTCCGGTGCTGGGGGACCGCCGGGAAGCGTTGATGCACGACAAGTTCGCCATTATCGATCGCCAGGAGGTCTGGACCGGCTCGATGAACTACACTGTCAATGGCGCTTACCATAACAATAACAACCTGCTCCGCCTGCGCTCTTCCCGGCTGGCGGCGGATTACCTGGCCGAGTTCGAGGAAATGTTCGTGAAAGACGAATTCGGACCCACGTCGCCGGCGGACACGCCGTATCCCAACGTGGTCGTGGACGGGACGCGGGTGGAGGTGTACTTCTCTCCGGAAGACGACACCGCCGCCCGGCTGATCGAGCTGATCGAAGCCGCCCGTGAAAGCGTGTACTTCCTGGCCTACTCCTTTACAGCCGATGATATTGCCAACGCTTTGTTGCTGCGTGCCCCGGCAGGCGTGACCGTTTCTGGCGTGTTCGAGGAGTCCCAATACCATAGCAACACCGGCACTGAATTCGATCACCTGCTCTCCGGCGGACTGGACGTGCGCCTGGACGGCAACCCGAGGAACATGCACCACAAAGTGCTGATCATCGACCAGCAGATCGTGGTCACGGGCTCGTACAATTTCTCCGCCAGCGCGGCAGAGCGCAACGACGAAAACACGCTAGTGATCCACAACGCCGGGATCGCGGCTGCGTTCCTGGAGGAATTCCAGCGTGTCTTCGCGGCGGCGCAGCATTAGCCTCCGGGAAATTGCCATGAATTCAGCCTCAGAAAACTTGCCTCAGGGCGGGCCGCAGGCCGGTCCGTCAGACCGGGCGATGGCTCGAGAGGCGCTGCGCCAGGAGATCGCCGCGCTTGAAGCCCAACTGGCCGATCTGGGGGCCCGCATGCCGGCCCACTCCATCCCCCCGGCGATGATGCTGGCGTTAGATGAGCTGGAAGAGCGCCTGACCGCGGCGCGCGCCCAACTGGCGACCCTGGGCTGACCTTTCCCTTTCCAACGAACCAATTCGAAGGACGCCATCCGCCATGGTAACCCGATCGTGTCTTTTCGGCGCGCCGGGGATGACATCCGACACTTGACGTGTGCGCGGATTTCTTTAAGGTTAAGGTGTAACCTTGTCGGAAAACCGATTAATCAATAGGAGCGTGCGATGTTTGCCAAACGGCGCGATCGCCTGGTCAGTCCCGCCACCCGGCGCTTTGTCGAGGAGGCGCGGCGGACGCCGGGATATTCGTGGTTCGACTTCGTGCACGGGTACGTCTACGGGCGCTGGCCGTACCTGTATATCGGCATCGGCACCGGCGAGCACTGGCTTGCCAGGGTCTGGGCTCGCCTGAGCGGGTGGTTCGCCCGACTTTTTCCGCTAGATCCGGACCAGGGGCGGGTCGAAGAATGCTGGACTGGGCCTCAAAACGGGCGGGCGCGTCGCTCCACGTCGGGCAAACTGGCCTTCGCTCACACCTATCACGGCAAAGTCGTGCCGCTGGAGCCCGCGAAACAGCTGGTCAGCGTGGGCGAAGCGGTCGATCTCGGCGACCTGGAACAGGTCATCCCCTACTCGCGCGCCCGGGACATCATCTTGCAAAACCCGGACCACATTATTGCTCTGGACTGCCCCTGCCGGGTCTCCCGGGCGAACCCCTGCCTGCCGCTGGACGTGTGCCTGATCGTCGGCGAGCCCTTCGCTGGCTTCGTGCGCGCCCACCACCCCGAGCGCACGCGCTGGATCAACCCGGACGAGGCGGTCGAGATCCTGCGCGCCGAGGATGCCCGCGGGCACGTGCACCACGCCTTCTTCAAGGACGCCATGTTCGGCCGGTTTTACGCCATCTGCAACTGCTGTTCGTGCTGCTGCGGCGCCATGCAGGCCCAGCGCGGCGGCACGCCCATGTTGGCTAGCTCCGGCTACCTTTCCCGGGTGGATGAAGGCCTGTGCATCGGCTGCGGGGAGTGCGTCGAGTACTGCCAGTTCGAGGCGCTCTTCATGCTGGAATACCTGGCCGTGGTCGATGCGGAGGCCTGCATGGGCTGCGGGGTATGCGTGGACAAGTGCGAGCAGGGGGCCTTGTCCCTGGCGCGCGAGCCGGGTAAGAGCATACCGCTGGACATCCGCCAGCTGATCGCCTTGGCCGAGGCGTGATGAACAGCCGCACGAGGTTTATCGAAACCATGCGCTTTGGCGCGCCCGACCGCGCGCCTTTATTCGAGGAAGGCGTTCGCCAACCCGTGCTGGACGAGTGGCGCGCCCAGGGCATGCCGCGCCGAGCCTCCCTGGACGACCTGTTTTGCTTTGACCGGCGTGAGGAGCTCGCCCCGGATCTGGACCCGCGCCCGGCTTTCGAAACATGGCCGTCCACCATCGGTGAGCTGTCTGAGCTGCGTAGGCGCCTCGATCCGGCCGATCCGGCCCGCCTGCCGGCGCGCTGGAAGGCTCAAGTGCGCGCCTGGCGCCAACGCGGCCGCGTGGTTATGCTGCGGGTGCACGAAGGCTTTTTCCTTACCATGGGTGTCTACGGCTGGCGTCGCTTCAGCGAGGTGAACTACCTGGTGGCCGACGATCCGGAATTCGTTCGCCAGGCAATGCGCATCCACGGGGAGTTCACCGCCCGGGTCGTGGGGCAGGTGCTGGGCGAGGCGCCTGTGGACGCGGCCGTGTTCAGCGAACCCATCGGCGGCAATCACGGGCCGCTGATCTCGCCCAGGGCTTACGCCAAACTGGTGCTCCCCGCGTACCAACCGATCTTCGAGACGCTCGCCCGTCACGGCGTGGAGACGATCATCCTGCGCACCTATGCCAACACCCGCGTGTTGCTGCCCGCCGCGCTGGAACGCGGTGTCAACTGCCTTTGGGCGGTGGAGGCGAGGGCGGAGGTGATGGATTACCTGGAACTGCGCCAGGCTTTCGGCCGCCAGCTGCGCCTGATCGGCGGGCTCAACGTGGCAGCGCTGCGCCAGGATCAAGAGGCCATCCGCTGTGAAGTGATGCGCAAAGCGCCAATTTTACTGGCACAGGGCGGCTATGTTCCCCTGGCGGATGGGCGGGTGCGGGAGGGGGTGCCTTACGAGAACTACCGCTACTACCGCGGCTTGATTGAAAGCCTAAGCGGTTCTCGTTAAAATTTTTGACAAAACAGAGCAGTTCTGTAATACTTAAGCTAACTGGGGTTTTTGGCGGGCATAGCCCGCCAAAAACCCCACCCATCTTCTCCGTATAATCAGGAGCTTCACATGCCTATCTATCTGACCACCGCGGAAGCCGCCGCCAAATTAGGCCTGAGCCAGGAGAAAATCCGCGAGTTCTGCCAGGAAGGGCGGCTGGCCGGCGCATTCAAAGAACCAGGCAAGGGGGCCTGGTTGATCCCCGAGGATGCCTTGCCTGCCCTGGGCGATGAGGAGCAGCCCGAGTCCGGGCCCGGCGCCGGTGACCGCTTCGAGGTCCGGGATATCAATCAGAGCACGCTGGCAGTCGGCCGGGGAGCGCAAGTTACGATCAACCGCGGCTTGGAGGCGGAAGAACTGGCCCAGGCATTCGCCTCCGTCTACCAGCGCATCGAAGCGCGCCCTCCGGACCCCGACGTGGAGAAGAAAGAGATTGCCCAGACCGTGGAGAAGATCGAGACGGAGGTGGTCAAAGGCGAGGGCGCCAACCCCAACAAGGTTGAGCGCTGGCTCAAGTCCCTGGCGGTGATGGCGCCGGATATCCTGGACGTGACCGTGGCCACGCTCACCAGCCCGGCGGCTGGCATCGCCGCAGTGGTGCGCAAGGTAGCCGAACGCGCCAAGCAAGAAGGCGGCGCTTCTTGAGAAAGATCAAGCCTGGTTTCGAGCGCTCAGGAGATTAGGGGTGGACAAAGCGAGCAGTCCCGAGAAAAGTGAAGGAGCAGATCGATCAGTTCCCCAACAGGTCTCCGGGGATAGCTATGTCGTCCAGAACCTGAACCGCAGCGTTGCGGCGATCGGGGACGGCGCTTCGGTGGTCTATCACCAGGCGCTCTCCGGCGCCGATGAAGCCCGCGATCAGGAAGATTACGAGGGGGAAAAGCTGGCCCAGGCGGTCGCCAATCTAGCCAAAAACCTATCCGATCAGGCAAACACGCCGCCGCCAGAGTCGGGCAGCCCGTATAAATACCTGCTGCCTTACGAGCTGGCCGATGTGGCGCGCTTCTTCGGGCGCGACCGCGCCCTGGCCCAGACGCTCGAGAACCTGACCTGCAGCGATTCGCGCTGCCGCCTGGCGGTTTTGCACGGGGATATCGGCATGGGCAAGACCAGCCTGCTGCAGGCCGGCATCGCGCCGGCGCTGATCGCCGCTCAACACCTGCCCTTGCTGGTGCGGGTGGGGGATGAGCCTTTGGCAGCTACAATCAAGCACAGCTTGCTGCCGGACCTGGATCGCACCCCCATGCTGAAAAACGCGCCGCTGGGGGCCTTCCTGCGCCAGGTGACCGGCAGGCTGCCCCCGGGTAAACAGGCCTACGTGCTGCTGGACCGCTTCGAACTTATCCTCAAACAGCCCCCTGATGCTCGCCGGGAATTCCTGAGCGAGCTGGCGAACTGCCTGTTCGACCGGCAGTTGGGCGCTCACTGGCTGATCAGCCTGCGTTCAGCCTGGCTGGGGTATCTGGCCACTTTCGAGCCCGCCATTCCCACACCCTATCTGAGCAACCAGATCGCGCTGCCGCCCTTGACGGCGAGAGAAGCCCGCCAGGCCATCTTGGAACCGGCCCAATTGCGCGGCATCGAGGTGGATGCAGACCTGCTGGCGGCTTTGCTGCATGACCTGGGAGACGAGGCCGTCGATCCGGCCCGGCTGCAGCTGGTTTGCCATACGCTGGTGGAGGGGCTGGCCCCCGGAGAGAGGCAATTAAGCAAAGCGGCTTACGAGCGTGCAGGCCAGGTACCGGGTGTACTGCGCGATCACCTGGAGCTGGTAGTGTCCCGCCACCTGAGATCCCAAGACCGGGAAGCGGCCTGGCAGCTGCTTGTCGTGCTCGCCGGGCGCCAGCCTGAGGGTGGAACGTCTGCTGAGCTGGCCGAGTCCATGCAGGCTTACGGTTTGGCTCGGGCGGAGACGAACCGGCTGCTCGATATCCTGGAGGACAACCGGCTGGTTCGCACCGTGGATGAGCGCTACATTCTGTCCGGGGAAGGGCTGGTAGAGCCCATCCGCGAATGGGCGGCCCGGCGTGCGGCCGCGGTGCAGGCTAGGGAAGAAGCGCAGCGCCAGGTGGCGAGCGTTCGCCGCAGCGCGCTGCGAGGCCTGTTGGGCGGCGGTCTGGGGTTCGCCCTGGCTTACCTGATCACTTACTATCCCCAGGTAAATGACCCGACGCTGTTAACCCTGCTTACCATCTACCGCAGCCTGCCCGGCGCCATCGCCGGGGTGCTGCTGGTGCTGAGCGTGGACCTGGCTGTGGCCAGCTACCATGGGCCCCGCCGGTGGATGCGCTGGCTGGTTGCAGGCCTCGGGGGTGCTGGCTCCTTCGCGCTGGCGCTGGCCTTTCACAAGCTGCTTGACGTCCCCGGAGATCTGCTGTCGATGGTCCTGGTCGTTGCCCAGGGCCTTGGTTGGGGATTGCTCTCTGGCCTGGGGGCGATCTGGGCGCTCGAGTCGCGCCGACCGGCCTGGTTGACCGTTCCGATCGCCGCGCTTGCCGGTGGGTTGGCGTTGGGGTTTGGCGAGACCTTCGGCCGGGCTTTTCAACGCCTGCGCCTCGGCCAGGCGCCGCCAGGCATTATCTTCCTGGTGGTCATAGCGGGTGCGATCATGACTGCCTTCGTCCTGCTCGCCGCGCTGGTGGGTGTGGAGGAACGCCATCCGCAGGATTAATGCCGGATTTTTTGGACTGCGTGCGTTTATAGGGGTGGATGAAAGTTTTGATACCCCCAACGCTGAAAATGTATGCAACATAGAGGAGGCTGGCGATGAAGCGAAAATTTTGGTTGATCCTTGCCGCGCTGTCTTTAGCGGCTGCGGCTTGCCTATGCAGTTCTGGAGGTGGAACCCCGCCGGATAACAACCCTCCCACGGTTACGGAAGTACAGCTCACGCCCATCCCTGAATCGATCGGCACGATCACGCAAGAGCTGGAAGTTGTGGAGCAAGGCCCGGACAAGAATTCTCTCAATCAGGTCCTTGGAACCAACCCGCTCCACGCCGGCGACGCGCTGAGCATCACGCGGGGCGGCGAAGGCCTGCTGGATTTCGGCGATCTGATGCAGCTGCGCCTGTTCAATGACACCAGCCTGAGGCAGATCGTCGCTTCCAGCGCCCCGGGGGCGCCTTTGGACGTGCGCCTTTTCCTGGAATCCGGGGGCTTTACCGGAGAGGTGGTGCAGGATGGGGCCGTGGCTACTTTCGATACCCCCAACGGTGCAGAAATCACCATCCTGGGAACGGAGTTCTTCGTGGTTTACAACCCGGGGACAGATGTCGCTACGGTGGGGAATTTTGGCGGCAGCGTGGGAGTGGCCGCCAGCGGGGTCAGCACGCAGCTCTCCTCGGGGTTCTTCCTGGAGGTCCCACCCGCCGGCGTGCCAGGACCCGAACAACCTATCCCTTTCAGCATGCGGGATTTCAACGCGCTGGCTCGCGAATACCAATCGCCGCTAGCGGTGATCGATGAAGCCTGGAAGATCATCGAGGCGCAAACGGATAACACGCCGCCGGCGATCGATTTGATCGTGATTGATCCCGAGTCGCTGGCCATCGGGTTTGAATGTCCCGGCGCGCCGGACACTGTCTCGGTGGGCGTGGTCGTCCAGGACGAGAGCGAGGTTGCATCCGTGACCGCCAGCTGGGTCAACGGGGAGAGCAGCGGTGAGGTCCAGATGACCCCGGAAGGAGAGTCGCAGTGGTGGGCGCAAGTCGGCCCGGCGACCTCGACTGGAACGCTCCAGATCTTCATCGACGCCCAGGACGCTTTCGGCAACTCCGCACGCCTGCCCCTGCAGGTCAAGGTTAGCGTGTGCATCGGGTAGCGATTGACGGTTTTGATAGCCGGGTAACCCGCGCCACCTCAAGACGTTTAACATATTGACACTCTGTGCGAGTGTCTTGCCAGGGCCAGCCTACATCATCTCACGATCATCTACGGCTGGCCCTTTATTATTTCCCCTTGACGATTACGCCCAGATAAACCGATCCGCTGGTGCTGGTCACGCCATCCGCCCAGGGCTCGCCCGGCATCTTCCAACCGCAGGTCTCGAAGACCAGCAAAGGCTGGTTGGGTTCGAGGTAGCTTTTCAGCCCTGGGTTGGAGCGGGCCGCCAGGCGCAGCGCAGCGCTGACCGGGGACCGGAAGTATGCCCCCACCCCTTCTGCGGGCACGCGCACGAGCGCGGCCAATCTAAATCCATCCTGGGATTTACCTCCCTGGGAGAGGCTTACTTTTGCGCCGGTCAAGGCCTCCAGGTTGGCTTGCACCTGGGGCAGGGGGTAAAGCGCCTGGTTGATCCAGGCGCCTTCTACAGCTCTGCGGAAGGGCTCGCCTTCTCCGCCGATTCCGGAATGCACCGTCAGGAAGGTCACTTGCTCCCCATTGCCGGCCAGGTAGACGTTAGCGCAGGCATAGCCGTCACCGAAAGCGCAGTGCGACCCAGGGTAGAACTCAATCGAGATCGGATTTCCCCGGTTGACCTCCGTGCCGGCTGGCTGAATGCGGATGGAGACGCGCTCCCGCTGATCCTCGAAATCGATCTTGTAAAACTTCAAAATGGCGGTGGTTCCTGCTGCAGGGGTGGGGGGCGGATCGGCGTGCGTACGTAAAGTCAGAGGGAAGTACAGATACGGTGGTTGGGTGGGCGTCAAACGGGACGGCTGAAGGGGCGCGGCACGATCCGCATCCCGCAGCACAGTGGCCGGAGGGGGCAGAGCGCGGGAGGCTGTGCGGCGGTTGGGGTTGGATTTTCCAGGGAGTATCCCGGCGACCATGACCCCGCCGATCATCCAGGCTCCCAGCAGCAGGAGGCTTAATTTCCAATCCGGCGCGTCAAATCTCGATGGCCTCCACGCGGGAGTCCGGTATCCGCTCATGGACGCGGGTCTCGTTTGCGCTCCAACAGACCGTACAGACCGATCCCGGCAGTCAGGGCGAAGAACCCGAGCAGCGAAGCGGATAAAACGACCCATTCCAGGTTGCCCTGGCCTCCTGGCGGTGGAGGCCTAGTGGGCGTGACTGTCGGTGTGGGCGCCTGAGGCGGCGCGGGTGGAACCCCTCCGGTTGGAGTAGCAGTGAGCGTTGCCGTGGGTGAGGGAGAGGCTGAGGGCGCTGGCGAGTTAGTCGGCGTGGGCGTCTCGCTGGGAGTGGGCGTAACCGTGGCGGTCCAGGTTCCGGTCTGGCTGGGCGTGCCGGTCAGCGTGGGCGGCGGGGTCTGCGTTTCCGTAGGGGGCGCGGGCGGAGTTTCTGTGTCGGGAGGCGCGGGCGGCGTTTCCAACTGCTGGTATTCGCGCAGCATCTGCACCTCGTTTCCACACCAGTAGGTATCCTCAGAGGTGCGCGAACACACCGTGCCGATCTCGGGCTGCGGAACCGGAGGTTGGAAACAATAGGCGTTGACCTGCCAGCCCTTATTATGGCACAGGGTGAAGCGCGCCCACTCACCGGCTAATCCCGGCACCGGGCCGATGCCCAGGTCGGCGCAGACGTACCAGTTGTAGACCGGCTTGGTTTGCAAGATCTCTGAGGCTTTAACCAGCCAGGAGGACTCGGACACTGCCGGCCCGCGCGGCCACAAGATCACTGCGCTGAACAAGATGAAAATGATTGCCAAACTTACGCTTACGTACCGGTTCATCATGCACCTCTGGTCGAGCGATCCCACCCGGGATCGGGCGTCTGCCCCGCTAGAGGGAGCATGAAGCATGCCAACTAACAAGAATGATAGAATTAGGACTTACCCACTTGAGGGAAGAAGTACAGATTTTTCTGAAAGGACACCCAGATGGATATCCGGGTATACCGCAGCTTCCTCCAGGAGCTGATCGGGGACGCATTAGAGCACAGCGACGGCTCTGTCTCAGAAATTGCTGCTTATTTACATACCAGGAAGGTCTCCGGCCTGCTGGTGCGCAACAAAAAAGAAAAGAAACGGGCCTTGCAGGATGCCCGGAACGCCTTTGACGAACATCGCCACTGGCCGTTGCGCATCGTCATTTCCCATCTTGGGCTTGACCCTGACGAGCTGGGCGTGGAAAGCTTCTGAACGTGGCTAGAGAGCTCCTCTGTCTGGTCTCGCGCTGGCTGGCGCTTAAAATTTGGATGGCAAAAAATCTACTATTTGAAAACCCTACTGGAGAGCAGTGAGCCATGACAGGTCCTCTCACCTTCCTTTTCACCGATCTTGAAAACAGCACCCCGCTCTGGGAGAACTTTCCCGAGGAGATGCGACGAGCCTCCGCCCGGCACGACGCCTTGCTGCAAGGGGTCATCGAACAGCATCGGGGACGGGTGGTGAAAATGACCGGGGATGGTTTCCATGCGGCTTATGAGTCGCCCTCGGACGCTGTCGCGGCTGCGCTGGCCGGACAGCAGGCGATCGGCGCCGAAACCTGGCCGGGTGCGATCGGCCCGCTCAAGGTGCGTATTGGGCTGCATACCGGGGAGAGCCAGGAACGCCAGGGTGATTACTACGGCCCCGAAGTCAACCTGGCAGCGAGGGTCATGGAACTGGGTTATGGCGGGCAGGTCCTGCTCTCTGATATCACCGCCACGCTCGTTCAAAGGTCGCTGCCCGAAAATTGCTCCCTGACGAATTTGGGCGAACACCGGCTTAAGGGGATTTCGACTACCGTTCAAATTCACCAGCTCTGTCATCCTGATTTGGCTGCTGAATTTCCAGCGTTGAAATCGCTGGCGACGTTTAAACACAACCTGCACCGCCAGCTCTCCACTTTCATCGGGCGTGAAAAAGAATTGGCGGATGTCAAAAGCCTGCTCAAGAACACGCAGCTGCTCACCCTGCTCGGTCCCGGCGGGACGGGCAAGACCCGCCTGATGCTCCAGGCCGCCGAAGAAGTCATCGAGGGCTATCCCGATGGCGTCTGGCTGGTGGAACTGGCCCCGCTGACCGACCCCGGCCTGATTCCCGAGCGCGTCGCCGCTGCCCTCAATGTTCAGGAACAGCCGGGCCGTAAAATCTTCGATACGCTCGTTGATTACCTGAGCCGCAAGGAGCTGTTGCTGCTGCTCGATAATGTTGAGCATATTGTGCAAGAGAGCGCGGAGTTCACCGAGCGCTTGCTGGAACGTTGTCCCAGAATCACCATCCTGGTTACCGGGCGCGAGGCGCTCTTCATCGATGGTGAGACTATGATCCAGATTCCGCCGCTCAGCCTCCCTAAAGAGCAGCAGGCCCCCGGTGATATTGCCAGCTCGGAAGGGGTCCAGCTGTTCCTCGAACGCGCCCGCTCGGTTCGCCCCGATTTTGCACTCACCGAAAAAAATGCTCCCACTGTCGCAGATGTTGTGCGGCGGTTGGACGGCATCCCGTTAGCGCTCGAACTGGCTGCAGCTCGCCTGCGCATGCTGACGATCGAGCAAATTAAGGATCATCTCAATGACCGTTTCCGCCTCCTGACAGGCGGTCGCCGTACCGCCTTGCCTCGCCAGCAAACCCTGCAAGCCCTGATTGACTGGAGCTGGCAGCTGCTCGACCAGCAAGAGCGCACCCTTCTCCGCCGCTTAAGCGTTTTCTCCGGCGGCTGGAATCTCGAAGCCGCCCAAACGATCACAGGTTTTGAACCGCTCGATGAGCTGGCTGTCTTTGACCAAATGGAGCAACTGATTAACAAATCGCTCGTCACCGTCGAATATCCTCCCAGCGGTGAAGCGCGTTATTCCATGTTAGAAAGCATCCGGTAGTTTGCCCAGGACAAATTGCTTGAAGCCGGGGAAGGCGAAACCCTGTACGACCGGCACGCGGATTATTTCGTTAGATTTGCTCAGGAATCAGAATATCACTTAATTCGAGAAACCATGATGTCCCGGGTTGATCGCATTCTCTTAGAGATGGATAACCTGCGAACGGTCTTGACCTGGACATTAGAAGATCGCCCGGCACTGGCTCTGCGAATCAGCAGCGCACTTCTGTATCATTGGGCGCACTGGATCCATCCGACCGAAGCCCGAAATTGGCTGGAAACATCCATCAATAAAACGCGCAATATACTGGAGACGGCGCCAAGTGAAGACTTGATTGAAGATTTTATCAAAGCCCTTATCGGCCTGGGAGTCGTCTACTCCTTATCCGGTGAAAACCTTTTATCCGTGGCTACTATTGATGAAGGCATCGCGCTTGCCCGGGAAAAGGACGATCTCGAACACTTGACGACTGGCATCGCCTGGAGGATCAACGTCCTTCTCGCAAACCGGATTGAGCTTTCACCCGAATGGGAAGGGGAAATGGATCGCGCCCTGGAGCTCAGCGAGCGTAATGGATTTGAGATTTCGGAAGGCTGGCTTGACCTGGTGAAATTTTACCTGCATGTCAACCAGGGGGAATTTTCGGAAGGCCAGCCATACTTTCAGAGGTTGATCCAGATCGCCAGGAAGTTCAACAACCCGCGAATCAATGCAAACCTGCTGCAAATCCAAGCCAGGATGGCCGCTCTTCAGGGGGATACCGAGGCTGCAAAAGATTTTTTGCTGAAAGCCATCAACGACTTTCGTGCAATCAACGACCAGAGAAACGTACTTCATTCGAAAAGCGATCTGGCCCACCTCTTTCGCCGGACAGGAAATACCCAAGAAGCGCTCCCGCTCTACCGGGAGACCATTAAGCGCTGGCAGGAAGAAGGCAGCCTGCCTGCCCCTGCTCATCAGCTAGAATGTTTCGCTTATATGGCGATTGCCAGCGGGAATCATGAGCACGCCGCACACCTGCTTGGCAGAGCCAAGGCCACACGTGAAGAATTGGACGCCCACAGCACCGACCCGCTCGAAATCGCTGAGATGGAGCAAGCCATGACACAGTTGGCAGGCGAGATGGGGGAGGAGGAGCGGGATTGGGCGATGGAGGAGAGCGCCCGGATGAGTTCGGATGACGCGGTCGCCCTCGCATTGAAAGAGGTCGCATAACCCCTATCCCTTCAACTTCTTTTCCATTCGACCAGGTGTTAAGGCTGCCTAACTTCAACCTGAACCGGGACCTCGCCGGCTTCTTCAAACACCAGGGTGACATCGATAATGTCTCCGGGGGTCAAGTCCTGCTGCAGATCGATCAGCATGACGTGCAGGCCGCCGGGCGCGAACTCGACTTGTTCGCCGGTGGGCACGGCGATGGAGTCGCGCGGCACCATCTGCATCACCTCTCCCTCGCCCATGTCCATGCCCCCATCCCCCGAAGCGTCGTCTACAACGGAGGGCTTAGTTTCGTGCAGCTCGGCGGCGAAAGCAGCGTCGGTGCGGGCGGCGGTCAGCAAGTCGGGCACGTCGCTGGCGTTGACCAGCGTGAAATACACCGCGCTGGTCCCCCCGGCGTCAGCCGGGCGCGCCCAGGCGTCCTGGATGCTCAGCTTTCCCGGCCTTGCACAGGCCGAGAGCGCCAGGGCAGCCAGCATGAAGATAAACAGGAATCCTGAGATACGTTTCATCTTTTCCTCTTCAAACGATCTTCGACTTTGTTATGGAAGTTTCGTTCTTTAAAAATATGTAAAATATTTCAAGAATTGTTTCCTATTGTTCCGCGGAACAATTAAACCGGCTGAATGCGCACCGTATTGCAGCGATATCCGTAAAGACGGACGCTGTGCTCAAACCCTAACACCGAATTCAGGTTAACTTAACTTCAATCCGGGGATCAGCATCGGCGTCTCCTCCCGGTATCGCTGGTATGCCGGGCCGAACTCCTTCAGCAAGCGCCGCTCCTCGAATAACGCGCCGATGATGATATAAGCCGTCAGGCTGGCGTCGAGCGCCAGTACGTTGACGGTCATTACCGGCGTCAACCACAGGAAGATCAGCCCGGCGGTGTAGAGCGGGTGACGCACCCAGCGGTACAAACCGCGCACCACCAGTCGCGGCTCGCGATCGCCAGGCGGCGCGGCCAGCTGGCGGAGCCCCAGGAAGGATCCCAAGCCAGTCTGCAACAGTCCGACCAGCACCACCCCGCCAGCCAGCGCCTGGATGAACAGAGACAGCAAGGTTACGGGAAACGGTATGCTGTAAAGCGGTTCATCGGGCAGCACCAGCGGTAGAGCCAGCACCGGTAGCAAGGTCAGGATGGCGAAGACGTTGTAGCCCAGCCGGTAGAGGCGCTCGGCGAGCGAACCGAACAGCCGCCTGGCGTGGGCCTTGGCCCACAGCGAAGCTAGCAGCGAGTGGACCGCGCCATAAACGAGGACGGCGAGCAAGATCAGGAGTACGGAGGTGAGCATGGCAGGATAGGTCTGACGCAGGTTGCTATGCGTCTTCTTTCAGGTTGTAGCGGAAGTTGCAGTAAGGTGCGCCTTCCATGAGGGTCTGGGTGCGGGACAGTTCGATCTCGGGGTTGAAGCCCTCGATCAGCGCCCAGTCCCGGTTGCACGAGAGCACGGCGCCCAGTTCGGGGATGCCCAGGGCGCGGTACATCTCGGCGTAGCGGCAGCGGGTGACGTTGAAGTCGAAGTGGGCGTCGTCCTGGCCCAACACTTCGATCTGCATGGCGTCGTCCTTCTTCCAGTTTTCCAGCGATTCGGCGAAGGTCTTTATATCATCCCCGCCCTTAGCTTTGGCCAGCTCGGCGCCTTGTCGGCGGGCAATATCGACGATCGTATCCTTGACGATCTCGATGACACGCTCGCGGCCGAACTCCTCTCCCAGGGCGTCGATCAGTGGGGCCAGCAAGCGGGCCTCCACTTCCCGCCGGGTGAGTACGCCGATGGCGTTCAGCCTATCGGGGGGTAGTTCGGAATTCCGGGTTGGTTTTTCTTGGTCTTCCTTAGGTGAAGTCATGCGTAAGTATCCACGATCTCCTGGTATCGGAAACAATCTATCTGGTGGTCGTTGACCATGCCGACAGCCTGCATGAAGGCATAGCAGATCGTCGGGCCGACGAAGTTGAAGCCGCGTTTTTTCAGGTCCTTACTTAGCACTTCTGATTCTTTAGTTTTCGCCGGGATCTCGCTCAGAGATGTCCAGTGGTTGGCGATCGGCACCCCGCCCACGAAAGGCCACAGGTAAGCGCTGAAAGAACCGAACTCGGCCTGGATTTTTAGGAAAGCCCGGGCGTTCTGCACGGCGGCCCCGACCTTCAGGCGGTTGCGCACGATTCCGGGGTCAGCCAGCAGCGCGGCGACCTTCTCCTGATCGAAACGCGCCACGACGGCAGGGTCGAAAGCCTCGAAAGCCCGACGGTAGTTCTCACGTTTCCTGAGAATGGTGATCCAGCTCAAACCGGCCTGGGCGCCCTCCAGGATCAGCAATTCGAACAAGCGGCGGTCATCATGCACCGGGACGCCCCACTCCTCGTCGTGATAGGTTTGATAGAGCGGGTCGCCCGCAGCCCATTCGCAGCGTTGCACGTCCATGTTTCGAAACTCCCCTAACTCTCCTCCAAGTGCATAGGTCACGAGTTTTCTTTCCAGGACATTTCCGAGATCTTGAAGGCAAAAGCGTAAATATCGGCGCTTTCCTCGATCAGCTTGGAGACCGGCTTGCCCATGCCGTGCCCGGCTTTGGTCTCGACGCGCAGCAGGGTTGGCCCCCCACCAGGAGCCAGGGCCTGCAGGGTGGCGGCGAACTTCTTGGCGTGAGCTGGCACCACCCTGTCATCGGTATCGGCTGAGGTGATCAGCATTGGCGGGTAAGCCGCGCCGGGTTTGACGTTGTGCAGGGGCGAATAGGCGTACAAAAAGCGAAAGTGCTCAGGATCGTTCTCGGCGTCGCCGTATTCGGGGATCCAGTAGCTGCCGACGGTGAAGCGGTGGTAGCGCAGCATATCTACCACCGGCACGTTGCACAGCACAGCGCCGTACAGGTCGGGGCGCTGGACGGCGCAGGCCGCCACCAGCAGGCCGCCGTTGCTGCGCCCTTCGATCACCAGCCTGCTCCGGGAAGTGTAGCCTTGCTCGATCAGCCATTCCCCGGCGGCGATGAAATCGTCGAAGACGTTCTGCTTGCGCTCCAGCATGCCGGCCTGGTGCCATTCCTCGCCGTACTCGTCGCCGCCGCGCAGGTTGGCAACCGCGTACACTCCGCCTTGCTCCAGCCAGACCAGCGGGGGCACCTTGAAAAAGGGCGTCAGGCTGATATTGAAGCCGCCGTAGCCGTACAGCAGGGTGGGGTTGTTCCCATCCAACTGCAGCCCTACCCGGTGGGTGAGGAACATGGGCACGCGCGTGCCGTCCTTGGAAGGATAAAAGACCTGGGTGGTTGCGTAGCGCGAGGCGTCGAAACCGAGCTGGACTGCTTTAAAAGGAGCCAGCAAGCCGCTGGCGAAATCATAGCGCAAGGGAGTCGGCGGGTAGGTGAAGGAGGTGAACAGCAGGAAGAGCTCACCGTCGTCCCGCCCGCCTTGAAAGGGCTCCACCGCGCCCAGGGTGGGCAGGTCGATCTCCCGGGCGAGCTCGCCCGCCAGGGTGTAGGTCAGCAGCCGGTGATGGGCATCGCGTTTGGCGGCGACTACGAAATGGTCGTTCACCAGCGCGGCGAAATCCAGAGCATCATCGTCCTCAGGGACCAGGGTGACCCAGTTCTCTCGCTGCGGGCGTTCCAGGTCGATGGCGATGATCTGCCCGCGCGGCGCCTCCAGGTCGGTCAGGAAATAAAAGGTTGCGCCGTGGTTGCCCAGCGGGTCGAAGCGGGCCTCGCCGACCTCCAAGAGCTGTACCACATCGCCGCCGTGCAGGCCGTCGCCTTTCAGCGAATAGTAATAGATTCCGTTGCGGTGGTCGGTGCCGTGATAGACGTACAGCAGCAGTACCGCGCCATCGTCGTCCATCAGCGGTTCGAAGCTGAGCTCCTTGCGCTCCGGGTCTTCGTAAATCAGCGTATCCTCAGCTTGGGAGTCGCCCAGGCGGTGCCAGAACACCTGGCTGAAGTGGTTCTGGTCTTCCGTGGGCACGCTGCCGGGTTCGGGCAGACGGTTGTAGAAAAACCCTGATCGATCCGCCGCCCAGGCCAGGTTGGCGAACTTGGTCCAACGGATCACGTCGGGGTAGTCCTCACCGTTGGCGACCTCGCGCACGCGCACTTCTTGCCAATCGCTGCCGCTGGTGGACAGTCCGTATGCCAGCAGTGAACCATCTTCCGTGTAGGATTGGGTGATCAGCGCCACCGTGCCGTCCTCGCTGATCCGGTTGGGATCGAGCAGCGGGCGTGGCTCACCTTCCAGGCCGGACTGAACGTACAGCACCGGCTGGTTCTGCAAACCTTGATACAGGGTGAAGAAATAACGGTCTTTCTTCTTGGTGACCGGGCCGTACTGCGGGAAGCCCCACAGCTTGGCCAGCCGGGCCCCGATCCGGGCGCGGTCCGGGTTGCCGGAGAGGAACGATTCGGTCAGCGCGTTCTGGGCAGCGGTGAACGCCCGGGTCTCCGGGCTTTCAGGGTCTTCCAGCCAACGGTAGGGATCAGCCACAGCCGTGCCGTGGTAATCCTCGACGACCTCGGCCTTGTGGGCGGCAGGGTAGGCATATTTTGGTGTAATGACAGTGTTCATGCGCGCTATCCATTCCTGGAGGTTGATAAGGGGAAGAGGATGGGCTATCCTGCTGTAGGGCTGAAACCGGGCAGTTCGATCGTACGTTCCTGGTCCTCGACCACGTGGTATGGGAACCAGGCCACACCGAACAGCTCGATCAGGATGTCTTTTTTGTAGGGAGTGACGAGGATCTCACTTTGCTCTTCGGCGATCTCGCCCCATTTACGCTGGACGTCTTCAAGGGCGGATTCTTTTTCTTTGTCCAACTTGGCAATGTCCTGCAAATATTGCTTAATGGCGTCTTCCGATTCTTCGACGTCAGCCTTCGCCTGCTCGGTCATACGGCGCTTGGACAGGGAGGTGGAAATACGCCGTCGGCTGCGGCTGCCGAACAGGCTGAGGATGTTCTCGGCGTGAGTGCCAAGCTCCTCCATCTTGCGCTGTGATAGTTCGGTCTCGTCCTCGCTGAGCTCGCGCTCCTCACGGGCTAATTTATCTTTCACCCGTTCGATCTTTTTGTCATAAGAATCGGCCACTTTCTGGGCTTCGGCGTCGCGCTGCTCACGGGCAGCATCAGCGCACATCCGGCGGAATTCGGCCTGCGAGACGTCCGGACCGGCGTAGATTTTGAGGGTTTCGTTGGCGCGCACCTGCACCTGGGTGGTGCGGTAGGCCCAGTCTTCAAAATCGGTTTTCATCGCCCGCAAGGTTTTGTCGTCGGTAAAGGGGGCGTCCAGGGTTGTGAAATACGCTTCGGGCGCCGGCTGACGGTCGAGCTGGTGAGGATCGACCGGGCTGGAAAGGTGGTCGTCCCAGCGCAGCATGCCGCGCCGGTCGGGGTCCACCGCCAGTACGCTGCGCCGGGCTTCGTGATCCAGGCCATACTTGCGCTGTAAAAAGCGGATGCTGGCCTGGGCGAGCAATACGGGCCGGTAACGCAGCCCTAACCGGCTGGCCTCTGTGGAGAGCGTGTGGTCATCGGCCTTGGCCGCCTCGGTGAGGGTCAAATTGTTGGGCAGGAAGAGCTCATCAACCACCGAGGGTACCACCGGGCGCGTGGTGGTGCCCAGGCTGGTCGCGGAGGAGGCTTCCGCTGCCGCCGGAGCTTCCACGCGGGCTGGCGCAGCGACGGTCGTCTCCGCCTGGGCGGCAGTGGTAGATGGCCCCTCAGCCTCCGGCGCAGCGAGGGCGCCGGAAAGCCGGTTGAGCGCCGGTATCTGCGTGCGGGTTAACGGTCCGGCCAGGTAGTTCATCGCCCAGCGGGTCTGGAAGAGCTGCGGATGCCCGGCGTGGATGTTGTGCAGCAGAAAGACGCGCTTGCCCAGGCCGGAGATCAGCCGGTCGTACTCTCCCCGGTCGAGCGCCCCGGAAGAAGCGCTCTCCAGACCGTCCAGCAGGCGGGCCTTGTCTTGCTCGGTCTGCAGCTTGCCGATCAACCACGTCCCGGCGTTGGAAAGAGCCTTGTAATCCACGTCTACCGGGTTCTGGGTGACCAGCACCTGCCCGACCCCAAATGCGCGCGCCTGTTTGAGCATGCGCAGCATGGGACTCTTGGAGGGCGGGTTGCTCACCGGCGGCAGGTAGCCGTAGATTTCATCGAAGTAGATCAGGGCTCGCAGCGTGTTGCTGCCCGACTGGGCGCGCATCCAGGTTTCCACGGCGGCATACAGCAGGGTGACGAAGAACATGCGCTCGGCGCCGGAGAGATGCGCCAGGTAAAAGACGCTGTGGCGCGGTTTGCCGTCCGGGGCGCGCAGCAGTGCGGGGATCTCCAGCGGCTGCCCTTCGATCCAGGTCTGGAAAGCAGGCGCGGCCAGGATGTTGTTGAGCAGCATGGCCAGGTCGAAACGCTCTTTTTCGGGGAAGAAGATGTCCACGTCGAACACCCCCAATTTGTCAAAGGGCGGGTTTTGGGTCTGCAGGATCAGCTCGCTTAAGTCCAGATCCTTTGCGCTGCTCCAGGCGTGTTCGAAGATGTTGGCCAGCAGAATGTGCTCGCGGGAGCGCACGGGATCGATGTCCTGCAGCCCGACCAAACCAAGCAGGGCGGTGACCGTGCCGGTGATCTTCTCGCGCAAAAGCTCGCGGTTGGAGTCCCAGGGGATCTCGGGGGCTTTCAGCGTGGATAGGATGCTCACCGGGATGCCGGCGTCGGAGCCGGGCGTGTAGACGGCAAAGTGGGCTGCTTCGCCCAGCGCCTGGATGCGCTCCGGACCGATGCCCCATTCTTCCAGGCCTGTCCGCCAGCGTTCGGCAGCTTCTGCAGCTGCCTGTTCGACGGATTTGTCTTCACGGCGGGCGGCGTCAGCGTTGACCCAGGGTAGGAAATCCTCTGGAGCCAGGTCGGGGAAGTGCAGCAGCGCGTTGGTCATATCCCCCTTGGGATCGATCAGCAAAGCCGGGACGCCGTTCAGGGCGGCTTCCTCCAGCAGGTCGATGCACAAACCGGTCTTGCCAGAACCGGTCATGCCGACCGCCACGGCGTGGGTGGTCAGGTCGTCCGGATCGTAAAGCAGGGGCTGGTCGGTGGTCTCCCCGGTTGTGGGGTCGTAGATGCGTCCGAGGTAGTAGTTGCCATTGGTATCCATGGATCACCTTGTCTTTAGCGGTACGTGGGCAGGTGCCAGGCTCTTTTCATTTCCCTGGTGGGTTTGTCTGGTGAGTATTGTATCCTTGTTTAGCGGTCATAAAAAATCCGGTAGATCGTACCACCGGCGTCATCAGAGAGGAATAGGCTGCCGTCGGAGCCTGTAATCAAGTCCACCGGGCGACCCCAGGCCGAGCTGCCGATCAGCCAGCCCGTGGCGAACTCCTCCACCGGGCCTGGGGAACCGACCCCACCCTCATCGAAGGGGATGCGCACGACTTTATACCCTGTTGGCTCGCTGCGGTTCCACGAGCCGTGCAGGGCGACGAAGAGATCGCCCCGGTATTCCGCGGGGAACTGGTCGCCGCGATAGAACTCCAGGCCAAGTGGAGCGGCGTGGGCTTGCATCTCGACGTCGGCTTCGGGCACGCCTGAACAGCTGCCCGCAGCGCCAAAGTCGGGATCAACGATGCGCCCGGCGTGGCAGGTGGGCCAGCCGTAATCCTGACCTTCGTCCACGCGATAGACTGTTTCGGGAGGCTGGTCGTCGCCCAACCAATCCCTCCCGTTGTTGGTAGCCCAGAGCTGATCCGAGCCGGGAGGAAAAGCGAGGCCCACAGCGTTGCGCAGACCGCTCGCGAAGATCGTTTCGCCGCTGCCGTCCGGATTGTAGCGCAGGATAGCAGCCCGGCGGGGGTCGTCCTCCTGGCAAATGTTGCAGGAGGAACCAATCGAAACGAATAGCGCGCTGAAATCCGGGCTGAACAACACGGTGCGCGTGCTGTGCCCGCCAGCCGGCAAGTCGCTGATGACCGTCTCGCGCTGCTGGAAGACGCCGTCCTCATCAGGCTGGCTCAAGCGCAGCACGCGGGTAGTTTCGCCGACGTAAAGCGAGCCATCTTCGTAGAAGGCCAGGCTGCTGGGCGCATCCAGGTCTTCGGCGACGGGCCGCGCGCCGTCTGCCCGGCCGTCTCCGTTTGCGTCGGGCAGACGCAGGATGCGCCCGGCGCCGCGCTCAGCGACGTAGAGCGCCCCATCGGGGCCCAGGGTCATCATGCGCGGGCTCTGCAGACCCTGAATGTAGACGGAAATACCGAAGCCCGCCGGCAGGGTGATCGGGTTTTCAGGAGGGACGATCGCTTCGCCGCGCACTGCTTCGGCGGAATCCTGCACCGGCACTGCGGTCGGAGCAGACGGCTCGTCAACCTTCGAGGAACCCCCAATGCGCAGCGTACAACCGCTAGCAAGCAGGGCGAATAACGTCAAGAGTATATATCGTGGGATTTTCTTCAAGGCAGCGTCCATCTGTACGTTTACCCAATTGTAACAAACCCCGCGCCTCTCTACGATTAGCGGCATCTGAGAGCTTCGGTTTGTTCCACGCCCCCAATGCAAAGGGGCTGCCTTCATCATTAAGGCAGCCCAGTAGATACGTAGGAAAGTGGTGGAGGATTGGGCGGGTTTCATCCGCCCAATCCTCCACATTACTAATTCAGCGCGTATCTGACCGTGATCTGATAGCCGATCGGCTCGACCGCCTCAAGAAGGCTCTGCCCCTCGTCCTGCGTGAGCACACCGCCATTGACGAAAGCCTGAACCTGATTTTTGAAGGCGTTGAGGTTGTTCAGGGCGGTTACGGCCTTACCTTGATCGAGTTTCTTGATGGCGTTATTCAATTTCACGATCAGGGCATTGCCTTGACCCTGGTTCAAGCTGCCACCCGCAACCAGGTCTTCGACCTCGGCGATCAGCGATCGCATCATTTCCTGAGGCGAAAATTCAAACACTGCCGTGGTGCGACCAGGCACGGTAAAGGTGCCGGTAGCACTGTTGAAGGAGGACTGCTTGACAACGCTATCGACGGAATTAAACTGCACCAGATCAAGCGCCAGATCCATTCCGGCGAAATCATCGATGGTGAAGGATTGCTCTTCATCGTTGGCGTTGATCAAGACGACGATCAGTT
Organism: uncultured Anaerolineaceae bacterium; assembly: GCA_964400875.1. GTDB lineage: Bacteria > Chloroflexota > Anaerolineae > Anaerolineales > UBA4823 > CAYNWK01. The sequence continues at coordinate 14,835 of CAYNWK010000013.1, read as the reverse complement.
CGTGGCCGCGATCCAGGTCCGGTCCAAGCAGATCCGACAGGGTCATGACGATCAAGCCTGGCAACTGATCAGGGCCTGTATTGTGGAAGACCAGCCTTTCCTGGATGTCCCCGGCTGTACGCAGGCGGAAGAGCGGGGAACTGTAGCGGATGCGCAACAACTCCTGGTAGAGAGCAGCGCTGAATTCGATGTCCTCCGGTCCTGGATTCAGATTCGGGTCAGCCAGCAGAGGGCTCATCACAGTCCAGTCACCCCCGTTCGCGCTGGCTAACGGCAGCCCAACGCCAAAGTTGTTAGACTGGTAGGTGAAATCCAGCGTATTGAACCAGTCGCCAGAGTTGTAGCTGTTCCGGTCGAGGGATTTGGAGCGGAGCAGGTCGCTCCCGGCTTGGGTGAAGGGCAGACCCTGGCCTAGCAGGACCGTGCTGAGACCGATGTTCTGGATGCGTACCCGGTCGGCCATGCTGGTGTCCTGCGGGGCAGCGTAGACGTTGATATCGAAGAGAGTCTGGTTATCGTGAGCAGAGATGTAGGTGATGTCCTCCTGGGGATCCTCGGTGTAACCTGCGGGTGAACCGTTGTAATCCACCTGGGAGCCGGTGACCAGGTTTCCGTTGCGGTCGATGAACAGGTAGCCGGCAAGGTTACCCGCCATGCCAACACGTATCTGGTCGGTCTGCAGCAAGAGCCTGGCGAGCTGGACATCGAGCGAGTCCGTTACCGATGGCTTGGTATCGTAGTAGCTGCCGTTGGCGAAGCCCTGTTTGTCGAGCAACCCCAGACCGCCATCGAAGGGACCGATGCCGCGCACCGCATCTCGCAGGCGGTCGCTGAAAGTGCCGATGCCCGTGCCGCCCAGGTTGAGCTGGGTAGCATTTTCGCCACGGGCGTTGTCGGCTACCTCGCCGAAATTCCAGCCCTCGCCGTAGACGTAGATAGCCGGACCATCAACACCATCGTCGGTTGGAGTCAGCGCATCGAGCGCGCCGCGCAAATCCTCCATATTGCTCTTCAGGTGATGACCCATCAGGTCAAAGCGGAAGCCGTCGACCTTGTACTGGGTGGCCCAGGTGAGCACCGAGTCGATCATGAGCTTTTCCATCATGTTGTGCTCGGTCGCAGTGTTCTGGCAGCAGGTGCTGGTGGTAACGGCACCCTTGTCATCCAGGCGATGGTAGTAGCCGGGCACGACGCGGTCAAGGACCGACTTATCGTCCTGCCCGGAGGCGTTGGTGTGGTTGTAGACCACGTCCATGACCACGCGCAGCCCCATCTGGTTGAGGGCGGCGACCATCTCGCGGAACTCGAGGATGCGGGTGGAGCCATCCGGATCGGTGCTGTAGCTGCCCTCAGGGGTGGTGTAGTGGTAGGGATCGTAACCCCAGTTGAAGCCGTCCTGCTCTTGATACTGCATCACGGCTGCCTGCTGCTCTTCCGAATTGGGCGGGTACCCCGCCAAATCAGCGGGATTGGGTGACTGCCACTGGGATTTGTCCTCGTTGATAGTGGCGATATCAAACACCGGCAGCAGGTGCAGGTGAGTCAGGCCGGCTTCGGCCAGCGCCTTGAGGTGATTGACGCCGTAGGTATCATCCAGCGTGAAGGCTTTGAAGGTGCCTTTGAGGTCGACTGGAACCGTCGGGTCGTCCACGCTGAAATCGCGGACGTGAATTTCGTAAATACTGATGTCTTCAGGTGCGGCGAGATCGGGCTTACTCAGCGTCTCCCAACCTGCAGGCTTCAAGGCGGCATCGTTCAGATCTACAATCTGGCTGCGGGTACTGTTCATCGACAGGCTAAGGGAGTATGGGTCGGTGACCAGGTTGTGCTCCACCTGCTGGGTCGAATGGACGTAGACCTCGACTTCGAACAGGTAGAACTGGTCTTTCCAAGTGGGTTCACCCGTGATAGACCAAACGCCGGTAGCCGGATCCAGGGTCATGGGCATCACCGTGCTGGTCGTGGCGGGATCCGAATCGGCGAACAGCTGGAAGCTGACGGATTTGGCGGTGGGCGCCCAGACGCGGACGGTGGGAACGCCGCCGTCCCAGCTGGCCCCGAGCTCACCCGTGTAAGTGTAGAGATCGTCCAGCACGCCGGGGATCTGCAAACCGGTGGCGTCGATGGAGGATCCGGCGCTATCGACGGCCGAGACAGCGATCTGGGCCTTGAGGATTTCGGGGACCATGGGCAGGTCGGCGGCGTCGATCTTGAGGGCCGGTAGGTTCGCCAGATGGGGGAACTTGGACTTGACCTCTTCGGTTAGTCCGGCTGGATCGAGGCTGAGGGTGAGGGCGCTGCCGCCGGTGATGCCGGTATCACCGGTCATCAGACCGCCATTGGGGGCGTAGTACAGCTGGTAGGTATTGCTTGCGCTATCTGCAGCCGCCCAGGCGATGGTGTCCTCGCTGACCCAATACGCCCGTTGTTCATCGATATTCCCAGGATTGGCGCCGGCTGCGGCCAGGATGGGCAGTACGTAATGCGGCTGGGCAGGGTCAGGTCCTTCACCCTCCAGCTGCCAAACTTCGTAGCCCCACGGATCGAAGGTCAAGAACTGGTCAGGACCGGGATCCTTGGTATCGCCGCGGTGGATAATATAGGCAAGCTGCGAAGCGCCATCCACGAGAGGGATGTTGAAAACCGGGCCAAAGACATCGAGCGCCTCCCAGCGCACCGGGTCCGACCAGGACGGGTTGGGGCTGGCCGCCCCATCCCAAACGTGCAACCCCCAGAAGTCGTTAAAGTTCGGGCTGGTGGAATCTCCGTAATCTCCAGCCTTGCGGTGGTAGTGGATGGTGGCGACATTTTCGGCCGCGCCGCGCTGCGGGTAAATGGTCTCGTCGCCGGACATTATCCAGACTGAGGGATTGTCGACAGGGATCAAACTTTGATCTGGACCGGGGTCTTTCGTATCGCCGCGGTGGATGATAAAGTTGACCGGTTGGGCGACGTTAGCGATCTGGACGTCCCAGAAGGGACCAAAATCGTCGAAACCAGTGGGCTTTTTGGGATTCGTCCATTCTGTGCCCTCGGAGGGATCGATTGAGTCACCCCATAGGTGCAGCCCCCAGAAATCGTTAAAGTCCATGCTGGTGGGGTCGCCGTAATCGCCGTCGTCGCGATGGTAATGGAGGGTGACGAATCCTTGCGCTTCGGCTTGTGAGGTATAAGTGACAGGGTCGTCGCTCTTCAACCAGATCTCCGGCGTCTCGCCGGGGTTGAAGAATCGGTCCGCATCCGTACCGTCCTTGGTATCGCCTCGATGGACGATGAAGCCGACGTTGCTGGAGTTCGGCGCCAGTTTGACCCAGGCGAAGCGCCCGTACTCATCCTCGCCCAGGAAGGGCTTAGGTGCGGTCCACTCGATGGTCTCATCGATGCCGTCCCAGAGGTGCAGCCCCCAGAAATCGTTGTAGTCGCCGGTGGTGTGGTCGCCGTAGTCGCCGTCCGAGCGGAAGTAGTGGATCACGGCGTAAGGTGTCGAGGAAGTGGGCGGCGGGGCAGGCTCCTGGATCACGGGCAGAATACCGGTGACCTTGGCGGCGTTCAAATTGCCGGAAAGGTCATCGACGATGGCTTTGAAGGAAACGCTTGCGCCTTCGGGCAAGCCGGTCACATCGTAAAAGACGCGGTAAGGCGGGTTGTTGTCGGTGCCGATGGGCGTGTAATCGCCGCCATTGACGCTGGCAGCGAAGGTGACTTCGGCATAGATATCCGTGCTCAGTTCGGCATCGACCTCGAGCCGGTCGACGATCTCTTGCCCATCCTGAGATTTTTTCATCAAGGTGACTTCCTGGTCGTTGACCAGGTTGCTGATCAGGATGCCGGGCGCGGAGGGGCTGGCAGGGATGGGTGCGGTTGCCTGGTAAATGACGAAGCCCAGAGCTGGCACGTTGAGGGTCAGATCGCCGTTCGCATCCGTCGACAGATTGGCTGGCGCGCTGCCTCCGTCGGCGTAAATCAGGTCGAACTGCTGGCCTGCGCCATAGAAAGTGGGCGAGCTGGCCTGGCTGGCGCTCTCGGCATCATTGAAAGCCACCAGATATTCGATTTTCTCGTTGCGGTCGATGCGAGAGAAAGCGTAGACTCCGGGGCCATTGGCGCTGAAACGGTGGATTTGAGCTCCGGAGCGCAGGGCCTTATGAGCCTGATAGACCCCGGCATAGTCTCCCAAGGCCTGATAAATAGGGTGGGTGGGGTCGAAGTTATCGTCTGCGGTGGTGGCGTCGGTGCCGATCAGGTCGTCGTCGTTGTACTCGGGCACCTGGCTGGGGAACATATCCTGGCGGGCGAGCTTATCGCCGCCGTCGCCGACAAAACCTTGCTCATCACCGTAGTAGATGACCGGCTGGCCGCGAGCGAAGAACATCAAGGCGTGGGCCAGCTTGGAACGCGCCAGAAGTTCAGCGTCAGGCGCGCCGGGGTTGTCCACGGTCAGGAAATAGCCGATCCGCCCCATGTCATGGTTTCCAACGAAGGTCGGCATGGCGTAGGCGTTGCTATCGGCGTCGGTGTAGTAATCGTCTTGTTCAAAGAGAGCTCTGAGGTTGTCGGTGGCCCCGCTCTGAGAGGCGAAATCGCGAGCGGCCAATTGGAAGCCGAAGTCGATGGTAGATTGGAGCTTCCCTCGGGTGGAAAACTCACTCATAAAGGAAGGCCCAAAAGTTTGGTCGAAGACCTCGCCAAAAGTGAAGAAGTCTGCGATGCCGTTCGACTCGGCAGCTGCCAGGATATCAGGCCCGAACTTCTGCCAGAATTCCATGTTAACGTGCTTGGTGGTATCGATGCGGAAACCGTCCACGCCGAAATCCTGGATCCAGCCCGAGAAGATATCGATCATGCCATCGACGACTTCCTGGCGCTCGGTCCACAGATCGTCCAGGCCAAAGAAGTCACCGTACAGCGAGTTCTCGCCGGCAAAGGTACTGTCGCCGCGGTTATGGTAAAGAAGGGGATCGTTCAACCAGGCCGGGTTCTTGGCGGTCTCTTTGCCAGCGGGAAGGCTTGGAGTGTACGGGAAACTATTTTCGTTTACTTCGGGGAAGCTGTAGTTTGCCTGCCCAGAATAGGCGAAATCGGAGTCGTCAAACGGAGCGCCGTTGATGTCCAGATAGGGATAATCCGTCTTGCTTCGATAGTCGCTCCCGCTGAGCTGGATCACGTCAGCAGTATGGTTGGTGACGATGTCCATGAAGACCTTGATGCCCAACGCGTGGGCATCGTCGACCATAGCCTGGAACTCGCCGTTAGTTCCAAGGTGGGGGTCAACCTGCTCGAAATCGAGGATCCAGTACCCGTGGTAGCCGGAAGAATAACCATACAGATTGGATGAATCGGATTGGACGGTCTGGTTGAGATAGATTGGGCCGACCCACACGGCAGTAACGCCCATACCAGCCAGGTAGTCCAGCTTGTCATGCAAGCCGGCGATGTCGCCGCCGTGATAATAGCCGCGGTCGCTGGGCAGGAAACCGTGGGTGAGCACGTTCGCCTCGGAGTCGTTGGCGACACAGGGTCCTGCATAGTTACCACAATCATTGGCGGGGTCACCGTTGGCGAAACGATCGGGCATAGTGAAATAGAGCACCTGATCCTCAAAGGGATGCTCAATGACCGGACGGACGAGCAGCTCGTCGCCCGGCTCCAAACCATTTGCCGGGGTGATGTCCAGCAGGTGAGTGGTCGGGTTATAGCTGAAGACGACTGCCTGGTTGGAGCCAACGGTGAATAGGATGTTATCTCCCCCCGGCACACCGCCGGCGCCGTAGTTCTCATCCCAACTTTCGTTGATAGCAACCTTGGCTTCGTAGTCACCGGCGGGTAGAGCATCAGTTGAGAAGGTGTAGATGCCGTTGCCATCCGGGTCCTGCAACCAGGAGCGCAGGCAGCTGGGGTCCCAATCTCCGGAGCAGCCCAGCACGCTTTGGAAGCTGCCCGGAACGGTCGCGATGACCGAATTGACGTTCTCAGTCACCCAGTGGGTCGAGTGGCTGTAGTAGAATTTGACAGCAGTGCTCGCGCCCAGGTTGAGGGAGATGTTGGCGCCGTTCGGTTGTGCGTTGGCCCCATAATTTTCATCCCAGGTGTCGTTGAGCGCGGCTTTGTATTCCCAAGCGCCGGCCGGAATCGAAAAGTTTCCTTGCCAGACGTCGTTAGATAAATCGTAATTAAGGTGAGTGAGGGCGCATTCCGGCTGCCAGTCTCCAGGGCAGCCCAGTTCGCTTTGCAGGCTGCCGGCAATGGTGACAGAGGCCGGATCTGGGGTATGATCGGCCTGCGCAGTCTGGGTGGGGATCAGCGGTGACAGCAGGCCAAGCGTGAGCGCGAGCACACCGACCCAGGCTGTGAACGCTCGGGACGCAGAAAGGTTACGCATCGGGACGGACTCCTTATTCACTTTTTCGAATTAAGCGACTGGTGACTTACTCGTTCGGCTGGATATACTGTGTGGTATGGTGCTCTATCAAATGCCGCCTCCTCGAGCCTGCTAGCGTGACTATAACCGTCCACACAAACCGATTGTATTCCCCACAACAGTATACTTGAAGGCGTTAAAATCTACAATACCGGTCTTTTATATCGTTAAAAGTTACGCTGTTCAGGGATTTTTTGGGAGGAAGCTCATGCCCAAACCAAGGTTGATTATGGCCCTGGCTAAAGTGATCATTGCCGCCGCCTGGGCGGACGGTGAGATCAGCAACGAAGAAGTCAACAGCCTGAAAGACCTGCTCTTCCACCTGCCCGAGATGGCTGCCAAGGATTGGGCGCGCCTGGAGATCTACCTGGATGAGCCTGTGGGCGAGGCCGAGCGCGAGCGCCTGATGGCGGAGCTTCAAGCTGCGCTGGTCACGCCCGCCGACCGCCGTTTGGCGCTTTCCACCCTGGAAGCTGTGATCGGGGCCGATGGGCAGGTGACTGAGAAGGAGCGCGTGGTGGTCAACGAGATCAAAGCCGCGCTCGAGGAAGTCAACGTGAGCCTGGTGGGGCAATTGGGCCGCCTGGTGCGCGGCCCGGTTCAACGGCGCTCGCAAGCGGTCGCCAATGCGCCCAACCGCGAACGCTACCTGCAGGATTTCCTCAAGAACAAGATTTACTACCAGGTGCGACGCCGCATGGAGATCGATGAAGCCGATTTCGATCTACAGGAAAGCGAGCTGCGCAAGCTGAGCCTGGCCGGCGGGTTGATGGCGCGCGTGGCTTACGTCGATCGCCAGGTCACCGACGACGAGTTCGAGGCGATCACGGCGGCTCTGGAGGAGAACTGGGGGCTTATGCACAACCACGCGTCCCTGGTCGCCGAACAGGCGGTCTCCGAGATCGCCAAAGACATGGATTATTACCGGCTGTCGCGGCGATTCTTCGAGCTCACCACCGCAGAGGAGCGCCAGCGCTTCCTGGACGTGCTTTTTGCCGTTGCCAACGCCGACGGCTTCGTTTCCTACGAAGAGATCGAAGAAATTCGCGCTATCGCCAATTCGATCAAGCTCACACACCAACAGTTCATCCACGCTAAGATCCAGATCCCGCGCCAGCGGCGGGCCGATTAGAGTAATTCCAGGGTTTTCGAGGCGCATGCCACATGCCCCGACCACCTTTTTTCAATTCGGGAACCCAGCAGCCGACTCCGGCGTCTATATCCCAAGACGCATTCGTGAAGCATGGAAAACAAGGAGGCTGAGATGGTTGCAAAGTTCACCCGATTGATCGTCGTCGTCATGATGCTGCTCGTCCTGATCCTGGCCTTGAACGTCCTGGGAGCGCGCGCCGCACCGCTCCAATCGGAAGGGCCGGAAGATTCTCCAGCCGATCCCGATTATCCCCGAGTCGTGCAGAACACCGCAGACATGGTCTGGGATGAACATGCCCTGCGGCTGGCGGCCAAATACGGGCTGGAGATCCTCAACGTCACCTGGGAGGACACCGGCCGTTATTACGGCTCTTCCGTAGGGCCGAATATCTCGGACGTCACCCTGCAGGTGAGCTACCCAGACTCGCAGTCCCGCGGGCAGGCGCTGGCGCTAATGCCGGTGATCCGCTACCCGAACTTCAGCGACCTGACCGCCGACATTCGCCTGGAAGATTTCTACCTGCTGGTTGGCAACGAAAAAGGGGGTGACCTCCAGCGGGTCAGCCTGAAAGAATATTTGGGCAACATCCGGGCTTACCTGACGGATGGGGGTTCCTGGGCCGGGCGGGAGAGCTCATTGCTGGCGCCGCGCGACAGCCACGTGCTGGTCAGCGCGCAGGCGGCTTTCCTGCCGATCCCCCAGGGCGGCAAAGCCAGCTTCAACCCCGTGATCTTCAACTACCAGTCGTATGCCGGCGACCCGGCGGTGCTGACTATCGTCGCCACCCGCGAGGGCACCAGCGCCACCGTGATCGACAACACGCGCGACGCCTTCCCCAGCGGCTTTTCCTGGGGCCAGCGGCTGTTCTTCAACCAGAACGGCGAGCGGAGCAGCTTTACCGGCGAGCGCGCCAGCGATTTCAACGACAGCGGGACAACCCCCCGGGGCGGCGACTCGGAAGGCGGCGCGGAGAGCGGTCTCAACATGGTCTTGCTGATCCAGGTGCCGCTCAAGCAGAAGGAACCCCTGGGCGGCGGCTTTTTCGGAATTGAAGAAGAGGCTGCCGAAGCGCCCAGCATGGCGTTGAGGAGCGACGTCGAGAACGCCGTCATCGGTCACGGCGAGGTGGAAGGACCATTCACCGAAATCGACGGGCTGCGGATCGAACGCGACGAGCGCTACCCCATTCGCGTGACGGTGCAGTTCTACAAGGCGACCAGCAACGGCGTGGTCTCGGCAGAAGACATGACCGCCATCCACGACCAGATTCAGCGGGTGTACAACGAGGGCGATTACGTCGGCAGCCTGGTGGTCGATGGGCCTTCCGAACGACCAACCGAGTACGACGGCCCCAAACAAGAACCGGAGGGCTGGTGGTCTGCTTTCTGGGGGCGTTTTGAGGACAACACCGGGCTCAACCCGCAGCAGGCGATGGATCTGCTGCGTTCGTTGGGCGCTTACGCCGGGCGTTGGATCAATGTCCCCCGGTAGCGCCGATGGCCGGTCGACTGTTTAGGGAAGGATGACGGTGCGCACGGTCTCGCCGAAATTAGCCAGCCGGTCCAGGGCCTGATTGACCGCCCCGGCCTCCAGAGGGATAGTTTCCGTGACCGCTGCGCCGAGGTCCAGCTGCCCTCCCCGGGTCCACTCGAGCAGCAGGGGGATCTCCTGGGCCAGGTGGTCGGAGACGCCGATGATCTCGGCCTCGCGGTTGATCAGGTCGGCGTAGGGGGCGACCTCGAAACTGCGGTTGGAGATACCGGCAATGGCTGCCCGGCCGCGAATCGCCAAGGATTTAAAGGCCTGCTCCATGGTTTGGGGCAGGCCGATCAGTTCCAGGGCCACATCCACGCCGCGGCCCCCCGTCAGCCGTTTGAGCTCGGCGACCGGATCACCCGCCGAGGCGTCCACCGGGACGGCTCCAAGGCGCTCCGCCAGGCTGAGCTTGTTGGGCTGGAGATCTACGGCAAAGACCTGCCCGGCGCCATACGCCCGGGCCAGCTGCACCGCGGAGATGCCCAGCCCGCCCACGCCGAAGACAGCCACGCTTTCCCCGGCTGAGAGCCTGGCCTGGCGCAGGGCGTGAAAAGAGGTCGCCGAGGAGCACATCAGGACCGCCCCGTGTTCGAAGGGGATCTCCTCCGGCAAATGGAAGAGGCTGCGCGCCGGTAGGGCGATGTATTCAGCGTAGCCGCCATCCCGGTGCTTGCCGATCATGGCGCCCTGGACGCAGAATTGTTCACGGCCCGCGTCGCAGTAGCGGCAGTGCCCACAGGTCAACAGGTAATGCAAGCATACCCGGTCGCCCGGCGCCCAGCCGGTCACCTCGTCTCCCACGGCAGCGACCGTACCGGCGACTTCGTGCCCCAGGGTCAGCGGGAGCGGTCCCGCCGGCGAGGCGCCGGCGCGGTAATGCACGTCGGAATGGCAGACGCCAGCTGCCTGTACTGCGACCAGCGCATCCAGAGGGCCGGGCGTGGGCGTCGGGACCTCGGCCATTTCCAGCGGTTCTCCGATGCGGGTCAGGCGGATCGCTTTCATAACAGTTTCGCTCCACTTTCTTCGTTGTGGGGAGGTCTATGAGCCTGGAATGGGGGATGGATGGATTCTACCAGCAAAGCAGAGCCCGGCCTCAAGCGGGATTGACGCCTCCGGAGGCCGGGAATTTTACTTTCCAACGCCAGTCTGGTATATCCTGAATTCGGGTTTAGGGTTTAGCCGCTGCGGGCGTCTTTTGGAGTAACTCCGCAACACCGGGCGCATTCATCCGGCTTAATTGTTTCGTGGAACAATTGGAAACAATTAAGCAAAGTTCTACATAATGCTCAGCGCCACACTTCTCTATCGATTTATCCACAACAGGGTGGTATCGTCCTACTTCATTCCGGGTTCCACCGGGACCGGGTCGCCGCTCAGGTATTCCGCCGGGATGGCGGTAGGCCCTTCGCGCAAGGCGAAGTACCCCGGAGACATGATCTCGACTTCTGCCTGGTTGAACTGATCCTGGATGTTCTGGTGCAGCTCCGAGTAGATCACCGCCATTTTGCTGGGCTCGACGGTGTAGGCGTTCAACTGGTAGCTGACGTAGTAGTCGTCCAGGCTGGTTTGCAGGACGAACGGCCGCGGGTTGGGCAGGATGTAGCGGGTCGTCAGGGCGGCGTCGATCAACAGCTGCTGCACCTGGCGCCAGGGCGCATCGTAGCCGATGGTCACGGTGGTGTTCAGGATCAAACCTTTCTCGGCCGCGGCGGCGCTGTAATTGACGATCTGGTTCTGCATCACCATGCCGTTGGGGATGATCACGTCAACGTTCTTGATGGTGCGGATGCGGGTGGCCAGCAGAGTGCGGTCGATGACGTCGCCGGTGGTATCGCCGATCTGCACGCGGTCGCCGATGCGCAGGCCGCGCGTGTAGGTCAGCACGATGCCGGAGATGATGTTGGTCACCAGGGAGGTAGAACCCAAAGAAAGCAGAAAGCCGATGAAGATGGACAGGCCGCGGAACACCGGCGAATCTGATCCGGGGATGTAGGGGAAAGCGGCAACCAGCGCGAAGGCGATCACCATGAAACGCAGCAGCTGGTAAGTGGGTTCGACTAGCTCGGGGTGGATGCTGGTGAACTTGACCTTGCCGGTGCGGAAACCTTCGTAGAAGAAGTTCAACACTTTCAGCGAATAAAAAGTGGTCACCGCGATCGCCAGCAGCACCAGCAAGTTGGGCGTCAGCGCCACGATCTTCTGCCAGGCGGCTCCCAGCAAGACCTTGACCTGGCCGAACAGGCTGTGGGCGATGCCCTGCGTAACCGGAGACAGGTTGAAGAGCAGCGCCAGGCAAACGAACAGCAAGAGCGCGATGATCGCGACGCGCAGGTACCTGGCCAACGCCAGGAACAAATCCGCCATGCGGTTGGGCGTCAGCAGCTCAAGCTGTTGGAAGCGGATCACGCGGAAGCGAGTATGGCGCCATCCATCGATCATCTTATAAATGCGGGCGAACACCCGGTTCAGGATCGGGATAATCAGAAGCAGCAGCAGGATGCCTGCGACGGTCAGCAATTTGTCCATAAAGGCGAACAGGACGTTGGGAGCTGCCTGCAGGTTCAACAGGTTGTTTAATTGGCTCCCTAACCCTTCCCGCAGTGGTTCGGTGCCCATCAAAACGGTCAGCAGGGAACCGAGCACCACTACCATGAAAGTGAAGGTGATCACCCGGGAAGTGCGCCGGCCGAGGTCGTTGGATCGTTCTTCGCTCAGCCAATACGTGAAAGAATTGACCGCGCTGGTGCGCATGAGCAGGTAAGCTGAAACGGCCGCCAGCAAGTGGGCGGCGATCCAGCCGCTGATCATCACGTCAACTCCGAGTAATAAAGTCAGCATGGTTTAAAGCCCTCCGTGTCTTCTTTTCCGTTACGCTTTTTCAAAACGGCTTGTGGAGACGTTAAGAAGATCGCCGGTTGATACGTTCGGAATTCCACCACCCAATAGAACGCGCCTAGCCCGTTAAGAGCATAGCGCGGGAGGATCGTCACGTACATGGTGAAAAAGTACCAATAATGTCCA
>CAYNWK010000013.1:0-2604 GCA_964400875.1 uncultured Anaerolineaceae bacterium | reverse complement strand
AGCATAGCGCGGGAGGATCGTCACGTACATGGTGAAAAAGTACCAATAATGTCCACTTAATTTGGATTTAAGTTGACCTTAAAGACAAAAGCCCTGCTAGTCAGCAGGAGCTTTTGTCTGGCGCGAAGGCGGGCGCGATGCAGGTTAGGATGAACTCACTTATGGACTCAGTTTAGCATAGATTTCCGCTTTTAAACCTATCGATTCCGTCATTAATCGGTCCAATTTTGATCCAGGTTACGGCTCTGGTAGGTACAATTTGACCTAGTGCGGGTACTTCACCTTAAAGCGTGGTTTGCTTAGCAAGCCTTAAGCGTCACTACGAAGGGCGGAGCGAATGAAGCAGTCTACCGGCACGAGAGAGACTGCCACGCCACCCTCACCCCACCCTCTCCCGTCAGAGGGAGAGTGAGTCGGCTGCTCACCGCTTGGGCTGTTAGCCTCCAACCGTGAGGGAGACTGCCACGACCGCCAAAGAACAGCGGTCTCGCAGTGACAGTTTTTTCCAGATAGAAATTCGCCTAGCGCTGTGGTTATATTCATAGTGACAGTTTATCAGGAACACGGATAGATGGGAAATTCAAACCGATCGACCAACGACACCGCGACCGTGCTGCTATGCCTCTGCTGTGGATCTCTCTCGCTTTCCTGACCGGGGTCCTGCTCGGCGAGTTGCCGGGCTGGAGCACAGCAACCTGGCTGGGGCTGGCGGGACTCACCCTGGGATCCGGCCTGATTCTGCAGCTGCTGCGCGCCCGATTTCCCTCGAGAAGCCCCCGGTTCGATGCGCTCCGGTTCTTTTTCCTTGCGGCAGCGCTGTGCCTGGGCGGGGCCCGCTTCCAGGCCGCTCAGCCGGATTGGACCGATCCGGGCTTCATCCATAACTTCATCGACACAGAGCAAGAGCTGGTCGTCACCGGCGTGCTGGTCGCGCCGCCCGACGAACTGGATGCCGGTGCCAACCTGCGCGTGAAAGTCGAATCGCTGCACCCGGCAGGAGAGTTGAGCCGAACTCCGGTCCACGGGCTGCTGCTCGCCCGGACGAGGGAACTTGGGGATTGGCGCTACGGAGACCGGCTGGTCTTGCGCGGCTATTTAACCGAACCTTTTGAAAACGAAGAATTCTCTTACCGGGAGTACCTGGCCCGCCAGGGCGTGTACGCTTACATGGGCGGTGCCGAAGCAGCTTACCTGGAGCGCGCCGAGGCGAACCCCATGCTCGGCGCGCTGTACGCCCTGCGCGACCGCGCTCACGCGCTGGTCTACCGGTATTGGCCGGACCCGGAAGCGTCCTTAATGTCCGGGATCCTGCTGGGCATCGAGCGGGGCATCCCGGCGAGTGTTCAGAAAGCCTTCAAAGACACCGGCACCTCGCATATCATCGCCATCAGCGGGTTCAACATCACCCTGGTCGCGGGGCTGCTGGTGACGCTGTTCGGGCGCGCCCTGGGCCCCCGGCGCGGCGCGGCCCTGGCTGCGCTCGGCATCGGGGCGTACACGATCCTGGTGGGCGCCGACGCGGCGGTGGTGCGGGCGGCACTGATGGGCGGGCTCTCCTTGCTAGCCCAGCAGCTGAGCCTCACCCCCACAGGTTGATCGGTCTGGCCTTCATCGCCGCACGGTCGGCTGCGCCTGAGCACGGATGGGGAGGTGATGTGGGTGGAGGTGGGGAGGCGCGTTAGCATAGAGAATTGACCCCCAAATTTGTGACTATTATTAGTATAATATGGTCACTAATTGGAGGTTACGGTGAGCGAGATCAGAGTTGGGATTAGAGACCTGAAGGCGCGTCTGAGCGAATACCTACGACAGGTTAAGCAAGGAAATGTCATTATTGTTACCGAGCACGGACGTCCGATCGGCCGGATATTGCCGGCTGAGGGGGACCTGGAAGACCGGCTAAAGGCATTGCAGGAAGCAGGGATGGTTGCCTGGAACGGGCGGAAACCAGAAGCCATCACGCCAGCTGCCGTGAATCGCAGCAACCAGCAAGTCTCTGAAATCCTGGTGGCGATGCGGGAATGAACTTGTACCTCGATGCCAGCGCATTAGTGAAACGCTATATCGCTGAAAACAGCTCGGAAGAGGTGAATGCGTGGATCGGTGAGGCTGACCTGGTTGTAACCAGTCTGATCACCCGGGTCGAAGTCGCCGCTGCGATCACTCGCGCCCGGCGAATGAAGATCATCAGTGCAGATGAAACCGATGCTGCTCTAAACCAATTCCGTTCCGAATGGGAAAGCTTCCAGCGGCTCTCCATCACGGAAAACACAGTAATCCGAGGCGATTTACTCGCTTGTGAACATAATTTAAGGGGGTTTGATGCAACTCACCTCGCCTGTGCGCTGATCTGGCAAGAGGCCCTGGGCCTACCGGTCACGTTTGCAACTTTTGACGGACAGCTCGTCCAGGCGGCTAAAACTTTGAGTGTCGCGGTTCTTCCATAAGGATGCCACGATAAATCATCTTCAGCATCTGGCGGAGAGGGCTTATTAAAGAACTCCTCCCTTCCTGGCTGCTGACGCAGGGCGGTTACGCGCCGCTCAACCTGCCGGAACTGATTTGAGCCTTGCGCCCGCAGGGGGTCCTGTTCAACGTGGGCGC
>CAYNWK010000012.1:0-48256 GCA_964400875.1 uncultured Anaerolineaceae bacterium | reverse complement strand
AATAGCCTTACCCTAGAAAAACTCCTGCTAAGCGAACGGTGCGTACAGTGGAAAAACCTGCTCAAAACGACCAGCGAGGTTTAAAACGAGATCGCCTGGATGACTTCCATAAAACCTTGGATGAACACCGGGGAGAAAGCCACCTCGTTGTCCTGCAGAATTATCCCGATTCAGATGCTATCGCTGCGGCCTTTGCCCACCAATCGATCTGCGATAATTTCGAGATCGCAGTCGAAATCGTTCACAGCGGGACGATCAGCCACCAGCAAAACGTCGCCCTGGTCAAGCTGCTGAACATCGAACTGCATCCATTCCAATTGGATTTTTCCCTGGAAGGATTCAGCGGAGCGGTATTCGTGGATAACCAGGGGACCACCAGCGGGGAGATAGTCGACGCATTGGAAGCTGCCAGGATTCCGGTCCTGATGATTATCGATCACCACGAATTGCAAGAGCGATTAGAACCTCAGTACAGTGATATCCGCCGAACTGCCGGTGCGACGGCGACAATCTATACCGATTACATCCAGAGCGGCGAGCTGCTCGATCTCGACTCCGCTCGACGAGAACACGTGCTGGTCGCTACCGCGCTCTTTCATGGGATCATGACCGATACCGGTAATTTCTTGCGAGCCGGAGAAGACGATTTGAAGGCCGCCGCTTTCCTGACTAACTTCCACGATACTGAGCTGCTTGGGCAGATCATGAGCCAGAGGCGCACAAAACAGACGATGGAGATCATCCAGCGGGCGGTTGGAGAACGCACGATCGTTGAAAACTACTCAATTGTCGGGATCGGCTACCTGCGTGCCGGGGATCGAGATGCGATCCCCCAGGCAGCCGACTTTTTGCTGACAGAGGAATATATCCACACTGCGATCGTTTACGGTATTGTGATTGAAGACGACGAGGAGACTCTGGTCGGCTTCCTACGCACCTCCAAGTTCACCATTAATCCCGATGAATTTATCAAAGAAGTCTTCGGACGAGACGCCTCCGAAGAATATTTTGGGGGCTGGAAAATCTCCGGAGGCGGCTTCGAAATTCCAATTGGTTTTCTATCTGGAGATGGAAACGGGGAATTCCGCGAGATGAAGAGGGAAGTTTTCAACCGCAAGCTCATGAATATGCTCTTCCTTAAAATTGGTGTCGAACCAGAGACGGATGAAGATTAAGACGAACACCAGGTACAAATGAATATCCTATGACTGATCATAGCCCCGAGCATCGTTCGAGAATACGTCGGCTTACCCGCTCCCTCGTGATAAGCTTAGCTTTGGAACTGGTGATTTACGCGACGTTATTAATTATCTACTTTCTGGTTGTGCTGCGGTACCTCCAGCCGGTTCTCGCACAATTATTCACCAGCAACCTGACGGTTTATGGATTTGTCGGTCTCGGATTGATCGTCGGTCAAGCCGTGCTCCTCGACCTGGTGACCGCCTTCCTGGTCAGCCAGCTGAACCTAGAGCAGTTGGACTAAGGTAGAAATCGATGGAATTTCCAATCATTGGGATATCCGTCAATCCCTTTATCCTGGCCGGCATTGGTTTTCTTGTTGGCATTATGGGAGGCTTTTTTGGCGTAGGCGGGGGCTTCATCGCCGGACCTTTGATGTTTTGGTTAGGCGTACCGATCAATTTTGTCGTCGGCACCGACCTCGCTCACATGACCGGCAAATCAATCGTCGCCGCCCGACGCCATCGCGCCATGGGGCATGTGGATATCAAGCTCGGGGCGATCATGGTCGCCGGAACCATCGTCGGTGTCGAGATCGGCGCGCAAATCATAGAGCGGTTGCAAGCAGCCGGTGTCGCCGATCTCGTCATCGGTCTGGTCTATATCGTTATTCTTCTGCTCATCAGTTTCTTTACAGGGTGGGAAAGTATACGCGCGCTGCGGATGATCCGCACTGACGAGATCGCCGTTGAGGACGCGGTGGGCTTTCAGGGCATCGCCCGCCGTGTCCAGGGTTTGAAGATCCCGCCAATGATGAGCTTTCCCAAGTCAGGCATCGCCTCGATTTCGATGTGGACGGTCCTGGGAGTAGGATTTCTAACTGGTTTGCTGGCTGGCTCGCTGGGAGTCGGCGGCGGGTTCATCCGCATGCCCATGCTGGTGTACGTGGTTGGCATCCCAACCCATATAGCCGTTGGAACGGATTTGTTCGAGATCATGTTCTCCGCCGGCTTCGGCACGCTTACCCACGCAATAAAAGGAAACGTGGATATCCTGATGGCGCTGGTGATGCAGACTGGCGCCGCTTTAGGCGCTCAAATCGGAGCAATTTCCACCCGATTTTTCGTCGGCCCACGCATCCGATTATTTTTCTCAGCACTACCTTTAATCGGAGCGGTCCTGGTCCTGATACGCCTGATCAGCGGCGGCACCATCCATTTTTAGAAGAGTGATGTGAGTGATGAATATCCTGATCTTGATTACCCGGTTACCCCATAACGAGATGACCGTCATCTTTGGCGGGTATATCTCTCAGCTGCTTAATGCGGAAGTGACTTTAACTCACGTAATCTCAAACAAAGGCGAGCGCGCCGCTGGAGAGGCATTTTTGAAGGAATCGCGCGCGAAAATACCCCCATTACCGGTGGAGAGTGTTCTCCTAGTTGGCTCTCGAGTTCCAACCATCCTGGCAGAAATTAATAAGAGAAAATACGATCTAATCGTGCTGGGGGCGCGTCCATTTTTACGCCTGACCCAACCTCAAATCGGTCCGGTAACTCGAGCAGTCCTGCGCGAAGCCAACACATCCGTTCTGGTCGTCCAAAACGCGCCCCAGAAAATCGGGCAAATGTTAATTTGCACCGGAGGAATGGAGGTCGCACAACCGGTGATCGAATCCGGCGCCCGTATTGCCAGGGCTGCAGGCGCCCAGGTAACTTTGCTGCACGTCGCCGGCACGATCCCCAGCATGTACACAGGACTGAATGAGATCGATGAATCGCTCTCCGAGCTGCTTAAAAGCGATACACCGATCGCTAAACACTTGCGCAGCGGCGCAGAAATCCTCACCCGTCATGAAGTGAACGCAGACTTGATGCTGCGTCACGGGCTCGTCGCCAGCGAGATCTTGCGCGAAGCCCATAAAAGCGGCCAGGACATGATCGTTATGGGAGCAAAAGAGAGGGGTCTTCGGCTCAAGCAGTTCATCCTGGATGATGTTGTGGGGAAAGTTATTGAAAGCGCCCCCTGCCCGGTGCTGATGGTCAGGGAACCGACGCAAGCGCTAACTCAAACCGATTCCACCTGACCACTAACAGCGCCCGCGACTGATATGCACCGAGCCCGCTATCGCAGTATTGTCTTCTTCTTTGCGCGCGTCATCTTAAACCTGGCATTCTGGGACCTGCTCCTGCCTCGCCTGGGTCTGCGCAATCTCTCCAGGCGAACCCGATCCAGGCGTTTAAGCAAAGCAGCAGCACAATTCCGGACGCTGGCTATACGCATGGGCGGGGTATTGATTAAAGTCGGACAGTTCCTCTCCGCCCGCGTCGATGTGCTTCCGAAAGAGTTCACCGAGGAACTTATCGGGTTACAGGATGAAGTTCCTGAGGAGTCCTTCGAAGATATTCGGAACTTGATCGAAGCCGAATTTAAGGCGCCTCTGACAGCCCGGTTCATTGAAATCGAACCTATTCCGGAAGCTGCGGCGTCTTTGGGTCAGGTCCACCAGGCGAAGATTTACCTGGAAGCCCCCACCCCGGAAGACACCCAAGACAACGTTTCCGAAGGCAAGATCATCGAAGTCGTTGTAAAAGTGCAACGCCCCGGCATCGAACGGATCATCGCCACCGATCTGGCCGCGCTCGCTACGGTTGGGAACTGGCTGAAGCGCTACCGGCCGATCAGCCGCCGCGCCAACGTGCCTGCCTTACTAACCGAATTCACCCGCATCTTGTACGAGGAGATCGACTACCTCGCCGAAGGTCGCAATGCGGAGACCTTCGCCGCCAATTTCGCCGATCGTCCCGGTGTGCGGGTTCCCCAAGTCTTGTGGACTCACACTACCAAGCGCGTACTAACCCTGGAAGACGTGCGCGCCATCAAAATCACCGATTATGCGGACATCACCGCAGCCGGGATAGACCGGGCCGAAGTCGCTGAACGTCTTTTCCAGACCTATCTGCAGCAGATCTTCGAGGACGGTTTTTTTCACGCCGACCCTCATCCCGGCAACCTGTTCGTGGGTCCTTCAACAATCGGGTGCGATGGTGAACGCTCATCGGACAACTCCGCATACATAGACTGGCAGCTCACCTTCGTAGATTTCGGCATGGTAGGACGGGTTCCCCCGAAAATGCTGGCGGCGATGCGCGAGCTGGCAATTTCCGTTGGAACGCGCGACCCGCAACGGGTAGTCAAAGCGTATCAGATGATGGGTATCCTTCTGCCTCATGCCGATTTGAGCATGTTAGAACGCGCCGAAGCCATGGCATTTGACCGCTTCTGGGGTAAGAGCATGGGGGAGCTGCAGGAGATCTCCCCGGAAGAAATCACCGAGTTCGCCCGCGAATTCCGCGAGCTCATTTATACTTTGCCCTTCCAAATACCCGAAGATTTAATTTTATTGGGGCGCTGCGTAGGTATCCTCTCGGGTATGTGTACGGGCCTCGATCCGGATTTCAACGTGTGGGAAGGTTTAGCCCCATTCGCCCAAAAGATAATCGCCGAAGAAATATCAGCCAACCGCGGAGATTGGCTCGATGAATTGGGAGAGCTCGCCCGCAGCCTGGTCACATATCCCCGCCGGGTTGAAAGCGTCATCGAAAAACTGGAACGCGGCGAATTAACCATGCATGATCCAAAACTGACCAGCCAGGTCAAAAAGCTCGATAGGGCGCTAAGCCGCGCCGCCGGGGCAGTCATCTTTGCCAGTTTACTGCTCGGTGGTGTTCAGTTGTATCTGGGCGGCGCAACGTCGATCGCTAGTGCGCTATTCGCCGGAGCCATCCTTACGCTCGTCTGGGTCCTGTTGACCAGCAGAAAGAAAGACAGAGGCTGAGAAGCTGCCCGGTTCAATAGGAGTAGGACTTACGCATTTGGAAGAGAGGTGAGGGTTTTTGGCAGGCTACGCCCGCCAAAAACATCCGTTCCCTCGTGAACTGCGTAACTTTCAAGTCATTAATCAAGGAGAAGCTATGTTCAAATGTACGCTATGCGAAATGCGGTTCTTCAGCGAGATCGATTGTTGTAACCATGCCGAAGCCGAGCATCCGGACGCCGGGATCGAGGCCTGCACCCAAGTATTTTACCGTTGCACGATTTGCGAACAAAGTTTCGGTCATCCCCGGGATTGCAGGAATCACGGGCTGCGCGAGCATGGTCTGCAAGAAATCGAATGTGTGGAGTTTGAAGTTGCCCAGGCAGGGATAAAATAAATTGCAATTTACAGTAATTTGATGTATATTTATATGCAGAAAGTGTGCAGCGCCAGCACGCAACCCATCAGGGGGTCTGCGCATACTCGCGCTGGTTGTTGGGTGATTGCATTAAAACAGGAAGGGATAAGGAGAATGCAATGAAATACATCGGTTCGTTTCTAATCGCTCTGGCTCTTTTGGTTTCACCGCTGTGGCTGGCCCCAGCCAAAACCGCGCAGGCTTCCGGCGCAATCCCTACTTTTTCAATCGTCAGCGTGGATACGGATGATTCGGTCACCATCCGGACGCACAACTTTCCAGCGAACGACAGTTTTGTGGTCAGGATGGGCGCGATGGGCACCCGCGGCGTTGGCGGCGTCAAAGTCACCACCACGAAGTCCGGCTCTGGTGGTACGTTCAATGCCACTTATAGTATCCCCGCATCGTTGAAAGGGTCTTACCAGATCGCCATTCGCCTGGAGAGCCCCACCTCAGGCTATTTCGCCTACAACTGGTTCTACAACGATACATCCGGGAAAGGCGCTCCTTACCCCAAACCACCCAAAGGCTACTGGGGTTACCCGACTTTCTCAATCACCAGCGTAATAGCTGACGACGAGGTAACCGTGAAGACCAAGAATCTGCCTCCTAACGACAGCTTCGTGGTCAGGATGGGCGCCATGGGCACCCGCGGCGTCGGCGGCGTCAAGGTCGCTACGGTCGATTCGGGCGGCGGCGGCACGAAAAGTTTCACCTTCGACGTCCCCAAATCGCTGAAAGGCGCCTATCAGATCGCTATCCGCATGGAGAGCCCGAGCTCCGGATATTTTGCCTATAACTGGTTTTACAACAATACCGCCGGACAGGGCGGGCAGCCATCCCCACCCCAGAACGGCTACTCCGGCTACCCCACTTTCTGGATTTCTAGCGTTATTCGCAATGATGAAGTGACCATCCAGGCCAAGAATCTTCCACCCAACGACAGTTTTGTCGTCAGGATGGGAGCCATGGGGACGCGAGGGATCGGCGGCAGCAAGGTCGACACGGTGGATTCAAAGGCCGGAGGGTCGAAGAGTTTCACCTTCGATATCCCCAGCTCGCTGAAAAACTCCTACCAGATCGCCATTCGACTGGAGAGCCCAAGTTCAGGCTACTTTGCGTATAACTGGCTCTACAACAACACGGCGAACGTCGACCCGTAATCTAAACAATCATACCCCGGCTAACAACGGCAAAACGGGTGTGTCGAGGACACGCCCATTTTGCATTGCAAATCTCAATAAGATTGGGGTTATACATTGGACTAAGAGTAGGGGGTGTTGCACGCCTCCAGTTTCCTCGTGAACTGCGTAACTAATTTAAAATCAACCGTCCCCCCTCCCCACATCTTGGGTGGGAAGAAAAGGCATTGCCGGACCGGGGACGTTTAAATAATCCGCCAAAGCCGCCCGCAACGCTTGGCGGTCATCCCAGGGATACTCGGTTTCACCGAAACACATCGACTGTTCGTGGCCTTTGCCGCACAACAGAACCAGATCTCCAGGCCGGGCCAGCTCCAGCGCAAAGCGGATCGCCGCGCCGCGATCGGGTACCTGCCAGAAAGTCTCACCCTCTATCCCGCCGCGCCCTTCGGCACCGCCCGCCATCTGTGACAGGATCTGTCCCAGGGATTCGGTGCGCGGATCTTCAGCGGTTAATACCGTAATGTCAGCCAGATCGGCGGCAACCTCCGCCATCATGCGTCGTTTCGCCCGGTCGCGCAGTCCCGCTGACCCAAAAACGGCGATCACCCTCCCCTCAACCAACCCGCGAGAAGCCTCCAGCGCCCTGCGCAGCGCGTTGGGTGTATGGGCGAAATCGACGATGGCGATAAATTCCTGTCCAAGGTCGATCGTCTCCATGCGCCCGGGGATTCCGGAGAGCCCGGCGATACCCTGAGCAGCAGCCTGAGGAGGCAGGCCCAAACCATCGACGGTAGCCGCAATCGCTGCCAGGCAGTTGAAGACGTTGTAGGCGCCGATCAAATGGCTCTCGACCGGGAACCGATAACCGGCCCCTTCAGCCAGAAAACGAATCCCACTGGGAAGATTGGCGAGGTTGGTGGCGCGAATTTCAGCATCAGCCTCCAGGCCATAATCGATCTGCCGGATCGGGGCATCCAATTGATCAACGTATTCCGACAGGAAGTCATAAGAGCTATCCTGCTTGTTAAGCACCGCCAGACGAGGGTTGCCTCGCGATTTGGGGACAGTGCGTGCTAATTCTGCAAATAATTGGGCTTTTGCAGCGCGGTAGGCCGGATAGGTCCCATGGTAATCCAGGTGTTCGTGGGTGATATTGGTCACGACGGCGACGTCGAAATCGCAGGCTGCCACGCGCTGTTGGCTGAGACCATGAGAAGTCGCTTCCAATACGACGTGAGTCAATCCGGCGGACACCATCTCAGCCAGGTAGCCCTGCACGAAGGGGGCTTCTGGCGTAGTGACGTGAAAACCGGTATCAAATTCTCGTTCGCCGATTAGAGCGCTAACCGTAGTGATCATCCCGCTTTGGTGGCCTGCGGCCTGCAAAATTTTATAGATCAGGCTGGCAGTGGTGGTCTTCCCGTCGGTCCCGGTCACTCCGATCACGGTCAATTGGCGCGCCGGAAACGAGTAGAATGCTGCTGAGAGGTAAGCCAATGCCCGGCGGCTGTCTGCGACCTGCACGTAAGGTTGGGACAATCCTTCCATCATTTGCGTGCCGACGATCGCAGCCGCGCCAGCCTGCACGGCTTGGGGGATATAGCGGTGCCCGTCGGTAGAGCCGCCGCTCAGCGCTACGAAGAGGTCTCCCGGCTGAACCCGGCGCGAATCGAAGCTGATCCCGCTGATGAGGGTCTCCGGCAGCTGTCCTGAGGACTCGTAACCGTCCAGATTTTCGAGCAACTCATTCAGAGGGTGTGAGCGCGTAGATGGATTCAAAATCACTTCCGATATTCAAAGACGCCCAAGGCTGGCCTATGGGCGTCGTTGTGCACATTAAATAGCCCGCAAACGTCGATGCGGCGAATCGCGTAGCTAGTAGGTTAAGCGTGTTTCTGTGTTAGACCAGACTCTGGCGCATGCTATCCAGGCGACCGGCTACGGAACCGTCAAGGACTTTATCCCCGACGCGCACCACCAAACCTCCAAGGATCGACGGATCGACCCGGAAGGTAACCGTAGCGTGATCGCCCAGCTTGGAAAGCACATCCTCTTTGACCGCTTCTTTCTCCTCATCGGAAAGCGGCAAGGCGCTGGTAACTTCGGCTGCCGCGCCTGTCATAGTCTCGCCTTCCAGAACCACGACCTTGCCGGATTTCACGCCCGAGAAAAATTCGTCGATCAAGGCGTGCTGGCGCTGCTTATCCAGAGATTCGCCGATGAGCTTTTGCGCCGCTGACATGGCTAAGGCGCCAACCTGGCCGCGCAATTCACCTAAAATGCGGTCCCTCTCTCGCTCAGCGTCAGCAGTAGCCTGTTCTCGTTTGCGAGCGGTTTCTTCCTCAGCCTCCGCAATGATCTCGCGGCCTTGCTGTTCAGCACGCTCAGAAGCCTCGCGCACGATGGTGCTCGCTTCCGACTGCGCCTCAGACTTGATCGCTTCGGCTTCTTTCTCGGCATTTTCACGCGCCTCCGAAGCTACCCGGGCGTCTTCCAAACCCTGCGCGATGGTCTCCCGGCGCTCTTCGAGCAAATTCAAGACCGGCTTGTAAACCCAGGCCCTCAAGACCACGAAAATAATCGCGAAGTTAAGGATCTGGACTAACAAATAACCTAGATTAAGTCCTAGCTGTTCCAATGGTGTACTCCCTTCTCATCCTTGCTCAAGGCTTTCAGCATCAGGTTCGCAAATGCAACTGTTTGCACTCAACCAACGAAAAATATCAAGAGAGCTATCACCAGACAATAGATAGCAACAGCTTCGGCGAACGCAATTCCGAGGATCATATTCGTCTGGACGGTACCGCTAGCGTCCGGATTGCGCGCGATACCTTGCACGGCACCATTGACGACTACACCAATACCTATCCCGGCGCCGATAGTCCCGATCATAGCCAATCCTGCGCCAATAAGTCTTGCTGCTTCAACATCCATAGTCCTTCAACCTCCTGGGTTTGATCTGGGCGGTAAACCGCCATGAAAATGGTTTGTTTGCCGGGCGGAACTCCACCCGAAGATCTCGCGACAAGAGTTTATCGCGTAGCCTATCTGAATTGGGACTAGTGCCCTTCTTCGTGCCCGCCGTGACCTTGGGTCGCCTGGGACATGAACACCATGGTAAGCATGCCGAACACGACGGCCTGGATCAAGCCAACGAAGAACTCCAACATGAGAAAAATAGATTGGGCGAATACGGGCACCAACGTACCGATCACGAACAAGAGCACAGAGCCGGCGAAGATATTGCCAAAAAGACGGAAGGAGAACGATAGGATCTTCGAAAACTCCGATACTATTTCCAATAAGCCGACGGCGAAATCGATCACGCCGAACACCGGCCGTTTGAACACACCGCCGACGTTGAAATACTTTCCGAAGTATTCACCGCCCAGCGCACGGAACCCAATGACTTGAGTCATAAAGACCGAGATCAACGCCAGCCCCACCGTGAAGTTTAGATCGGTTGAAAGCACGCGAACGTAGGGAATCAAGGCGTATTCCCCTTCTTGCGGTGTAATGGTGGTAAACGATCCCACCGTTTCAATGGCGTGCCCTTCAACGTTTGCAGGCGCGTGCTCGATGATCCCGACGCTGTCTACCATGGGGATCAATTCCATCCAATTGACGATTAAAACGAAGAGCGTAATCGTGGCAAAGTAAGGGAAAATCTGTTTGGCCCATTTACCCGCATTGGATTCGGTCAGGTTATATAGTACTTCGAGCAAAGCTTCCACTGCGCCGGCAAAGCCGCGCGGGACCAGGTCACCGCTTGTCGCCGCTCGCCTGACCACTAAGGCGATCAGCAAGATCAGCACATCGGCGATGACCATCGCAGTTAGAGTATTGGTCCAATGGAACTCACCAAGGACCGGCAAGCTGAATAACGGATCGTGGGAATAGGCTTCCGCCGCTAACTGGATGTGGGGTAAAACGGGGGAATAAGCGCGGGCTGCGAAGATGCCTAAAATGATAAACAACAAAACCAGCCAGCGGTTAACGCCCCAGCGCCATCTATTAGTCTCTTCCACGGTCTGCATGCTCCTCTTCTTGTTCGGTTTGTACGCGGTCTTGACTAGACGTCAGGCGAGAGGTAACTGCCCTGACGACCCAAAACATGGCGACCAGAGTAACCGGCACGCTGCCGATCATTAAAATAATTGTAAAAAGCGGACGACTGTCGAACTGGTTATCGAGCCACAAACCGCCAAAAAGTGCTGCCAAAACAATGATGAGCGTCAAGCAACCAACTTGACCGGCAACCGCAACCAGAGTCAGGTTAAGCGCGTATCCGAAGCGGCTCTTTTCAGGCCGATCACCTGAACGGCTCATGGCGGGCAGATTGTAACATAGGCGGTTAATACTCGTCAATGTGCAAAAAAGGACAAATAAGGGTCGGATTGTTTTAAACTCGGCTAATTCCTAAAAGAGAGCCGCAGCAGCGGATGTTGACCAGGCGTACCAGGGGGCAAACACGGTTCCGATCAAGATGATGCCGATCACGAGGACGACCAGGGCCATCGTATAAGGCCGGGATAGCGGTACGGGAATATCTTCTTCCTCCGAACGATACAGGTAGACCACTTTCAAGACGATCAGGTAGTAATACAGGCCGACGATGGCGTTGAGCACACCAACTACCGCCAGCCAAACCAGGCCAGCGTTTACCGCGGCTGCAAAAACGAAAACCTTAGCGACAAAGCCGCCGAAGGGTGGCATGCCTGCTAAAGAGAGGAAGGCTATCAGCATCGCCAGAGAAAGACCGGGGGCGCGTCGGCTCATCGCAGCATAATCGGCGATGTCGTCAGAGCCGGCGACACGCGAGAATGCTGAAACGATTCCAAATGCCGTTAGGTTGGTGACCACGTAGACCACCAGGTAGAAAACCGCCGAGGCTGTCCCCAAAGGAGAGACTGCTGCGACGCCGATCATGGCATATCCGGCATGAGCGATGGAAGAGTACGCCAGCATCCGCTTGATATTCGTCTGAGCGAGCGCCAGAGCATTACCCAAGGTCATCGAGGCGGTGGCCAGTGCCGCGACGACAGCCGCCCAATAAGGCATCTCCGTGGGAAAAGCGACCGTCAGAACGCGCATCAGCACCGCGAAACCCGCCGCTTTTGAAGCGGTGGATAGGAATCCAGCTACCGGGGTTGGTGCGCCCTCGTAGACGTCAGGAGCCCAAAAGTGAAAGGGCACCACGGATACTTTAAACCCGAAGCCAACCATGACAAGCAGCAAAGTTCCTAGTACCAACACCAGGGGAAGGTCCCCGGAGATGATGTTGCCAGCGATGACATAGATATCCGTCGTTCCAGTGAAACCATACAGCAGGCTAAAGCCGTACAGCATCACCGTCGAAGTCAGCGCGCCAAAGAGCAGGTATTTGAAACCTGCTTCAGTAGATTTTTTATCCAGTGTGAAAAATCCAGCCAAGACATATAAGGGTATAGAGGTGGTTTCAATCGCCAGGTAAAGCATCACCAGATTCCCGGCGGAAGCCATGAAATTCATACCCAAGGTGGAAGCCAGCATCAGCGCATAGAATTCACCTCGCTGGCCCAATGGCTTGATATCCATAGCAAACAAAGTGGTGATGGCAGCGCCGAATATAAACAGCATTTTGAAGGCAAATCCCAGCCAGTCGTGACGGACCATCCCTCCCCAGAGCGATACCCCGGTCTCTCCAGGCCGGGAGACCGCCAAACCAAGGATAAAAATAACTGCCAAACCACCGAAGGTAAGCCAGCCTAAGCCCCGTTTACCTTGCTCCCCCACCAGCATGTCGTACAACAGCACACAAGCTGCCAGGACAAGCAACAGGATCTCAGGCAAGATCGCCAGGATCATTTGGAGATTTATATTTCCAAACACTTAGGCACCTCCAAACAAGGTGAGGATGCTGTGCACGCCCGATTCAACGAGCGGAACCATGACCGAGGGATAAACGCCGACACCGACCAGGATCAGGCACAAGACGCCAAGGGCGACCTTGTCCAGGACGGAAACGTCCGTGATGTGCCCAACAAATTCTTCAGGCATCTTACCGAAAAACACCCGGCTGATGACGCGGATAATATACGAAGCTGTAATGACAATTGAGACCGCAGCGACGATGGCGATCCACGGCTGATACCGCCACAAGCCCATAAAAATTGGGAATTCGGCGATGAAACCGGAGAATCCGGGCATACCCATGGATACCAGACCGCCGATGATGAAGGCTACTGCAGCCCAGGGCATCACCCGGGCAAAACCACCTAATTTAGGTATCTCTCGAGTGTGCGCCTGATCGTACACCATACCCACGACAGCAAAGAAGAGCGCCGTCATGATGCCGTGCGAGAACATTTGAACGCCGGCGCCGATAAATCCTTCCCGGTTGAGGGTGGCAAATCCCATCAACACAAGCCCCATATGTGAGACCGAAGAGAAACCGATGACGTACTTGAAATCAGTTTGCACCATGGCGATGAATGCGCCGTAAACCACGTTGACCAGGGTCAACAATATGATCCAGGGCATGTGAAACCTGGCCCCCTCCGGCAAGAGGAGAATACCGACTCGCAGAGCAGCAAAAGCGCCCAGTTTCATCAGCACACCTGCGTGGAACATGGATACCGCCGTCGGCGCGGCTACGTGCCCGTCTGGGCTCCAGTTATGAAAAGGAAAGATACCGCCCAATACGGCGAAACCGAAGAAGACGAAGGGAAACCAGAAATGCTGGAACGGCACCGAGAAGTTCGCATTTTCAAGGGCGAGCATATCGAAGGTGTTCAAGCCGGAATTGAAGTACATTGCCAGCGCGCCCACCAGGGCGACCACCGACCCGATGAACAGGTACAGGGTCAACTTCATGGCCGCGTACTCGCGTGTCACCTTCCAGCCCCAAATGGCGATCAATAGGTACATAGGGAATACGGCGATTTCGTAAAAGAAGAACAGACCGAATAAATCCAGAGCAGCAAATACGCCAAAAACGCCAGTAGCCAGGATAAACAGGAAGGCGAAGAATTCGCGCGGCCGGTCGTCGAGCTTCCAGGAGATTAATACGCCGGTGAACATGACCACGCCAGTCAGCAGCAGCAGCGGAGCGCTGATACCATCAACGCCCAGATGGTAAGAAATACCCAAAGCTGGCAGCCAGTTGTACTTCTCGATAAACTGATACCCGCCCACCGCGGCGTCGTAGGAGAAGTAAACCCACACCGATAAAGACATAGCGATGAACGCAGCAGCCAGTGCGGCAACCCGGATCTCGGTCTTGCGTTCGCCGGGGATCAATAAGATCAGCATCCCCGCGACTGCCGGTGTCAGGACGATAATGCTAAGAATGGGAAATTGCATTGTTCACCTCAAAGTGGTCAGAACAGCATCATCATTGCCCGGTTGATCACGTTCAAGATCCAGGCCGGCCACACGCCAATCCACAACATCAGGACCATCAACGGCGCGATAACCAGCAATTCTCGAGCATTGATCTCGGTGATGTGTCCGACCCAACGCTCATTGAGCGGACCATGCAGCGTCTGTTTGATTCCTTTTAAGATATAAGCCCCGGTGAAGAAGAGACCGATCATGCTCAAAGCTGTATAAAACGTAAAGATCGGCCACGCG
Source organism: uncultured Anaerolineaceae bacterium (assembly GCA_964400875.1). Taxonomy (GTDB): domain Bacteria; phylum Chloroflexota; class Anaerolineae; order Anaerolineales; family UBA4823; genus CAYNWK01. The sequence goes on along the minus strand of CAYNWK010000012.1, from coordinate 34,083 downwards.
CCTCGTACGACCAGAAACTCGGAGATAAACCCGTTCAATCCCGGCAGACCCAGAGAAGCCATGGAAGTAAAGATCAGGATGCCGCCGTAAACCGGGATCAGCGGGAACAACCCGCCAAAATCCTCCAAATTGCGCGTGTGGGTGCGCTCGTAAATCACACCGACCAGGAAGAACATCCCAGCCGCAGAAAGTCCATGGTTGAACATTTGCAGCACTGCGCCGTTGAGCGCGATGGTGGCGTTTTCGGTCTGGTTGGCGAAAGCCGCGGCGGCGATGCCCAGCACAACAAATCCCATGTGGTTCACTGAGGAGTAAGCCACCAGCCGCTTGAAATCGGTCTGTCCGTAAGCCGCCAGCGCACCGAAGATGATCGCCAATGTGGCCAGCAAGGCCAGGGCGCCAGCGTAATATTTCGCTTCCTCCGGATAGAGCGGCAGAACCAGCCGAAGAAAACCATAAGCTCCCAGCTTGAGGAGCACTCCGGCCAGGATCATCGAACCGGCTGTGGGCGCTTCGGTGTGCGCATCCGGCAGCCAGGTGTGGAAAGGCCAAACGGGCACTTTGATGGCAAAAGCGATAGCAAAGGCCCAAAAGGCGATCGCCTTGACTGTGCCGATCGGCAGACCGAACAACGTGCCGCTCAAAGCCGTCCATTGTTCGAAAAGCACCGGGATATCGAACGTTCCAGATACCACACCGATCATTTGGATAGCCAGCAACAGACCCAGGGAACCGGCCATGGTGTAGATCATAAATTTAAAGGAGGCATAAGCTCGGGCCTGAACTCTGCGACCTCCCCAGATCTCGCGTTCGCCTTTCTCACTGCCCCACTGGTTGATCAGGAAATACATGGGGACCAGCCCGATCTCCCAGAAAACGAAAAAGAGCAGCAAATCCAGGCTGAGAAAGACGCCCAGCATGCCGGTCTCGAGTAATAGGAAGAGGATCATGAAGGACTTGATGCGGTCTCGGATAGTGAAGGAAGCCATGATGGAGACCGGCGTCAGCAGCGTGGTGAGCAACACCATGGTGAGCGATAAGCCATCAACTCCTAAATGGTACGTCGAATTAATCGCCGCGTACCAGATATAGCGCTCTTCAAACTGGAAGCCGGGTTGATTCGCGTTGAAACTGAGCCATAAAGTGATCGAGAGCGCCAGAGGGATCAAGCTACCGACGAATGCCGCCCAACGGATCAGCTTCTCTTCCTCCTGCGGCAGGAACACCAGCACGGCTGCCACCAGGGTGGGGGTGAACAGTATCAGTGTAAGTAAGTGGTTGGCAATGAGATTCATCCTTTGCTCCTAAGGCTGCAGCAGGAAGAATACGTAGTAGAACAACGTACCGAAGGCGATGACCAGCGCCATGACCATGTACTGCTGCACGCGCCCGGTCTGGACGAAGCGGAAGGTCCTGCCCAACCATTTGACGCTTGCCCCAACCAGATCGCCAAAACCGTTAACCACCGGTTTGTCGAACCAGTTGCGCAGGAATCCGCCCACACTGAACGAAACCCGGGCAAATAAGTGCAAGATCCCGTCGATCAGCCCGCGGTCCAGCCAGAGATAAGTGAATGTCTCGGACAGCCAGTAGGCGGGGCGTACAAACAAGATCGTGTAGATCTCATCGAAGTAATATTTGTTCTGGACGAGGGTATAGATCCCTCCCAAACGAACCTGGAGCGGATCCCGGTCCCCAACCGTCGTGTCCCTGTAGACCCACCAGCCCAAGGCGAGACCGCCCAGACTGACGACCAGCGAGGTAAGCAGCGGGATCGGGTCAAAATCAACCACCTCGGGGGCTTCGTGCAGCGTGGCGCCGACGAACTCGTTGAACCAGCTCGGCACCAACCCTCCAATGCCGGGGAAATGCTCAGGGATACCCACCCAGCCAGCCGTAACAGCGAAGAAGGCCAGCACAAGCAGCGGGACGGTCATCGTCCAACGGGATTCAACGGCGTGGCCTGCCGAGGTGGTGCGCGGTTCACCCAGGAAAGTCAGCGTGATCTGGCGCATAGTATAGAAAGCGGTGAGCAAAGCAGCAATCGCCAGGACGACGAACACCTCCCAATGTCCATGACCGAAGGCGTCGGCGAAAATCTCGTCTTTAGACCAAAATCCGGCAGAGAACAAAGGAAAGCCGGACAAAGCGAGCCCGCCCAGTAAAAAGGTCCAGAAAGTGACCGGCATCTTCTTACGCAAGCCACCCATATTGAACATGTCTTGCGGATCAACTTCGTGATCGTCCGTGTGCAGTACACCGTGCTCCATACCGTGGATCACCGACCCAGAGCCAAGGAATAGCAGCGCTTTGAAGAACGCGTGAGTTACAAGGTGAAAGGCGGCGGCGATGTAGGCGCCAATCCCCAGGGCTGCGATCATGTATCCAAGCTGGGAAATAGTCGAATAAGCCAGCACACGCTTAATATCATTCTGCGCCACCGCGATGGTCGCAGCGAATAACGCGGTGAAGGCGCCGATGATAGACATCGCCAGCATGGGTGGGGTCAACACTGAGTGGTCCCAGCCGGCGGACATCAGCGGGAACATGCGGATGACCATGTATACACCGGCCGAAACCATGGTCGCGGCGTGAATCATGGCCGAAACCGGCGTGGGTCCTTCCATCGCATCGGGCAGCCAAACGTGCAGCGGCCATTGTGCGGATTTGCCCACAGTGCCGATAAAAAGCAGCAAGCCTATCAGTGCAGCGGCGGACAGCCCAAAGAAGCCCGAACTGCTGTTGATCAAGGCCGCCAGAGTTTCCTCCGTGAAGATCGCCCTGAAATTGAGTGTACCGGTCGCAGAATATAAATATGCGATGCCCAGGAGCATGAAGACGTCGCCGACGCGCGTGGTCAGGAAAGCCTTGATCATCGCTGCACGGGCAGAGGGCTTGGCGTACCAGAAACCGATCAATAGGTAAGAGCACAAACCCATGATTTCCCAGCCGATGAACAGGGTCAGCAGGTTGTCGGAAACCACCAGCGTGTACATTCCGAAGGCGAACAATCCAAGGAAAGCGAAGAATCGCGAGTATAGAGGTTCTATGGAGGGGACTTTGTGTGAGTGGCCATGCTCGTCCACCACTGTTGCGCCGTGGGGCGGCAGCCCAGGGTGGTCGTGGTCGCCCTTTGGCTGGCCGAAATTCTGGTAGCCGACGCTGTATAAGAAGATCATCAGGATCGTCCAGGCAACGAAGAACAGGGCCACTGCCGAGAGCGGATCGATTAACACGCCGATGTTGAACCAATCTCCTCCTGCAGGAAACCAGGAGATGGAAGAAGTGAAAGGATGTTCGCCGAAATGTTCGATGCCCACTGCCCGGAAGAAGACGATCATGCTGCCCAGCCAGGATATAGCTACCGCGCCGACCGCGATGGTGTGGCTCCAGGCTTTATAGCGGTTGGTGAACAGGACGATTAGAAAAAACGTCAGCAGCGGCGGTAGGGGTATTAACCAGATAAGGGTTTCAGTTGTCATAGAACTCCTCGAAAGGCGGTATTGCCTGGGTAGCCTTCATCCCAAATGGCTGAGTTTTACCACTTCAGCAGATCGATCTCGTCAGCCGCAACCGTGTTGCGCCGCCTGTAAATAGAGATGACTAGCGCCAAGCCCACTGCCACCTCCGCAGCAGCCACCGCAAAAACCATTACGGCGAAAGCTTGCCCGGCGATGGTTTCCGGATTCCTGTAACGCCAGAATGCCAGCAAATTGATATTAACAGCGTTGAGCATCAACTCGATGCCCATCAATATGGCCACCGCGTTTTTACGGGCAAGGACGCCGTACAAACCGATGCAGAACAGAGCTGCAGCAAAGATCAAGTAGTACGATAACGGGATCATTATCTCCTCTCCCAAGCGATCATGATCGCCCCAATCAATGCAGCCAGCAGCAGCACCGAGGCAACCTCGAAGGGCAGCACGAAGGCGTTCGGCGAGACCAAGGCCTCACCGAGCTGAGTCAGGGGATCGACGTTCTGGGGAAATTGCGGCAGGGCAGTGCTCAAGTCGGTCCATGAGCTGAACATCCACAATAAACCGCCAAACAGGACCAGCGATACGATCGCGGCTAGCAGCCACCCAGGGTTGAACTGTGGGCCGGTGTCCTGCAACACATACCGTGTAAGCATGATGGCGAATATCATCAGGATGGCGATGGCGCCGATGTAGATCACCACCTGAATGACGGCAAAGAAGCTGGCGTTCAATAAAACAAAAGTCACGGCCACACCAAAAAGTGTAAGGATCAGCCATAATGCTGCGTGCACTAAATTGCGGACCGTGACGACCATCACTGCTGCACCTAAGGTGATCACAGCAGTGATCAAAAATATGATTTCAATTGGCGTCATAGATCACTCCTGTGCAACAGATTCGTTGACGACCGAGGGTACGGCGACCGGTTTTTCCTCGCCTACTACGCTGACGCGTTCCCGGCGGGCGTAACCGCGCAAGATTTCCACCGTGATCCAGCCAAGGACCAGATTCCCTAGCAATTGTCCGCCTATGTAAACCCATTGAGCCGTGCCAGCTAACACTTTATCCAGTATCGCCGTGAGGATCAGCACTGCCAAAGATAGTGGAGTCAGGAATTTCCAGCAAAAATCCAACATCTGATCGATGCGTAAGCGGGGGAAAGAATAGCGCACCCACATGATTAAGAAGTAGACCAGGAAGGCTTTAACGAACAGGTACACCACACCGAGGATCGGTACCTGCTGAACGAATGGGCCTCGCCATCCGCCCAGGAAAATAGTGGAAACCAGCGCAGAGAAGGTGATGGCGTGAAGCAGTTCGCCGGCGTAGAACAACCCGAACTTCATCCCCGTGTATTCAATGTGGAAACCAGCGACGATCTCCGATTCGGCTTCCGTCAGGTCGAACGGGGCGCGGCCGAGCTCGGCGATGGATGTGACGAAAAAGATCAACGCAGCCAGGGGAGAGAGGATGATAAACCAGATCGACTGCGCGTCCACAATCGTTTGCATCCCCATGGAGTGGGCCAGGATCACCGGCACCATTAATGAGATCACCATGGGCACTTCGTAAGACACCAGCAAAGCAACGGTGCGGAAGGCGCCCAACAGCGCGTATTTGTTATTCGAAGACCAGCCCGCCATGATGATGCCCAACGAGCCAATGCCGCCGATGGCGATGATATAGAGCACACTGATGTTGAGGTCGGCGCCCAAGATCGTTGGGGCCAGGGGTATCACCGCCCAGAGCAGTAAAACGGTAGCCAGCGCCATGATGGGGGCCAGGTTGTAGATAAATTTATCCGCACCTGCCGGGGTGATATCTTCCTTAATCAACAATTTGATCACATCAGCGATGGGCTGGATGATGCCATACGGGCCTAAACGGTTCGGTCCGATACGGTCCTGGAACCTAGAGACCACTTTGCGCTCCACCCAGACCAGGGCGATATCCAAAACCAGCATGAAAGAAGCCAGCGCAACGACGCCCAGGAGCGTCAAAATCACCGTGATCAAGCCCGGAGGCAGGCCGAAACCGGAAAGAAGATTATTCAACCAGTCTGCGATGAAGGTAATCGGATCTACCATACCAGCTCTCCTGTGAGACGTTGACTCTGCGCAGAGAGATAACTCTGTCCAGAGAGGTAACTCTGTCTAAATACGTATAAAAAGGCTGAGGGTTCTTCTACCTTCAGCCTTTTAAGTTCGTCCGTTTGCTATCAGACCCACTCCAGAACGCCTTTCCGCCACGCGTACATCAACCCCGCGATCAAAATCAGGATGAATAATACGCCCTCCAACACGGCAAAGAGAGGCAACTGGTTAAATGCTACCGCCCAGGGGAAAAGGAAGACGATCTCTACGTCGAAAACCAAGAATACCAGCGCGTAGATGTAATACTGAGCTTTGAACTGAACCCAGGTATCCCCATAGGTTTCAATACCGCATTCATACGTTTGGGATTTTAGATGGTTTGGCTTCCGGGGAGCGATAAACCGGGTCACCAGGATGGCGAGGCCGGGAAAGATCGGAGCGAGGACGAGGAATATTCCGATAAACAGCCACTCATTCTGCATGGACGCTCCTTGTCAACTGGAAGTACTGATCGTTGAGTTCTTCCGGGAAATTTTGTTAGCAGTTACGCAGTTCACGGGGGAACTGTGGATATGTCTTTCTCGAAAAAATTTCGGCGTTACAAGTATTCCGGTTCCGATAACAGGACGGCAAGATTTTACCATAAATGCTCTTACTCGTGAAACTTTTCATCTATTCAAGCGAGTTTTGCATGCCAAGATAAATTAATCTCAATGTCCCTCTTTCCCGGGATTCGCTGGGATGGATACTAATCCGGTCTTAATTATAATCTAAGCTACTCCTTGGTAGGATCGATGGGGTAAAGCCTGAACCAATTACGCTCTTCTATTGTAAGTTAAGTACCCGATGTACTCAAATCTCAGGAGCTAATTAGGTGAACGATACCCACCTGAAACGCACGATGAACAACCACCCCGCCACAACACCCGCCCGTTGGTGGGACTTGACGGCGGCGCTTATACTGCTTGCGATGATTTTAACGGCTGCACTGCGTCTGGCTGCAACACACTGGACTGAGTATCTGCCCTTGGTGCAGACGATCACAGTTTTAGGAGTCATCGCCGGTTTGGCGCTCGCACAAAGCCGCTTCTCGTCCTCAACAGTGGTAACTTTCGCGTTTATCTACGGAATATTTTTCATCTCCTGGCAGCTCGGACTTACAGTCGGTGAAGGAATCGACTGGCCAGAACGCATGCTGCGCGTGGGCCATCGCTTGCTGATTACGATCGAGGATCTGATCGAACAGCAACCTGTATCGGACAATCTCTTTTTCCTGCTTTTAATGTCCACATTATTTTGGACGGTGACCGTTTTCGGAGCATACAACCTGGTACGACACGCACAAGCATGGCAGGCAATCCTCCCCGCCGGATTAGCCTTGATGGTCATCCATATCTATGACTCCTTCTTTTCGGTGCGTACCTGGTTCCTGGCGGGATTTATATTTTTCGCATTGCTGCTCCTGGCGCGTGTGCATTTCCTTCGACAACACAGCCGTTGGAGACAAAACGGAACGTATACACCACCGTACGCAGGGTTAGATTTCATTCGGGTGGCGTTAGTCGCCACCGCGGTCGTAGTGCTGCTCGCCTGGACGGTTCCGGCGCTAGCCTCTTCACTTGACCCTGCAGAAAAGGTCTGGCAGAGGGTATCCAGACCCTGGTTAGAGCTGCGCGACCGGTTCAGCAATGCATTTTCATCCCTGCAAGCTTCGGTGGGTTTTGTGAATGACTTTTACGGCGATTCACTGAGCCTGGGACGCGGCAACCCCCTATCGGACACGGTGGTGATGACGATCGACGCGCCGCCGCGTATATCTGCCGGTGTGCGCTATTACTGGCGGGCGCGCGTTTACGACCGCTATGACTCCGCCTGGAAGAGCACTTTATCGACGACACAGCCCGTAACACCGGAGGGGTTTGATTTAAACCTGCCTGAATACGATGAACGGACCATAGAAGAATTTACGATTGAGACAGCTTATCCCATCAAAAACCTGTACGCTCCTTCCCAACCAGTCTGGGCTGACCGGCCCGTCGAACTGCACTTGGCGATCAACCCTGATGGAACAGTGGATATCGTGAATATGGAAGCAACCCCCTATATCAATGGAGGGAGCAGCTATCAAGTGCGTGCTTCACTGAGTACGGCGACGATTGTCGAGTTGCGCGAATCCGGAACCGACTACCCCAATTGGGTAACCGAACGCTATTTGCAATTACCGGATACGATTACCGATCGAACCAAGGAACTGGCCGCCCAAATCGCAGCCGGTAAAGATACAACCTATGACAAGGTCCAGGCGGTCACCAGCTTCTTGCGTGAAAACCTGACCTACAGCGACACCGTGCCTAATCCACCAAACGGGCAGGAACCGATCGATTGGATCCTTTTCGATCACCGCCAGGCTTTTTGCAACTATTACGCCTCCGCAGAGGTCATCATGTTGCGATCTTTGGGCATTCCTGCTCGTCTGGCAGTAGGTTATGCCCAGGGTGACCGGCTCAGTTTTGAGGGCGTTGATGTAATTCCCACGGTAGTACCAGGGAGTGAGAACATTCCACCAGAACAAACTGAGTTCACCAGCGAAAGAGATACCTACACTGTCCGCCATCGCGATCTTCACGCCTGGCCAGAGGTCTTTTTCCCAGACCTTGGCTGGGTTGAGTTCGAGCCGACCGCATCCCAGCTGGCTATCTTCCGGCCCTCCGGTGAAGAGCTCACCCCAAATGAAGCAGAAGATCCTATCAATGACGTGAACTTAAACGATCCTGCAAATCTGCGCAATCAGCCAATCCCTGACGACGCCCAACCTTCCCTGGACGATTTTACCGTCCAAGAGTTCCACCTGCCGCGCATCTATTACGGGCTGATTGCTGGGGTCGTTGTGTTACTGCTGGGGTTGGTTACTCGCCGGGTGCGCCAACAGCGCGGCTCCCCCCCCATCCCGGTGCAGATTGAATCCGGGCTCAAGCGCATTGGCATCGATCCTCCGTTAATCATCCGGCGCTGGACCTTCCTGGCGACGATGTCTCCGCTCGCCAAGGCTTACCGGGAGATGAACAGAGCGCTATCCCGTCTGGGCTCGCCAGCCAAGCCAGCCGAAACCCCGGCGGAACGCGCTGCGAACTTGCGCCGAATCATGCCGGAAGCTGGCGACTCCATCGCCTCTCTGCTCGGAGAATACCAAGCTGCGACGTACAGCCTGTTCTCTGGGAACTCCCGAGTCGCCCAGCTGGCGGGCAAGGATATCCGTAATACATCTTACCTGGCTAAGATTAAAGGCTTCTTCGCCCGCTTCCAAGAACCGAACGACCAGAGGAAGTCGCTGATCGATGCCTTGAGGGAAAATTTCTGATCACCTTTTAGCTTCTGGAAACATAAAATCGGGCGCTTGATCAGGCGCCCGATTTTTTCATCTGTCTCACCAAACACTCCCTCACCTACCCCCTCCAAAGAGCCCGAAAAGTGGGAGGAGGGCGCCCGGGCAATCCCAAGTATAATCATAACCCTGAGCACTCCTAATCCCCATAGACTTTACGCCTTTCAGGGAGATATCCGTACGAATTGAACATTGTGGATAAAGACACCAACACGACATCCTCTTTAGACCAACAAATATTGCATCTCAGTCGTATCTCGGACCGGGTGCGTTCACGGATTCAACAAGGAAAACGGGAGGAAGTCCGCGCTGCCCTGGATGACCTCTCTCGTTTGGCTGGCGCACTGGCGCGCATCAGCCGCCAGGTCACGAAAGGCGACGAAGAGCGCAGCAACCTGCTGGCGCTGGCGAGAATAGGACAGGTGATCAACTCATCCCTGGAGCTCGACCAGGTTTTGGGTATCGTTATGGATACTATTATCCGGCTAACCGGCGCCGAACGAGGTTTCCTCATGTTGCGCAACGGAAAAGGCGAGTTAGCCGTCCACATCGCCCGCAATCTCGAACGCGAATCACTCACGGACGGCGACCTGGGGATCAGTTACACCGTCGTCAACAAGGTCATCGCCGAGGGAAAACCGGTGCTCTCCACCAATGCGCAGGAAGACCCGCGCTTCGGCAGCGAGAAGAGCATCATCCTGCACAATTTACGCTCCATCCTATGCGTGCCTTTATTGGTCAAAGACGAACTGACCGGCGTGATCTACGCTGATAACCGGGTGCGTACCGGCTTGTTCACCGAGACAGAGCTCGATCTCTTATCTGCCTTCGCCAACCAGGCTGCGGTCGCCATCGAAAACGCGCGCTTATTTGATTCGGTCCGCAAGACGCTGGCCGAAGTGACCGAACTGAAGAATTTGATGGATGATGTTTTCGCCTCCATCGCTAGCGGAGTTATCACCCTGGACCTGGAAAATCGAATCACCTTGTGCAACCAGGCCGCGGAAGAAATCCTCGGATGCGCCGACCAGCACATAACCGGCAGCAAATTGAATGAAGTGCTCCCACAAATTTACCCTCAGTTATCCGCTTACCTAGAACAGGTTCTCCAAACGCGCCATCCGATCGTCGGCCTGGAATTCAACCTGACATTAAACGAGTGCGAACCTATCTCATTGATCCTGAATATCTCCCCCCTGGAGGATGTCGATCACACAACCCGCGGCGTCGCCATCGTCCTGGATGATTTGACGGAAAAGAAGAGGCTGGAAGCCCAGCGCAGCCTGTTCGAACGCATGGTCTCACCGATGGTGATCGAGCAATTAAACCCTAACGAACTCCAGTTAGGCGGCAAACGAACCGAAATCACAACCTTATTTGCAGATATCCAGGGGTTTACGCGCTTCAGCGAAAATCACGACCCAGAACAGCTCGTCCAGGTGCTGAACCTGCACCTGGGAGCTGCAACGGAAGCGGTTTTGAAACACGAGGGGACGATCGACAAGTTTATGGGCGACGCGGTGATGGCGATTTTCAATGCGCCGATTCCCCAGACCGATCATACCTTGAGGGCGGTTTGCGCTGCGCTTGATATGCGCTCGACTCTTCTGGGATTCCAAGATGAGCAGCACCCGGAGCTTTCCATGCCGTTCGGCGTCGGCATCCATTATGGAGAAGCCGTCTTGGGCTTGATCGGCACGGAAAAACGCATGGAATACACTGCCATCGGCGACAGCGTGAATACTGCCAAGCGCATCCAGGAGAATGCTGCCGCAGGACAAATCCTGATCAGCGAGCGCGCTTACCAACAGGTTGTTGGCTTGGTCGAGGCGCGACCAGTAGACGCGATCCAGGCTAAGGGTAAAAGCCAGCCTTTACTCGTTTATGAGGTGTTAGGTCTCAAGTAAAGATGGCTTGATAACCCGCTGCAAACAACGCCGGAGTGCCGCCGGTATGCCAGAACAGGACAGTCTGATCTGATTTGAAAAACCCTCTGCGGATCAAATCGATCAACCCGGCCCCAGCCCGGCCGGTATAAACTGGATCGAGCAGCAAACCTTCCCGGCTGGCGAAAAGATGCAGCGCTTCCTCTTCCGGCGCGCCCAGGACGCCGTAACCCTCTCCTAGATAGTCATCATTGACCAGGATATCCTCTAAAGAGATCGAAGCCGGAGCTTCAAGGAACTCGGCGGTCTCGGCGGCCAGGCTTTGGATGCGTGGCCTTAGATCCGCTGCGCTTTCATCTACACTGATGCCCAGAATGCGCCCGCGATAGCCCTGGTAAGCAGCTCCTAAAACGAGACCGGCCTGGGTGCCTCCGGAGGAGGTAGCGAATACGATCCAATCGGGCAGCTCTCCCTCCGGCAACGTAGGGAGCTGGACGTACAGCTCCTCGACCGCCGAGACGTAAGCAGCAATTCCGGTAGGACTCGAACCTCCATAGGGGATCAGGTAGGGTCGCTTGCCAGATTTCCAGGCCCGCTCAAAGGTTTCCTGGAGGACCCAGTCACGCGATCCTATCTCGGCCCATACGATCTCGGCGCCTAATAATTTGTCCAGAGCCAGATTGCCCGAGGCTCTTTCCGGTCGTTCTCCCACCAGAACCAGGATACACTTCAAACCGCTGCGGCTCGCAGCGGCCGCGGTCTGCCGGCAGTGGTTCGACTGCACCGCGCCGGTTGTGATCAAGGTCTCCGCCCCGTGCGCCTTCGCCTCTGCTACCAGGTATTCCAGTTTTCTGGTCTTATTGCCGCCAAATGCCAGCCCGGTCTGGTCGTCCCGTTTGACCCACAGCCGGGGTCCGCCCATTTCCTCAGCGAGCCGTGCCAGCGGTTCCACCGGTGTGGGTAAATGGGCAAAGTGAAGACGCGGTAGGTTCTTCATCACAACACTCCTTCAATCGGAAACACGTTGGCGTGTGCGCGCCAGGCCCCGGTTTCGCAGCCAATTCAATACGCGCGGCAGAATCTGGGTATACAAGCGATAGTAGATTGGCCTTACGGGCAGATCCCAGGCGCCCATGTGGCGTACGACTTGCCCGCCGAAGCCGTCTTTGAAGCGGTAAACTCCCCACATGGGATCGCTTTCGGAGAACGTATCGGGGGCACCCCACAAGTCATAGCTATCGCACCCGGCTGCCTTCGCTCGCCGCATAGCCTCCCACTGCAGCAGGTAATTCGGCATTTTTTCCCGGTGCTGCGGGCGCGACATGCCGTGTAGATACCAGGCTTTCCCGGCAAATCGAAAGATCACCAATGCAGCCACCGGCTCACCATCCACCTCGGCGATCAGCGGCTCAGCCAGCTGAGCGGCGATAAATGTATCCCAGACCGAGCGGTAGTAGGCTTCGTCGCGAATGACGAAATCATCCCGCACAGAGGTTTCTGCGTACATCTGGTAGAGCAAATCTTTATCCGCTGCGCCACCGGGTCGGACCTCGACGCCGCGCCTGGCTGCCAGGCGTACATTGTAGCGGGTTTTCTGCTTCATACTGGCAAGCAGCTCATCTTCAGAAGGCGTCAGATCAATCACCACGGTATTTCGAAACTGTATCTGTTCCGTCGAAAACCGCCACCCATCTTGATGGAGGGAAGTGACGACCTGCTCGCCCAAAGGGTCTTCAAGGACCAGGTCATCAATGTGGGTACCATCACCGGGTTCGCCGGTGCCAACGCAAACGTCCGGATCGATCTTGATGAAAATCGCACCTCGGCGCAGCGCCAAGGCGCGCAGATCGGCCAAAACCTGCCGGCGCAGCTTTTCATCGCCCCAGTCTTGCAGCACCGGACCCTTGGGAACATACATCACTCGCAAACCCGCGGACAGCCCACCGATCGAGAGTTTACGGGCTAAAACCATCGCTGCGGCTGCAGGGAGTCCATCCTTATCATGCCATACCGTCGGCAGTGGTTCCCAGCCGAAACCCGACTTCACCTGAGCCCACTCCCAGGTCTGCAAGAGGTGCGCATCCGGAAAACCAGCCAAGATCCCATCCCAGGTAGGGCCATCCATGTTGGGAGGGTTTTCCGAACTCATGAATCCTGTCTTCCCAGCCACCACATCATTGCACGGTACATCCAGGGCTGGTAAACTCGATCCCAAGGCCCCTGGGCGCGGCGCACCACGCCGCCAAACCCGCGTTTGAAGCGGTAAACTCCCCAAAGCCCATCAGACCGATGGGTAAACTGATCCTCCAGCGTGTGCTCTTCTTCGTCCGGTATCCCCCACAGGTCATACGTCAGGCACCCGCGCGCTCGAGCCCAGCGCATCGCCTCCCATTGCAAACGGTAAGTAGGCATGCGCTCGCGATGCTCTTCCAGCGAGGCGCCGTAAAAATACCAAGCCCGCGACCCGTGTGAAAAAACCATTAAGGCGGCAAGACGCTGGTGCTGGTACTCGGCGACCAATAATTCGCAGTCGCCGCGCGGGTGAAATAACTCGTAAGCCCTCCGGTAATACGCGGCATTGTGCACGCCGAACTCGTTGCGTTCTCCGGTGACCGCGATCAACTCGTAGAAAGCCTCGACGTCCGCGCTTGAGCGGACAACGACTTCTTTGCGCGAAGCCAGTCGGATGTTATAGCGAGTTTTCTGTTTCATACGCGCCTGGATAGCTTCTTCATCATCCTGCAGATCTACCAGGATGGTTCTTGGCGGTTGGATCGCGTGCGAACTGTGACGGAACCCAGGCGGCGGCTTTGCGGCACCCCCATTGGCAGGATCCTGCCATAAATCAGGTTCTACTTTGAGGGCGATCGCCCGGCGCTGGCGGCAAAGCGCATCAATTTCCGTCCAAAACTGCTCCCGCGCAGGTTCGTCGACTGAATCCCGGGGTTCATTACCTGGACCCTGGAGTCCATAAACAGGACCCTTGGGTATGTAAGCAATGGTAAATCCGAGAGGCAAGGATCGAAAAAGCAGCTGCGCGCCGGTTCCGTCGGCGACGCAGCGATGGACTTCCCAACCGAAATCCGCCTTGAGTTCCCCCCAGGCGGCGGTTTGCAAAATATGAGCTTCGGGATGGCGAGCTAAAAAATCTTCCCACTCCGAAGTGGAGAGCCAGGGCATTGGGTGTTACACATCCGCGATGACCGGCGCCCCGGGGGTTGCTTCGTTCAGCAGGTGGTAAGCCCAACCGTTCTCCTGGCGCGCCAGGCGATAAATCCCTTCCTCGGTCAGGAACTTGACGTTGCTGTACCTGGCGTCCCTGTAGTCGCCGACGCTGCCGCTCTTGACCGCTTCCAGGACCTGCTCGATACCCTGGTGCACCGTCCACTTTGGTTGGAACCCGAGGTTCCGGGAGATCTTATGGAAATTTACCCAGTAATTGCGCGGATCGATATCATCCTGCTCGTTGATCACGCCGGCCTCGGGCACATAATGGTGAATGATTTCGCCGATCTGACGGATGGTGAAATTCTGCTCGTTGGAGCCCACGTTGAAGATCTGGTTGCGGACCACGTGGCGAGGCGAAGATAGCACCAGCATCAAGGCGCTCGCAGCATCCTCCACATGCAAGAAAGGCCGCCATTGATCGCCGCCATAGATGGTGATCTCGCCATCTTTTAAGGCCTTGGCGGTCAACAGGTTGACCACCAGGTCGAAGCGGGTGCGCCCTGAGAGACCGTAAATGGTGCCGAATCTGAGAATGACCGGGGCAAAGCGGTCGTCTGCCATCTGCAAGAGCACTTTCTCCGAAGCGATCTTGCTGCGAGCATACAACGAAACCGGGTTCAGCGCTGAACGCTCATCGAGCTGGTGGTTGCTGGCGCCGTACACAGAACATGTGCTGGCGAAAACGAAATGGCCAACGCCGCTGCCCTTCGCCACCTCAGCGATCATGCGGGTGGCCATCAAGTTGATATCTTTGGTTAATTCTTCATCCAGCGCGCAGGCCGGGTCTCCGACGATCCCGCCCAGATGGATCACCGCGTCGATCCCGTTCATCGCTTCGACGACCTTGTCGATTTGGCGAAAATCCGCTTGCATGATCTCCAGATGGGGATGGTCGAGCCAGGGTTGGATCGGTTCGGTGCCGTACAGGAGCAGATCCAATAGGCGCACGCGGAAACCCTTGTCCAGCAACTTGGGGAGCAGCGCAGAACCAATATACCCGGCCCCACCAATAACCAACACATTGCGGATCTTGCGATCGGCGCCCTTTGTCGGTTTTAACCGCTCCACCCAGATGACGTTTTCCCACAGGTACGCCCAGGCGCGCGCGCTGGCCAACAGTGCGATCGTCAAGGCCCAGGCTACAACCAGGGTTATGCGGGGAAAGGCTACGTTGCCGCGCAAGAAACTCAAGAATGGACTTTGCGCCAGGTAAGTCAACAAACCGAAGATCAGGTACCCCAGGCTAACCGCCTGTACGACAATCAGGGCCTTATAACGCCCACGGTAAAAGCGACCGTGCGTGTAAAAGCCGCTCAAGGTGAAGATCGCCAAACAGATTAACGTCAAAAGCCAGGCGCTCTTGCCGTAAGCCGTCAAATACTGCCAGAAGATCTGTTGGTAGCCCAGGTCTGCCATCGGATTACCGACGGCTACCTGGTATAGAAAACGGGCTACCAGCGAGAACAAGATCGCCAGGTTGATTAAAATCGTGTCGGCGACCATGCGGATCAGGCCCTCAAAAGAGAGCTGTTTCCTGACCCACTTCATCGCCAGGGCGAACCTATCCTGCGACAAGCTCACTACGGATCGCTTTTCCATGTACCTGTATCCTTTGAACCGCTACACAAATTCTCTCAACCACATCCGATTCCATATCCGACCACATCGGGAAACTTAAACTGTTCGCGGCCAGCCGGTCGGTATTCGGAAGAGGCCGACCATCATAATACTCACGGTAAGCTGTCTGCCGGTGTACCGGTGGGTCGTAATATTTGCGCGTGTCGATGTTTTCGACCAGCAGCGCATCGGCTAACTCGTCCCGGCTCAAGCCAAATGCATCCGCCTCAACGGTGATCGAAAACTCCCGGTACGAGTTGCGGTTTCCCGAATGCACGAGCTGGAAGCCGATCCCCGGTAAACGGCCGAGCCGTTCCGTATAAAGGGCTGCAGTCCGGTTGCGGCTTTGGGCTGCGTCCTCCAAGCGTTCCAGGCTATGCAGGCCCAACAAAGCGTTGAACTCGGGCATGCGAGCGTTGAGGCCTGCGAAGAGGCTGTCGTAATTACCGTTGTTGCCATACTCCCTGCCTATGCGCACCTGTTTGGCCAGCCGATCGTCCTCGGTGGCAACGATACCGCCCTCCCCACTGATCAGCAGTTTCGTCGGGCTCAAGCTGAAAACTTGCGCGTGGCCCTGGCTGCCAACCGGGGAGCCCTGGAAGATCGCTCCGAAACCGTGAGCGGCGTCGAAGAGCAGCTTCAATCCATGCCGGTCGGCTACTGCCTGCAACCGATCGATATCAGCCGGGTTCCCGAATTGGTGCACCCCAACGATAGCCGAGGTGCGGGGGGTGATGGCTGCTTCAGCAGCCTGCGGGTCAAGGTTGTTGGTCTGCGGGTCCACATCCACGAAAACCGGACGCAGCCCAGCCCAGATCAACGGGCTGACCGTCGCCATGAAGGTGAAACTGGGTACGATGACTTCGCCGGTCAAGCCCAACCGGCGATAAACCAGCATTAATCCGGCGGTGCAACTTGAGATCGCCAGGGCATGTTTAACGCCCAGGTGGTGGGCAATCTCACGCTCGAAAGTCTGCAAATATCGGCCCTTGGTGACCATACCGGTACTCAGGATCTCCCGGACGCCCGTTTCCATCTCGGAAAAGGAGGGCAGCACCGGGCGAACCATGTTGACCTTCAGGTCGAATGCTGGCTCTCCTCCCAAAACAGCGGGATATTCAGCCATGCTGTATTGTGATCCTCCGTGTCAATTTCCTTGGAACGCCGTTGAGAAGTTCGATACAGAGACCTCGCGCATGGCGCTCACCGTACGGTGCAAGCCTTCTGCCAGGTCCGTCTGCGCTTGAAATCCCAATCGCTTAAAAGCTTTAGCCGGATCTCCCAAGGAACGATAGATATCTCCCGCGCGCGCATCCGAAAACTCCGTCTTCAGCGCACCGTGCAGTTCTCGGGATAAGGATTTTACCAAATCTAGCAGGCTGGTGGCCTCACCGGTGCAGATATTGTAGACGCTTCCGGGCGCGTCCGGCGCGGCCGCAGCCATCAAGTTGGCGCGCCCAACGTCGCCAACGTAAATGAAATCCCGCTGCTGGCGTCCATCGCCGTGCACGTACAGCGCCTGTCCTTCCAGCGCTCGCCGGATAAAAATGGGGATTACAGCAGCATAGTCCGAGTCAGGGTTTTGTCCCGGGCCGTAAACGTTGAAATACCGTAACGAGACCACCGGCAAGTCGAAGGCACGCGTGTACATCTCGGCATACACCTCCATCGCCCGCTTGGAGGCGGCGTAGGGAGAGAGAGAGGTAACTTTACCACTTTCTTGCAGAGGAAGCGCGTCCGAATCACCATACACTGCGCAGCTGGAGGCGGCGACCACCCGGGTCACACCAGCCCGGTGGGCAGCCTCGAACAGATTCAAACTGCCCTGAACGTTGACCTCAAAGCAGGTATCCGGATCGTGCATCGATTGGGGCACCGAGACCATCGCTGCCTGGTGGAAGACCAGCTCGATACCCTTCACTGCCTGTTCGACTGCATGGAGGTTGCATAAATCTCCTTCAATCACCCTCAGAGAGCCGTTCAACCCAGACAGGTTTTCAATCCGGCCCGTGGAAAAATTATCCAGCACGCGCACCCGGTCACCACGCGCCAGCAACGCCCGCACCAGATGCGAACCGATAAATCCCGCCCCTCCGGTTACCAGGACGCGCATGAGTTACTGCCCTCGAAAACCGAATACGGTTGCCGGTGTGCGCAAGAGGATGATCAGGTCCATCAGCAAATTGCGGTGTTTGATGTAATACAGATCGTATTCGAGCTTGGTGACGGTCTCATCAATGGTAGCGGCGTAGCCAAAGTTGACCTGTGCCCAACCAGTGATACCCGGTTTGACCAGCAGCCGGGCGCGATAAAAAGGCACATGCTTTTGGAATAAGGCGATCAGCTCCGGACGTTCCGCACGCGGCCCGACCAGGCTCATCTCGCCGCGCAGCACGTTTATGAATTGCGGGAGCTCGTCCAGGTGAGTCTTTCGCAGGATGCGCCCCACGCGGGTGGCGCGTTCGTCGTCCTCTTTAGCCCAACGAGGCTTACCATCCGGTTCAGCGTCCTGGTACATGGTGCGGTACTTGATGATCTGGTACGGCTGAGCGCCTTTCCCCGAACGGACCTGGGAATAAAAGACCGGTCTGCCGCTGTCAATCAGGATCGCCAGGCCGACAAAGGGTGTGAGCAGCACGGTCAGAGTCACACCGATCAACCCGCCGAGGATGTCAATTAGCCTCTTGATCAGCGTGTAGATGCCGCTGACGCGATTTTGATCGACGAACGAACGCAAGATCCAATCAGCTTCCAAAAGCCGGATGGGCACCCGGCCTAGCAATTCCTCATAAGCGACCGGCATGCGGGTGATCTCGACGCCGTGTTCTTGCGCCTCCAGTAGATTCTGGAAAGTCGTTCCGTTCATCTCTCCCGAGATCGCCACGATGACATCGGTGATTTCCTCCCGGGTGATCAGTTCCAACAAGTTTTCGCTGTCGCCCAATACAGGAAAACCTTCGAGGTCCGAGCCGATCTTGTACGGGTCGTCGTCCAAAACTCCGAATAGATCGAAGGGCGGCGGGTTTAGGCGGTTGACCACTTGCAAGATAGACTGCCCGGCATGCCCTGCGCCGACCAAAACCACGCGGCGCATAAACGAGGCGGTAGTGAAAACACGGATGTAAACAAAGCGCCAGGCGATCGTTAAAACCGAAGCCGCCACCAGGAAACCGGCGACTCCCCGGCGGGGCAGCAGCGACCTGGGGGGATCGGATAAATAGAAGTATAAGAACAAGTAAACGATCAGGCCGACTACTGCAGCCGCGGCTACGCCGCGCACCGTGGTCCTCCAATCGCCGGCTCGGTGAACGTCATACAGCTCCACCAGCAAGATCATCCAGAAGATAGGCAGGAAGTAGAACCAGAGTGGCGGGCGCTGCAGGAGGAATTCCATCCCACTCAGCCAAGGCGCAGCGCTGGCCCAGAAGTACAAGGAAACCCCTAAGGCGATCAACGCCGCCAATAGATCGCCCGCCATGAGC
Organism: uncultured Anaerolineaceae bacterium; assembly: GCA_964400875.1. Classification (GTDB taxonomy): domain Bacteria; phylum Chloroflexota; class Anaerolineae; order Anaerolineales; family UBA4823; genus CAYNWK01. Next base: position 14,914 of record CAYNWK010000012.1, on the reverse strand, counting down.
AGAGCGAGGCGTTCTTGGGTGCGCAGCCGCCAACGACTGGCCTGCGCCACTTTGCGCGCCACCGCGATGCGCTCTTCACTTACCAACGTTTTGTCGGTAGTCATCATCTCGCCGGTTCAGTAAACTCCATAAAAAAGCTGTTCCCCAGGAGAAATGCATTATGGCGATAGCCAGTGGGACTCCCCAAAGCAAGGCAAAGTCCCGCTTTCTCCAGGCCACTTGCACCCCTGCGAACAGCAGCAGTAAAGCGTAAAATACTGTTTCAATGACCAAGAGCCAGCGCGCCGCCGCAAACCAGATACCCAAAATTCCGAGCACCAGGAAGCTGAGCACAAAAACTCCGGCCAGCTGCCGCCAGCGAAATGTCTCAGGGTATCTCCGCAGCATGCGCGCTTTCCAATACCCATATCGCCAGTACTGGCGGGCGAGGTCAATCATGGTCGCCCGGGCGTAGTAAATCGTGCGGATCAACGGGTCCAGCCAGACCACCCCCCCAGCTTTGCGCACCCGCACGTTAAACTCGTAATCCTCGTTCGTCAACAGGCTTTCGTCGAACCCGCCGACTTCTTCGACCAGCGTACGGCGAAATGCGCCGAAGGGAACCGTGTCAACCGCCTGAGCCGTCCCACCGACCCGGTATTGGGCGTCGCCGACCCCAAAAGGATGGGCGGCTGCGGCGGAAATGGCTCTCGCCTGCCAGCTGGAGTTGCTCGGCCGAATCTCCCAGACGCCGCCGACGTTGTCGCCGCGACCGGCCTTCAAGGCCTCGACACATCTGGCGACGTAATCCGGGTACGGCTCCGAATGTGCGTCCAGGCGCACGACGAATTCGCCGTGTGCCGCCGCGATAGCCCGGTTGAGCCCGGCAGGGATATCCCGCCGGGGGTTATCCACAACGCGAACGCATAGGTCCGGGTGCTCGCGCTGGAACGCAGCGATCTCCCGGCGCGTCTCATCCGTGGACATGCCGTCGGCGACGACTACCTCCATATCCTGACGGGGAAATGACTGAGCGTACACGGCTTTCAACAGCTGTTGAATCGTCGATTGTTCATTGTAACACGGCACGATGATCGAGACGAGAGGCATAAAAACACTAAAAAACGAAAGCCGTTGAGGGTGTAGCGCTTCGGATTGACTGGAAGACGGGCGCTTACTTTACAAACCGGTCAACCCATTGCAGCGATGGCCTCGATTTCTACAGCAGCGCCTTTGGGCAATCCAGCTACTGCGATCGTCGAGCGTGCCGGCGGATCCTGAGGGAAGAATTCAGCATAAACGGCGTTCATACGTCCAAAATCATCCATATCCCGCAGGAAGACGGTGGTCTTGACCACCTGATCAAGGGATGTGCCGGCGGCGGCGAACACGCTGCTCAAGTTGGTCAGCGCCTGGCGGGTTTCCGCTTCCACGCCCCCAGAGACGATCTCACCAGTCGTAGGGACCAGGCCGATCTGCCCGGCGGCGAAGACGAAACCGCCGCTACTTGCGGCCACGGAATACGGGCCAACCGCCTTTGGCGCTTTGTCGGTTTTGATGATTTCTCTTTCAGCCATATTCGATCTCCTTTATTTTCGATGAACGTTTACCCACCTGGTGTAAATTTTTGGAGTGGCAGGCGAGCAATACGCGCCAATACCTCCCCAGATCCCTTCTAAGCTAACTAACACCCTCTCATTTTACTCGAACTCGAGAAGTCGCAACACGTCTTCCAGCGCGGCGGCGAACAGCTCATCCATGATGGCTTCGTCAACCTGGTAGCGCCCTCCGAAGGAACCGTCCCCATAAATCTGCCGGGCGCGTCGGGCATCCGGCAGCTGATCGACCTGTGGGAAGTCCTTTTCGCTCTCCGGCAAGTCCCCAACCCGGGTGAAGGGAAACGCTTCCAGCCAGTTGGCGTGATTGGGCTGCAGCCCATGCCGGGCGGAGACAGCCTGGACGCTCTGGGCCTGCCACCAGGCATACCAGGTTACGCGCAAGCCTTCCAGTTCGTTCAACAGCTCGGATAAACGGCCACGCAACGGGTCGTTACCGCCATGTCCATTGAGGACCAGGAACCGGCTGAAACCCGCACCGTACGCCGAACGCACGATATCCTCGGCAGCGTCCAGCAAGGTGCTGACCCGCAAGCTCAACGTACCCGGGTAAGCCAGAAAGTAAGGTGAAGCGCCAAAATTAAGCGGCGGAGCAACCACTACACCGGTGCGCCGGCTGGCTTCATCCGCCAACGCCAGCGGGACCTTGACATCGGTGAGCAAACTCAGGTAAGCGTGCTGTTCGCAAGCCCCAAAAACCAGCATCAACCGGTCATCCTGGAGCAGATAGTCTTCAACTGCGAACCAATTCATTTCTTCAAAACGCATCAGTCACCCTCCGTACTCCGGATAAAACAAAACGCCCGGCGCTCCGGAGAAGCGAACTGCCGGAACGCCGGGCACAATCCAACAAACCCTAAACAACAATATTGACCAGTTTTCCAGGCACGACGATGACCTTGCGCGGCTGGTTTCCATCGAGGTATTTTTGCACGCTCTCGCTGGCTAGCGCTATCGTCTCGGCCTGCTCCTGGCTGATGTCGGCCGGAACGGTGATGCGGTCGCGCACCTTACCGTTGACCTGCACCACCAGGGTAATCTCGTCTTCCTCGGTAGCAGCTTCGTCCACCTCGGGCCAGGACTGTCGATGAACCGAGTATGGCTTGCCGAGGCGCTCGGTCCACAGCTCTTCGGCGACGTGCGGCGTGACCGGTGCCATCATGCGCAGGTACAGATCGACCGCTTCGTCCCATTCTGGCGTACCACCAACGCCCGCATCGTAAGCGGAACTCATTTCATTGAGCAACTCCATCAGCGCGGAGACGATGGTATTGAATTCGAACTGTTCAAAGTCCTGGGTAACTTGCTGTAGAGTCTGGTGTACTTTGCGGCGTAAGTTACGGCGCGCCTCCGTACTGGCGCTGCCGGAGACCTGGGGCGGATCGGTGAACAGGGACCAAACCCTGCGCACCCAGCGGGCTGTGCCCTCAATGCCGCTGCTGTTCCAAGGAGCGCCCAGATCCCAGCGGGCGAAGAACATCAGGTAGGCGCGCACCGTATCGGCTCCATATCGATCGACCAGGTCGTCCGGGGCGACCACGTTGCCGCGGCTCTTGGACATCTTTTCCGAGTCTTCGCCCAGGATGATGCCCTGATTGCGCAGCTGAATCATTGGCTCTGGACCCTTAGTGATACCCATATCCCGGAGGGCTTTGTGGAAAAAACGTGTGTAAATCAGGTGCATGGTGGCATGCTCGATTCCGCCCGTGTACGTATCCACCGGCATCCAGTAGTCGTACTCAGCCGGATCGAAAGGGCCCTGATCGTAATCCGGGCTTAAATAACGCAGGTGATACCATGACGAACACATGAAGGTGTCCATAGTGTCGGTTTCGCGAACCGCGGGCTTTCCGCAAATCGGACAGGTGGTGTGTTTCCAGCTCGGGTGCAGCTTGAGCGGGCTCTCCCCGGTGGGAAGCCATTCGACGTCGTCGGGCAGCAGCACCGGCAGTTCGCTCTCTGGAACGGGCACCGCGCCGTGCTCGTCACAGTAAACGACCGGGATCGGCGCGCCCCAGTAGCGCTGGCGAGAGATCAGCCAATCGCGCAGGCGGTAGTTGACCGTGCCCTCGCCGATACCCTGCTCCTCCAGCCATTGGATAACCTCATTGACGGCGCGATCGCCCGGGGTACCGCTAAATTCACCCGAGTTGATCATCGTGCCGTAATCGTGGTGGTACAGTGCATCCCGGTAAAACTTACAGCGCCAGAGCATCTCCATAACGGTCCGAGCCGGCTGCACGCTGGAATCCAACACAGTGCAGCGTTTCAGAATCCGTTGACCTGATTCAACCGAATCCCAGTCCTCAACCCCGTCATCGAAAATGAAAGCCCAGCGCGTGCCGACCACCTCGTTCCAGGCGCCAGGTTGAATGTGGGCGCACGCAAGCTCGATGTACTCTTCAACCCGGTCCGCAGGGATGGTGACATACAGTCCGCCTTCGGAGATCTCAAAGGAGATCCCGTCTTTCTCCAGAACTTCGGCGAAACCCGGCTTCATCCCCCTCACGGGTGCGAAGGATTTGGTCAATCCATCGGGGCGGGCTATCACTGGCAGGATCGGCAAACCGAACTTCAGGGCGAACTCGAAATCGCGCTCATCGTGAGCGGGAACGGCCATGATCGCGCCGGTCCCGTATGTCATCAGCACGTAATCGGCGATCCAGATGGGGATGCGCGCCTGGTTAACCGGATTGACAGCGTACCCGCCGGTGAAAACCCCGGACTTTTCTTTGTCGGCGGCTTCGCGCTGGATGTCCGTTTGGCGAGAAGCTTCTTGCACATAAGCTTCCACCTCGGCGCGCTGTTCTTGGGTGGTGATCACTTCTACTAAAGGGTGCTCCGGCGCCAGGACCATGAAGGTCGCGCCCCACAGCGTGTCCGGGCGGGTGGTGAAGACCTCTAGAGGGTCGCCGTCTTCCGTGCGGAAGATCACCCGCGCGCCTTCCGAGCGCCCTATCCAGTTGGTTTGCAGGAGCTGGACCCGCTCGGGCCAGTCCAGATGGGAGAAGTCGAGCAGCTCCTCGGCGTAATTTGTAGTGCGGAAGAACCATTGTTCCAGGTCCTTTTTGATCACCGGGGTGCCGCAGCGCTCGCAGTGGCGGTCTTCCCCCCAGACCTGTTCGCGCGCCAGCGTGGTATTGCAGTGCGGGCACCAGTCCACCGGCGACATTTTGCGGTAAGCCAGGCCGTGTTCGAGCAGCTTCAGGAAGAACCATTCGGTCCAGTGGTAATAGCTCGGATCCGATGAGATCGCCTCCCTGCGCCAATCGAACATGGCGCCCATGCTTTTCAGCTGACCGCGCATGCGCCGAATGTTGGCGTAAGTCCATTCCTTGGGATGGACATTATTCCTGATGGCGGCGTTCTCTGCGGGCAGGCCGAAGGCGTCGAAACCAATTGGGAACATGACGTTGTACCCGCGCATGCGCATGAAACGGGCGCGCGCGTCGGAGGGAGTCATGGCGTACCAGTGGCCGATGTGCAGGTCGCCCGAGGGGTAAGGCAGCATGGTCAAGGCGTAGTGCTTCGGACGGTCCTGGTCGATCTCGGCGTTATACAGGCCATCGGACTCCCATTGGGCCTGCCATTTAGGCTCTATTGCTTCTGGGTCGTAGTTAGGGGGATTTGTCATGCAATCCTACTCCAGTAGAATTCAGTTGTGTTCAGGCGAGGGTTAACCACATAAACACCTGCTCATTTATTATTCAGGACAAGTGACACACACGAAATTATATCTCAAGGGAGAATCGCGCCATAGACCGCCGCGCCGCGAAACCCGCGAGCGGCGCAGGTGACCAATTGTAAGGAAATCTCGTCTGAACGGCTATCCGGTGGCAGCTCGATCCAACAGGCAACCACCAGCCAGGCGTTTTTAAGCATACAGGGCAGCGCAGAGGCATTTTAGACCGGCTCAGGTAACGATATTGATGATCTTTCCGGGGACGTAGATGAGCCGGGAAATTGGCTGACCATCCAGGTGCTGCCGAACGTTGGAATCTGCCAGGGCCTGCGCTTCCACCTCGTCGCGCGCCTCATCAACGGCAACGACCAATACGGCGCGCAGCTTCCCGTTGATCTGGACCGGTATTTCGACGGTATCCTCACGCGCCAGCGCTTCATCCCACGCAGGCCAGGGCTGGCGGTGTACGCTCCCCTCATACCCGGCTCGCTCCCAGAGCTCCTCCGTGATATGCGGCGCAGCCGGCGCCAGCAGCGCCAGCAAGACTTCCAGCGCCTCGCGATAGCTGGCGGTGCCTGCTGCGCCGGATCGCTCTCGCTCGGCCAGCAGGTTAGCAAACTCCATCAACGCTGAGATCATCGTATTGAAGCGAAAGCCCTCGATGCGGTCGGTAACATGGCGGATAGTCTGGTGTGTCGCCCGGTCCAGTTCTGCATCGCGATCGGTCGAAACTGTGCCTCTCGAGGGTGTGGAATCATACAGGCTCCACACCCGGTTCAGGAATCGGCTGGCGCCGTTGATCCCTTCCGTGGTCCAGGCGACGTCTTGTTCGAAAGGCGCCATAAACATCTCGTAGATGCGCAACGCATCCGCCCCGTATTCGGCGACCACCTCGTCGGGGGTGATTACGTTGCCGCGCGACTTGGACATGCGCCTTCCGTCCGGCGCCAAGAGCTGGCCTTGGTTCATCAAGCGGCTGAATGGCTCTCGAAAAGGCAGCAGACCTTCATCGGCCAGCACCTTCGTCCAGAAACGGGCATACAGCAGGTGCAGGACGGCGTGCTCTGCGCCGCCGACGTACAGGTCAACCGGCATCCAGTACTTCATCTCGGCCGGTTCGAAGGGACCCTGGTGATAGTTCGGACTGGTGAAGCGCAGAAAGTACCATGATGAGCACGCGAAACCGCCCATCGTGTCGGTCTCACGCTCGGCAGGGCCTCCGCAGGTCGGGCAGGTGGTGTGCACGAATTCGGGCAGGTGGGCAAGCGGCGAACGGCCGCTGCCGTCCGGGGCGAAATCTACCATCGGGGGCAGCAAAACGGGCAGCTGCTCGTCCGGTACGGGCACTTCGCCGCAGTCCCGGCAGTAAACGATGGGGATCGGCGTGCCCCAGTAGCGCTGCCGGCTGATCAGCCAGTCGTGCATGCGGTACATCACCCGGGGACCGCCTGTGCCGTGCTGGGCTAGGATTTCGCCGATCCGCCGGATCGCAACCTCGCTGGACAGCCCGGTGAAGGGACCGGATTCAACCAGCCTGCCCATATCAGTGAAAGCTTCCGTTGTAACCTTCCAACCGCTGTCTTCTTCGGATGGGACAACCACTGTACGGACCGGCAGCCCGTAGCGCCGGGCGAACTTGAAGTCGCGCGGGTCGTGAGCCGGCACGCCCATCACCGCCCCGGTGCCGTAATCGGGCAGCACGTAATCGGCGATCCAGGCCGGAACGCGCTCGCCATTCATTGGGTTGACCACGTATCCGCCGGTGAAGACGCCGTCCTGCTCTTCAGTCTCGGCCTGCCTTTCGATCTCACCGCGGCTGATGGCAGATTCGATGTAGTGCTCCACCTGGGCGCCCTGCTCAGGAGTCGTCAGGTGTGCGACGAGGGGATGCTCCGGCGCCAGCACGAAATAGGTGACCCCATAGACGGTGTCTGGTCGGGTCGTGAAGACCGCCAGGGTTTCGCCATCCTCGGTCTTAAAGACAATTTCGCAGCCCTCGGAACGGCCGATCCAGTAGCGCTGCTGAGCCTTGATCGACTCTGGCCAATCGATCTGCTCCAATCCGGAGAGCAGCTCATCGGCGTAGGCCGTGATCCGGAAGTACCAGGCCGGGATCTCACGCTTGGTGACGCCGGTGTGCCCCCGCCAGCAAACCCCGTTCGAGACCTCGTGGCTGGACAGGGTGGTCATGCAGCCCGGACACCACCACTGCCAGTTGGTGTCGCGGTAGGCCAACCCGCGCCGGAACATGCGGGTGAAGAACCACTGAGTCCAGCGGTAGAACTCCGGCTTGGAGGAATCGATCTCGCGCGACCAGTCGTACCCGGCGCCAATCAGGGTCATTTGGCGGCGGAAATTGGCCGTATTGCGGTCGGTGGAAAGACGTGGGTGGATCCCGTGAGAGATGGCAAACTGCTCGGTGGGCTCGGCGAAGGAATCCCAGCCCATGGGGTGGAGCACGTTGAAACCGCGCATCCGCTTATAGCGCGAGATCACGTCGGTAGGCACGTAATTGCGGCAGTGCCCCACATGCAGCCCTTCTCCGGAGGGGTAAGGGAAAAAGTCCAGACAGTAATATTTCGGCTGATCGCCTTCAATCGTGGCCCGGAACAGGCCCTCTTGCTCCCATTTCCGCTGCCACTTGGCCTCTATTTGTCCGGGTAAATACGTATCGGACATAACAACCTCCTTCTTTGAACGCTCGGATCGATATCGATGGCCGCTTTGGACCGGCTCAAAAGAAGGAGGCCGAGGAGGCGCGCGAGAAGGCAGCGGATACCCGTCATTCGGGAATTAAAACTGGCTTGCTCCACCATCATGCACCTCCCAAAATACCTGCTAGAGATCAAAAAAGCCCCTCGCCGTTCAGGGACGAAGGGACTCCGCGGTACCACCCTGCTTGCCGCACCCGGACGCGCCGGGCAGGCCGCTCTGGTTCGCGCTAACGGGCGATCCCCGTCGCTGACTACGCCCCATCCCGGAGGTAAGCCCTGGAATGGTTTCACCAGCGAAGTCTGCCCATGATGGGGCGGCAGGCGAGTTCGGCCTAAGCGAATTCTAATAAACAGGTTCAAATTTCGCCGTGCTCCGTGGACACCACGCCGGGCTCACACCTCGCTCTCCCGGCTCGCTGACGGATGGCTTACTGCTCCTGCCAGACTTTCGTTATCGTGATCAGGCAACTTGGCAATCCGGGTTCACGGATTTCCCCTACTACCTGACCAACGACTATAGAATTGGCTTAAAACAAAGTGGACCCAGAGGGATTCGAACCCTCGACCTTCTCAATGCCATTGAGACGCGCTCCCAACTGCGCTATGGGCCCAATTCTGAATTATTAAGGGCATTGTACCCGTTAAAAGCCCATCCGTCAATGCGCCGGAATGCCGCCAAACTCCCTCGCGCCTGACTCGCAGACGGCGTCGGTGGCCGGATTCGTTTAAATGTTTGATCGATTTAAGGCTGGTTCCTCCGTCGGCACCTAGGAGCAGAACTCGCAATCTTCACGAACACAAACAAATGGAGAGTAGGAAAATTCCAAAGTACCCTAATCGATACTGCAACACAGAGTAAAATTCAACTTGTACGAAGATCGGCATCCATAGCTTGAATATTCAAAAGGAGCAAATGATGAGCAAAGCACCATTTAAAGGTAAAGGTACCAAGGACGATCCCTGGATACTGCAAACCCCGAGCCCGAAGGGCGAATTCCAGATGTTCCGGGACAAAGCAGCCGACCCTCCGGCGCTGGTTTGCACAGTGGGGAAAACGGAACTTGGCTACCAGCTGCGCTGCATCGAAGACTTGCACGCCATGCTCACAGAACACGGCGACTGGATGCCCTTAGGCAGCGCCGATGAGCAGAAACCGGCCACGGAGGGCACCGTGGAAGCCTGGGCGCGGTCGCCGGAAAACCCTGTCGGTGGCTGGTATGGGCTGAAGAAGGGGCTGCGTGGCCGTTTCGCCAACTACGTGCCGCCGGTGCTGGAGGCGCTGGGACTGGCGGAGGTGGAGCATAACGCCCGCAACAATCGCATGCGGGCAATCTAACGCTTCAAGGGTACCCGGCGCCCATCTGGTTTCTCATAATCGAAAATCGAAACCGCCATGAAACCAATCGGTATTTACACTGTCATGGGCATACTCCTTTTGGTAGCCGCCGCTCTGGCGGCGGTGGGGCTTGCCTGCCTGGCTACCCTGACCGCGCCGCTGCACAGCCCGGGCTACGCTGCTGAGTTCCTGTGCCCGCCGGGCAGCCAGCTGTTCAGCGAATGGTATCGGGCGACTTTCAACGAGCCTGGGGAGCGTACCCTCTCGGTGACTTGCGTGAATTTCGATGGGGAACCCGTCCCGGGTAACCAGCGCAACGAAAGAACACTTTTCAAGGGTGTGCGGCTGTATTTCCCTGTTTTCTTCGCGCCACTCCTCGCCTTGGGAGCAATCGGTCTTGCAGGAGCAGCTTGGCTGGTCAATTTTCTCCGGTCAAAGGCGTGAGTAAGGGTGTTCGGCGCTGTCTATGCTCGTGTAGGGCGATCATCTGACTTCGAGCATAAGAAAGTTTTCCTTAGATTCTACTCGTAAGTAATGGAGGCGTGACGATGAAGGTTGACCTTTCGGCTGCAAATCTGCGCAGCTTGTCCCCTGTTGAGATTGTCGATACCGGTTCGGACTTCGATTCCGGGATTCCTATCGCCGGGATCGGGCTGTGTTTGTCCGGGGGTGGGTACCGCGCCACGCTCTTTCACCTGGGCGTCTTGTGGCGGCTCAATCAGGCGGGCTACCTCAACAAGATCGACCGCATCTCCAGCGTATCAGGAGGCTCGATTCTCTCCGGAGTGCTCGGCCTCAACTGGTCCAGGCTCGCTTTCGACGCCAGCGGAGTCGGCGCTCAGTTTGTCTCGGCCGTCGTAGAACCGATCCGCAAACTTTGCGCCCGCACGATAGACGCAGGCGCCATCCTGGGCGGAGCGCTTGGCTCGGGTTCGATCGGCGAGCGAGTGGTCAACGCTTACCGGAAATATCTCTTTGGCGACGCCACGCTCCAGGATCTGCCGGATCATCCACGCTTCGTGATCAATGCAACCAACGTACAGTCGGGCGCATTGTGGCGCTTCATGAAACCTTACATGCGCGACTATCGCGTTGGTGAAGTCAAAAACCCAAAAGTCCTATTAGCGAAGGCTGTGGCGGCTTCAACCGCGTTCCCTCCGTTTCTTTCACCGCTCAAGCTCGAATTAGAGGACGATGATTTCACCCCTGGCTCCGGCATAGATCTGCAATTCGAGCCATACACTACGGATGTGTTCTTGTCCGACGGCGGCGTCTATGACAACCTCGGCCTCGAGACGGTCTGGAAACTTTACGATACCGTACTGGTTAGTGATGGGGGCGGCAAGTTGCAACCCGAACCTGAGCCGAAGCTGGATTGGGCGCGCCACACTTACCGGACTTTAAGTTTGATCGACAATCAGGTTCGCTCCTTGCGTAAAAAGCAGGTCATCGATTCCTACGTACAGCGGACTGAGCTGATCGATCAAGGGGCTGACCAAGAGAGTGATTTGTTCAAACGCACAACCCGGAAGGGCGCCTATTGGGGGATTCGCTCCGACATCGCCAATTACAGGCTCGGCGACGCACTGGAATGTCCCGAAGAGAAGACCATCGAACTCGCCAACACGCCGACGCGCATGAAACGACTCGACCCTGCGTTGCAAGAGAAACTGATCAACTGGGGTTATGCCATCTGTGATGCCGCTTTACGCAAGCACGTCGAGCCCTCCCTGCCAGCGCCTCCCGGTTTCCCTTACCCGCAAGCTGGAATTGGATAGTAGCACGCAGAACAACCCATCCAGCCAAAACCCCCTCCCAGTTGAGATTGACTTGGAGGGGGTTTTAGATCTTTAAACATTCAAAGGCGTAAATCAACCGATAAATATGCAATTATTCGGGATGTTTAAGCCTTTCATAAGACTTTTGTAATCCTTGAGGAGTAGGATCAGGAAAGAAAATTCTGGTGGGTGAGAGCCAGCAGGTACCTTATGCCAGTGCAAACATTCCGGCTATTCGAATGCCCTATTCTTCTAAGGAGGTTACGCATGCGAACGACGGTCTTAGCCCAAGCCAGGCGCGCACCCGGACTGACCCTGGCCATCCTGGGCCTGATAACGACGCTGATGATGCTCCCTCTACTGGGAGGCGGGCTGCTCTCCACGCCGACAAGCGCGCTGCACGCGCCCAATCTGGCATCCTTCGGACAGCTGCCGCTGGCATTTGTTCCAGGGAGAAACACGAACGGGTCTGGCGCCGTTTTCGAGGCATATGGTGCAGGCAGCCGGCTCACTTTCGCGCCGCAAGGTATCACCATGCACCTGCCTGGCAGCCAGGAGCTGCTGCAGGTGAAGTTCATGGCGGCCAACCCGGCGCCGGAACTTGAGGCGAGCGCTCCTCTGCCGACGAAGATCAACGAGTATCGCGGCAGCACGTCAGCCGACTGGCGCACAAACCTGTCCACTTACGCGACGATCGACTACCGGGAACTTTACCCCGGTATCGATTTGCGCTATGAAGGTCAGGACGGCGCGCTGAAAAGCACCTTCACGGTTGCCCCAGGGGCGGACCCAGGTAGCATCCGCTGGCAGTATTCGGGAGCAACCGGCGTCGCCGTGGACCAGGCCAACGGGAACCTTCTGGTCACGCTGCCGGACCAATCTCAGGTAGTAGAAAAAACACCTCTGGCCTGGCAAGAGTTCGACGGGCGCAGGGTTGCCGTACCGGTTGCTTTCGCAGCAGGCAGTGGGAACGGCGCAGTCAGCTTTGCAGTGGGTAGTTACAACCACGCTGCGCCGCTGGTGATCGACCCAACTATCGTCTACGAGACGAGCCTGGACCTGGGCGGATTCGACTACGGCTTCGACACAGCGATCGACGCGGCCGGCAGCGCGTACGTATTGGGGCGGGTATACGACTCGAATAACGACGTTCTGATCGCCAAGTTTTCCCCTACCGGTACGCTGCTCTACGCCACTTACCTGCGCGGCTCCCGGCTGGATTACGGCGGCGGGATCGCGCTGGACAATGCGGGGGGCGTCTTTGTGGGCGGTTTTACCGATTCGACCGACTTCCCGATCTTGAACGCCATGCAGTCGACGAAGAACGGGGTGACCCGCGACGCCTTCGTCACCAAGCTGGCTGCAGAAGACGGTTCACTTCAGTTCAGCACCTTCTTCGGGGGCAGCCGCAGCGACGAGATCCACGACCTCACCCTCAACGATAACGGAGAGATTTACCTGGTCGGTTACACTGAATCAACCGATTTCCCCACCTTGAACCCGATCCAGGGCAATTTGAACTTGAACCAGTGTTTCTGTGAGGATACCTTCGTCACGAAGCTCTCGCCGGACGGGCTGAACGTGCTCTACAGCACCTACCTGGGCGGCTCCTTCGAGGATTACGGCGAAAGCATCGCGCTGGACGCAGCCGAGAACATCTACATCACCGGGTATACGCAGTCGGACGATTTTCCCACCCAGGCAGCGCTACAGGGGGAGCGAGCCGGTGAGTTTCAGGATGAAGACGTCTTCGTGACCAAGATAACGGCGGACGGAAGCGCCTTGGCCTACAGCACCTACCTGGGCGGGGCCGATATCGATTACGCGCGGCGCCTGGCAGTCAACAGCGCAGGAAACGCCTACGTGGCCGGTTATACCCGCTCCGCGGATTTCCCGACTACAACAGGCGCTTACCGGAAGGATTACATCGGTGGAGCCCTGGATTGCGGGATCCCGGGATTTGGCGGGCCGGTTAATTGCGACGACATGTTCGCGGCAAAATTCGCCCCGGACGGCAGCGCCTTGGTTTACAGCACCTACCTGGGCGGCGGCCTGGATGACGTTGCCAGAGGCCTGGCGATCAATGATGCCGGGGAAGCTTACCTGATTGGCTACACGCAATCGACGGACTTCCCTGGGGTAACCCGCACCGGTCCGGGCGCAGATATCGCCCTGGCGAAACTGAACGTCAGCGGAAGCGAACTGCTCTACACGGTAATCATTGGTTCGGGGACCGCCAACGCCGGTCATGGCATCGGCCTCGATAACGCCGGGGCGGTGTATATCACCGGATCGCAGACAGACCTCTACGTGGCGAAGCTCAGCGACGGCGGCGCCACGCCCCCGACGGAGACGCCGACAGCGGTATCACCAACGGCCACCCCAACAGATGTCTTTCCAACCGCCACGTCGACAGAGTCATCTCCGACGGCCACACCATCAGCGGAAACAACCCTTCACGTAGGGGACCTGGACGGCGGCAGCAGCTGGGTCTCTGGCAAGAAAATATGGCAAGGTATTGTGATCATCACGGTGCACGACTCGGAAGAAAACCCGATCAGCGGAGCAACCGTCACGGGAACCTGGAACAAAGGCTCGTCGAGCACGGCGCAATGCACTACCGATAGCGACGGCAGCTGCACGCTGACCAGTGGAAATATCTCGCGCCCCACCTGGAAAGTTACTTTCTCGGTCGAAAACGTGGAACACCCGACAATGAGTTATGCGCCATCCGAGAACCACGATCCGGATAGCGACAGCAACGGTACGAGCATCCTGGTAAGCATTCGATAGCCCGGTAAACGCTGCTTGAAATACAAATGGGGCTGCGGCAAACAGCAGCCCTTTTTGATTCCGCCCGCCTGGATCACAGCAATCCGACCTATTAAGACAACGGCGGCGGGAGGGTACCCTCCCGCCGCCGTGACTGATCAGCTCCGATCAGCTGCAGATTAATAGGCTCCTGCGACGGTCAACGCAGGATCACCGGCAGATAGGTCTTGGTTGAGGTCTGGCAAAGGTTTACGTCGTCCAGGTTGAAGTTGACGACCTGCCCCGTTGTGTTCACGTCGAAGCGTACGGTATGGGAACCTGTGTCAGCGAAGGAGGTGGCGTCCAATTCAACCAACGTAAAGTCGGGATACGATCCGACCTCAACTGCGGTTGCGGTGAACACCGGGGTAGAATCGATCTTGGCGGTGAACACATCGTCCGCACCGCTCCCCGCGTCGGCATTTCCGATCCACAAGTAAAAATTTAGTGATGTGGTTCCGTAAGGGATGGCAACCGTCTGTTCAAGAGAAGCGGTTTCATTTGCCGTGGTACCGCCGAACCAGCCCCAAACGTCGCCGGTACGCGGGCCGGCAGTGCCGGCGCCTGTCCCACAGTCAGCGGTGGTGCATAGCGGAGTGCCAAAAGTGGTCGAGGCCTCGGTCCAGCTTGGGTTGGGTGTATAAGCCTCGAAGCTAGGATCGGACAGCAGGTTCGTGCAGACCTCCGGTTCTGGGGGTTCGGGAATTCCGCCATCCACCAATGTGACGGCTGCGCCGGCGTTGACGATCCCGCTCCCGCAGTTGGCGGTGTTGCAGGTGCTCCCCCCGGGGAAGGGGGTGACCGTAGATTGAAGGACGTTCAAAATCTCCGCCGGAGTCAGGGTCGGATCGAGGGAATAAAGTAGCGAAGCGACGCCACTGACGTGCGGAGCGGCCATGCTGGTGCCTTGATAGTAGACATAGGTATCGGACACAGGTCCCATGGTGCCCGTATTCAACGTGGAGAGCACGCCGTTAGGGTCATTGGCGAAGGCTTGT